>JAECRG010000002.1:0-154047 GCA_015999875.1 Candidatus Saccharimonadota bacterium
CTGGTGTATCGATTGTGGCCACCTGCTGCATTGTCGAGTAGCTACGTTCGGAATGGATAAGCGCTGAAAGCATATTAAGCGCGAAGCCAACTTCAAGATTAGATTTCCCTATGAGGACACTGAAAGACTATCAGTTTGATAGGTGCAAGGTGGAAGCATGGTAACATGTGTAGCTGAAGCATACTAACAGTCCCATTGCCTTTTTATGTCCTTATCATCAATGTTAATGCTTGCATTAACAGAGGTGATGAGGTAGACTTAACTAGTAATTGGTGTAAAGCAACACCAAATACACAGTCAATCAATAGACTCGTATTTTCACAAAATGGCAAGCACTCGTGTCCGTTTGGACATCGAAGCAAGGTTTCGAGAACCATCCTAGCGTTGTTATATCGACTAGAAAGCGTCTCAAGCCTTACTTCGGTGCCCATGGCGGTGAGGAAACACCTGTTCCCATTCCGAACACAGAAGTTAAGCTCATCAGCGGCGATTATACTGCGCAAGTGGGAAACTAGCACGGTGCCGAATTATAAGAAGAGAGTCCTAATAGGGCTCTCTTTTTCTATTGAAATTTCTATTGAACATAACAGCCTGATGTTACTTATGATGTGGCAGCTCAAGTACTTAGTAGTTAAAAGATATATCCGCTAGCCGTGTTAAATAAAACGACATACGCAAGCTTTTGTAGAAAAGCCCTTGAGGTAAAGCTACTTGTAAGCAACGTACGGGCACAGGAATGCAGGTACTCTTTTCCTGTAACGAAAACGGTATCCTGCATGCCACAGGAGAGCTCGGAGGCCCTCTCCTGTGGCATGCGAGTTATGGCGGGCTTGTCACGGCGGTAAGTTGAGTACGATAGCTAGTAGGAACGTGACTATCTCGTATAAAAAATGACCCATCTCGCAGATCGGGTCATTTTTTTGTGGTGGAATGTATCTGTGTTTGTATACATCCTAACAGGTGCCACTGTTAGTTCATTGCTGAACTTATATTCATAATATCGCATAGCATGCATAAGTGCAATGGTTTTTTCACAACAAAAACGCTTATTGTAAATGTTGACAAAAAGCTCAAGCTATGTTATATTCAAAACGTACACATATCACGTGTGAGGTATAAGCGAGGGTTTTCACTACATTAGTCATGTGGAAACCTTTTTAATTATGAGGAGAACTACCAGCGATGGCAGGAACAGTTAAAGGCGGCAAAGCAGCTGCTGCAACCAACAAAGCAAAACACGGTAAAGATTTTTATGCACGTATCGGTGCTATGGGCGGCGTAAAGGGTCGTACCGGTGGCTTCGCCGCCAACCCTGAGCTAGCACGTATTGCTGGTGCCAAGGGTGGACGTATTTCACGTCGCCGTAAAAAAGATGCTGTAGAGACTGCAAAAGCAGCATAGTATCTACCTGTATAAAAAATAACCTCTCGCTATGAGAGGTTATTTTTGTTGGGCGACAACACGCTGCACACCGACATCTATGCCGGTATTTGTTTGCCAATTTGTCTGGCAGTGGGGGCAGTGATACTGGTGTTTGTGCTGTTCGAATCCGTTGCTTTGACAGGAAGGGCATGTGCTCTTGGCGTGGAGCCAGTCGCGATAGGTGTCTAGCTGGGTTTCGACAAATTCTGACTCTATGACGATGTCGAATTGTGGCGCGAGCACAGTGGTGGCATGATGCCATGCTGAGTGTTCAAGTCGCAAGAGTTCGATATCACGAGTGTAGTTAGCGTGCCCCAGTATCCCATGGGCTGTTTCGTGAAGTAGTACCCATTCTGCGTGCGGTTCTCGTGGATTATAGTAGACAGTAGCTTCTTCGGATGACCAACGTGCTATTCTCCCCTCCGTAAATATGAGAGATGGGTAGTTATTTGCGAGCTGGTGTACTAGCGAGGATATCGCAGGCATAGTAATAACCTCCGTAGATGACGGCGTGTTCTGGATGACGAGCTTGAACAAAAGATGGACGAACGATGTGCGGGGGTAGGCGTTCATCGAGAAGCTTTACTAGCTGAGTATTGAAACGATCAAAATAAGTGCCAATGCTGCCGCCGATGATGATGACGTCTGGCTGAGTGATTGGAATAACTGCCAAAAAGCCTCTACTGATGCGATCGGCGATATGGTTCCAGGCGCGCTTGCTTTTGATATCACGCGCAAACTTGCCGTAAGTCTCTTTGATTGCGCGACCGCTAGCAAAGCTTTCCCATTCACGGACTCTACCGTCGAATTCTACGAGCGCATGACCTCCCTCGCTTGACTCAAGGCCTGGATCGATATGGCCACGAGAGATGAACCCCGTCCCAATACCCGTGCTAATAGTGACGTAGAGCGCGAAATCTGGCACAGGGTCAAGTAGTCGTGCCTCTGCAAGGCCTGCAAGATTGGCATCGTTTGCAACATGAATCGGTGCTCCACCGAGGATTGACCCTAGTGCACTGCGCACATCAAAATTTTTCCAGCCAAGATTGCGACACCAACGTGCAACACCTTGATCGATGATCCCAGGTAGCGCGATGACGATAATATCAACTTTTTTGTCAGCATACTCTGCCTCGAGAGTCTGTTTTAGGAGCTGCGTGTATTTGATGGGGTCATGGGGGGTGGGATAGACAATTTGTTTACCAATTTTACCCGCCTTCGTAAAAGACGAAATAAGCGTTTTTGTCCCTCCAGTATCCACCGTCACTATCATGTAATCTAGTGTAGCATAGTTTAGAGGAGCAGAACGGCTAAAAATCTTGCATATTATAGTAAAATAGAGTATAATATAGCAAAGTACTTTAGTGTGAGGAAGGTGATAGAGAAGATGCAGTATTCAGCACAGCGACAGTCGGGTTCAGCAATAGTCTACGTGATAGTAGGTGTGTTGTTGACTGTGGTTGCTATCGGTGCAATTATCGTGGCCCAAAACCGCGGTGGCGAACAAATAGCTACACGTCCAATTACCGAGGCACCTCAGACACAAGGTGGTGATGCTGAATCTAATCCTCCCAAACAAACTGAAGAAGAAAAGCAACAGCAGGCACAAAAAGAGGCAGCTGACAAAAAAGCCGCTGAAGATAAGGCTGCCGCGGACGCTGCCGCTAAAAAACAAGCCGAGGATGAGAAGGCCGCGGAGACTGCACAGCAGCAAGCCGCAGCAGCTGCAAGTCCAATGGCTCGCACTGGTGGCGCCGTGGCACAATCGGCGAATAATTTGCCAACCACTGGGCCGGTTGAAGATACGCTCAGTATGGTGATAGGCCTTACGGCAATCCTTGGTGCAGGCTATTTTTACTACCACTTTGGCCGTCGCGGCTAGTTTTGACTAATCTTATCTCTTGAGGTACAATGGTATATAGTTTTAGAGTCTTTTTGTAAGATCTAGAAAATAGCAACGTAAGGAAGGAGAATGATGGATGATCTACCTCTCTCGTAGGTAGTTTCGTTTGTCACATCACATTATGGCACAAGCCACTATTACCATGGATGAACTGCTCGCTGGCGCCGATGCCGGTGCTAAGCAGCTCACAGCCGGTGAAGTTACCACTGGTACAGTATTAAGCGTAAAGAAACACGAAGTGCTTATTGATCTTGGCGCTCAGGGCGTTGGATATGTCCCACGTCGTGAAGTAGGTTTCTCTCGTAGCCTTGCTGAAGGCGACGAAGTAACGGCTAGCGTTGTCGATACAGAACTCGATAACGGTATGTCACTACTGAGTCTTCGCAAAGCCGCAAAAGATCGCGGATGGGAAGAAGTTGCAGTCAAGCTTGAAGCTGGCGAAATTATTTCTGTCGCACCATACGATGCAAACCGTGGCGGTCTGCTCGTAGAATACGAAGGTGTTCGCGGTTTCTTGCCTGTATCACAGCTATCTGCAGAGCATTATCCACGCGTCGGCTCAAGCGATAAGGATGAGATTTTGCAACGCCTTAATAGTCTCGTCGGTAAAGACCTCAATGTCCGCATTCTCGATGCCGACCGCAAAGCCAACAAGCTGATCTTTTCTGAAAAAGAAGCAGTCAAAGACGGCCTCGCAGCACGATTCGAGAAACTTGCTATAGGTGACGCGGTAACTGGTGTAGTAACTGGCGTAGTTGACTACGGCGCATTCGTCAATGTCGACGGTATCGAAGGGCTTATTCATATTTCGGAAATCAGCTGGGAACGTGTAAACAACCCATCTGACTACGTGAAAGTCGGTCAGACCATCGAAGCGAAGATTATCGCTATCGATAAAGACCGCCTTAGCCTTAGTATGAAACAGCTTACACAAGATCCATGGTTGACCGAAGTAGATAAGTTTACAAAGGGCGACAAAGTTGAAGGCACTGTGACGCGCATCACACCATTTGGTGCATTTGTGCAGATCAGCCCAGCTATTGAAGCGCTTGTTCATATCTCTGAACTTGGTGGTGGCAATGATGCCGATCCAGAAAAAGTCTTCACGCTAAATGAACGCAAAGATTTCGTTATCCTCGATATCGATAAAGATAATCGCAAGATATCTCTTAGCCTCGGCGACAAAAAGACCAAATAACAACGTACGGCAACTATAGCCATACATCGCACGAGTACGTCACTCGGCAGAAAGGAGTTTCACAATGCAAGAAAAAATCGTCACAATCGGTGATTCAATCACAGTAGGCGAGCTTGCTGAGACGCTGCATCTGTCGGTGACGACGCTCGTTGGCGAGCTGTTCAAAAATGGTATCGCTGCCACGATCAATCAACGTATTGATTTTGAAACAGCTACTATCATCGTTGAAGAACTCGGCATCGATGCACAACTTGAACGCAAAGCTGACACAGGTGAAGGGGAGGTAGTTACCCGGCCTGTTTACGAAGTATCGGCAAATGCTTCTGAGCGCCCACCTATCGTCGCAGTTATGGGACACGTTGATCACGGCAAGACAAGTCTTCTTGATGCTGTACTCGACAACAAAACCGCCGAAGGTGAAGCGGGCGGTATCACGCAGCATATTAGTGCGTATCAGACCGTACGTGATGGCCGTGCAATTACACTACTTGATACGCCTGGTCATGAAGCTTTCGCAGCACTTCGTCAACACGGCGCAGTGCTGACAGATGTCGTGATTATAGTTGTGGCAGCGGATGATGGTGTGAAGCCGCAGACTATCGAAGCAATTCGTTTTGCCCGTAACGCAAACGCTAAAATTATCGTTGCTATTAATAAGATGGACAAAGAGACGGCCAATCCGCAACTCGTGAAGACGCAGCTGGCGACTGAGCATAATCTCAATCCAGAAGAGTGGGGTGGTGACACGATTATGGTAGAAGTGAGTGCCAAGACACGCGCTGGCCTCGACAAGCTACTCGACAACGTGCTGCTCATTGCTGACCTCGAAGAGCTTAAGGCGGATACGGATGTACCTGCACAGGGTCTTGTTATTGAAGCGCATATGGAAACAGGCAAGGGCTCCGTTGTTGGGCTACTTATTGAGCAGGGTGAACTTAAGCCGGGGCACTTTATGGTCGCAGGTTCAACATACGGTAAGGTTCGTACGCTACTCGACTTCAAGGGCGGTGCACTCAAGGCCGCAGGCCCGTCAACACCAGTTACGGTGACAGGCTTTAAAGAGCTGCCACAATTTGGTGATACATTCGTGGTTGTGAAAAACGAAAAGATTGCTCGCGCGATGTCTGAGCAGGCGCGTATCGAGCGCGAGAAAGCTGCGGCTAGTACCAACGTGACGGGCGCAGATCTCCTCAAGATGATGACTCAGCAGCATGAAGCAGAGGCATTTAACGTGATTGTTAAGGCCGACGTGCAAGGTTCTCTAACCTCGGTGATGGATAGTCTGCGACTTGTTGATACTAACGGCGCGGTTACGCTCCGTATCATCGGTAGCGGTGTAGGCAATATATCAGAAAACGATGTGCGCCTTGCTGCGGATGAGCATACGATTATTTATGGCTTCAACGTCGATTTATCTCCTGCTGTGAAACAGCTAGCTGCTCGCGACAAAGTTCAGATTCGTCTCTATAAGGTTATCTACGAATTGCTCGACGATGCTCGTGAATCTATGGAATCGCTACTTGCGCCTGAAGTCGTGGAGACACAGATCGGTACACTCACGATTAAGGGTGTATTCCGCACCACCAAAGAAGAGATTATCGCCGGTGGTGAAGTGACGCACGGCAAAGCTATGGCAGGACTACTTACGCGCGCAACTCGCGGTGATGAAGTACTAGCTGAGATGGAACTCACGAAAGTTCAAAGGCAGCAACAAGAAGTTAAAGAGGTATTCGAGGGCGACATGTGTGGCCTTAGTCTCAAAATTACCAAGAAGGTCTTGCTTGAAGAGGGTGATAAGCTTGAGTTCTTCACTCGTGAACTCGTGAAACGTACGCTAAGCTAGGCGTAAGGGCTTTAATTGGTAAAACTAGACACGTCGTATATAATAGACCTAAGAACGTATACGTAAGGAGACTCAATGTTTCAGCTAGATGACAAATTTTTGCAAGATGTAGGCCTAGACCAGCTACCACCAGATCAGAAACAAGCTTTTTTGGAGCAAGTATATGCATCGCTCGAAGAGCGAGTCGGTGTACGACTCAGTGAGGGTCTTAGTGATGCCCAGCTCGAAGAGTTTGAAGGTATTATAGATCGCAAACAAGACAAGATTGACGCATGGCTTGCGGCGTATGCGCCGCAGTATGCAGCTGATCCAATTTTCCAGCGTATTCAGCAAGCGACAGGATTACAGCCAAATGACTTGGCTTTACGCTCTGAGTTTGCGGCTACCAAGTGGTTAGAAGTAAACAGGCCGAATTATCGAGATGTTGTGGCGCAAGTTATGAACGAGCTTAAGGCGGAAATTACCCAAAACCGCGAAGCAATTCTCGGAACGGTGCAACAGCCGCCTGCGGCTGTCTAGCCACGTTCATCTACCGAAACAAAACTAAAAGTGCCTGAGAGGCACTTTTAGTTTTGCCATGTGCTTCTAGTGGGTAGAAGAATTTATAATTTGTTGTATAATTTTAATCTGTATGTTACATTTGGAGATAGATTCAAAAATAAAAAAAGAGAAAAAATGGAAAATCAACTTACGCCCTTTGTCGATACATTGCTCAAAGATAAGAATTTATCAGGTATGACACAGGAAGTGTTCAATCAACTACGCCATGATTTGGTGCGAGATTTGCGTCATCAGATTGATAGGGCGTTAATCGACGCTATGAGCGATGATCAGATCGACCAATTCAATGTACTGATGGATGATCCGGGTGCTACTGGTGAAGCGTTGCAGCAGTTTGTAGCTGATACAGGTATCGATAGTGCTGCAATTATAGCTACCACTATGTCTCAGTTTCGTGCATATTACCTAGGAGAGGCATAAAACAGATGCCTCGCGGTGGAGAGTTGGTTCGTCGACCGAGCCAGGAAGTGGCGGTGGTTACTTCTCGTGAACTTGAAGTTCGAGAGAAAAGTTCTGAGGAGCTGGCGCATATTCAGCACGAACTTGGTAAAGGCGCAGTTTCCCAGGCTGTTGAGCTGTATGAGTCGCATGCTGAACCTTTGGGGAGGGAAATTAGCAAGGATCTTGTGCGTGTTGAGGCTGCGGAAAGTACAGTGCAATTGCAAGGTGATTCCCAGGGGCTATTGCAAATTGAAGGCCGTAAAAAGCAGAAAGAGCTACCTCCTGCGCCGACGAAAGAAGTGACTCATGAGCCTATAGTTGTTGGGCATATCGATTTGAGCCACAATGCTGAACGAAAAGCCTATGATATTGCTGATCGACGCGTCGAAGGGATGAAGGAGGAGAATAGTAAGCGTTTCTTGCTGAATCCGAAGCGTATTGCCCGCAATATCTGGGGTTACAACGCGGCACATCGCAAAGTGCTCAATCAAACACGCGAACAGATACGTCAGGCACAGGATGTAAACAGTGTTGACGAAGAGTTTGATGTTGATGCGCGAAAAAGATATAGCGAAGCCATTTTTAATCAGTTTTTTAATGAGTCCGACGAAGCTATTGATACGAGTGCCAAAGAAGACCGGGAGTTTTTCGAGGACGACCATGAGGCGGCCGTGGCTGCGAAGGCACTGTATACTGAGTTTGCGCGTGCCGGAACAGAAGATAGCCCTGCGATGACCGATGATGAGTTCAATGAGCGTATCGCCGAGGTGAAGAGGCTTATGCACGAAAACGCCGCAAGTACCGCTACTGGTGAGGTTGTGCAAGATAACTACCTCGAGGCGGCACGCGCCATACGTGGGCGTATTGAACACGGCGAAGCGATAGAAGACGTCTTAGAGGGATTTGAATTGATGCGTGGTGAGGCACGCTCGGATGCGCGTACCGAAGTGCATAAAAACAAGACGGATGAATGGCTAGATCGTTACGAACGGACTCGAATAGGGGAGATTATTCCGTCCAATGTTGCCGCCGTGGGTATTGCTGCCGCTGGATTCTTGGCAACGAGAGGTGCGGGAGCATTGGCGAAAGTGGCTGCATTTGGCGGCGGGGCGGTAGTAATAGGTGCTATGGCTGCTAAGCGAGAGAGCGTGGATATTAAAAAACAGCGTGCTCGGCGTGAACGTGAGACATTTCGTGGTAAAGAGTTCGTTGACAGCACTAAGCGCGAGCAGGAGCTATCCGAGTTTGAGCATGAGCGAGTATCTGCTGACAAATTGGTTGAAAGCCTCACCGCCTTCAAGGAAAAGCTTGAGACAGACGGGTTTGATGAGGCAACAATCAAAGCTTCTCTCGATGAACTCGCAAACATCCAGGTGCTCAAAGACCTATCTGCATCGGAAGGAATCGACCTCTTTGACCATGGAAAAAGTGGCGACCCCACCAAGCACCTTCAGGACCGTATGCGGCTTGCACAATCTCAGGCTGAGCTTAAGTCTCTTTTGAGCGAGGCGGTTGACGCAGGTGACACAACAGTAATCGAAGCACTAGGAATTAACCCGGATGAATTATCTGACGAGTATGACAGCTACGATGCAGTCGACGCTGCGCTTGATAGTCGATCCTCGACGTTCCATGAGGTTAAGTTGCGCGATATTTCTGCAAAAGACGAAGCATTCCAAAAGTATCGTCGCAGAGAGTCGCTTAAGAAGGGTGCAAAAGCGGCAGCGTTCTCTATGGTTGCCGGTTCACTTATGCAAGAAGTTATCGCTGCGGGTAGCAGCAGCAGTGCCGGGCTTATAGAACGATCATGGGGCGGAAACAACTCGGAAGCCGCAAGCAATACTATACTCAACGGGTTTGATAGTGGCGACAACGTAAGTGTGACACACATTCAAGAGAATCTTTCTCCTGAGCGCATCGCTGAACTAAAATCACAGGGTAGCGAAGTGATAGCAAACAATGACACAACATATGAGACTGTCACTACGAGTGTAAATGCCAGTGAGTACGCTGCTGCTCATCCAGGTGAAATGCGACATTTTAGTGAAGTGAATTTGTTTGACAACAATACTGAAGTATTTGACCAAAATGAACAAGGTGGCCAGCTTGCTCGTGAGATGGATGGTAGCGTACGTGTCTGGGATACGATGGCGATGGATGGCTCCACTAGCGGTGAGACCTCGATCGATATGACGAATAGTGAAAATAATGTGTTCAGTATGGCGTTCAAAGAGCCGGACGGTACCTACTCTCATAAAGTATTTGAATATGGGCAAAGTATCGATCCGCCATACGCTGACATGTTGTATGAAAAAGACGACGGGACTTGGGGGTTCAAGGGTGATGGCTATGTGGCATGGGGTCAATCATCAGGTGAGTCACTAGATGTGGCTGCGTCTATCGCTGGTGATGGTGGACCAAATACGCTCACCACTACAAGTGAAGTACCGACAGTTCATTATGACTATGAAATACGCACCGGTGCTCAAGGCGACAGATCGCTTGATGTGCCACCCGCAGTGTGGTCACCATCTCGTAGTCGCATTGGAAATGCGCGTCGACCAAATACTGCAGCTACTGCAGTTGAGGCGCCACCTTCTAAGGAAGTAGCTTTAGTGCCACCTTCGACAGTGGGGAATGAAGGTGCGCCAGAACCGACGAGTCCACAGCCAGGCCCGCGTGAAATCGAAGCCCGTCCGTCGCAACCCGAGCTACCACCAGTTCAGTCAAAAGAACTTGAGGTGCGCGGCGAGAGCTTGCCGTCAGAAAGAGAATCTGCTCGTCCTGCGCTTGAATCGCGCGAACGCCAAATTGCTCGTGAGGCTGGTTGGCCACTACTTGATATTCGGATCGGCACTAGTCAAAATGTTTCATCGGAACGTTGGGCTGATGCGGCACGCTACATACAGCAGATACGTACAGAGTCTCCTGGTGTTGGGAGTGAGCTAGAGCAGCTACGTCTAGCGTCTGAGCTTGCGATGAATGATGGTGCAGATGCGGAGACGGCCGGACTCTTAACTACGCTTTACACGATGAACGAGGCAAACACTTCAACTCAACCGGTTGCAGAACGCTCGCCGGTCGTCCAACCCGAGCAGACTTCAGGGGCGAGCACAGCTGATCAAGAGACTGATAACGAGGCCTCTGATGGGGCAGAAGATTCACGCGAGACTGAGGCGAGAGCAGTTTCTGAGCGCATAGATAGTATGAACACAAAGCTTACCGCAATTGTGGAGGCGAACAGGGTGGAGGCTGAAGGGTCGGCGGGTATTACACCTGAAATACTTGCTCAGGCACGAGCTGTATATGAGCTTGTCATACGCCAGAAAGGCGCTGATATTACTGATAAATCTTTGGCACGTCGAGCTGCTGCGGAAACTCACCCGGATGGAGCTAGTGAAGATGAAAATCCTGAGTTGATCAGGGCGATTAATTGGATAAATGAACGACTTAGGGACTAAGCTAGCCGAGAGCTATAACCTGCAAGAAATGCCTGTATGGGCATTTCTTTTTTGCCAAGCGGTTTTACTTGGTCTATAGATAAAGAGCCTTCTCTGGTGTTCACTATGAGAAGTGAGGTGGCTACATCTATTTTATAGGTGCCAGGCGCGTTCAAATCTGAAGGTACTGCGTGCGCAGCCGTGATAATAAGATCGAGACCACCAATCATAGCTCGACACTGAGGCCAGTACGCATATGCGCGGATTTTGCGTTCAATTTGCTCTGCGGTTTCTTGTGTCCAGTCGAGTAAGCCATCTTCTTTTTTGATGAGTTGACAGTAGGAGGCGGCTGCATCATTTTGTGGTGCGGCAGGGATAGTTTCGTCAAGTATCCCGGGCAATATGCTTGTGAGCAAGTCTGCACCACGTGTTCCAAATTTCGCGTAGAGCTCTGGCGAAGTTTCGCTACCTTCGAGCGGAGTAGTTTCCTGTAGATACACAGGCCCAGCATCCATCGCGGCAGAAAGCTGCATGATACTGATGCCGGTCTCCGTGTCACCGTTTAAAATAGCCGACTCAATAGGGGAGGGTCCTCGATAGGCAGGTAGGAGTGAAGGATGAATGTTGATGATGCCAGGAGTGAATAAGTCGATGATTCGCTGTGGGATAATTTTGCCGTAGCTGACCAACACACCAGTGGGTGAGTCAAATTTATTAACATCTTCTGTGATATCTGTAAGTTTTGTGGGCTGCCAGACTGGTATGTTGTGTTGTTCGCCGATTTCTTTGACTCGTGGCTTAGACAATTGTTTATTTCGCCCACGTCGAGTGTCTGGCTTAGTGATGATAGCGCCTATAGTATAGCCGTGGGCGATAAGTGCTTCGAGTGTGTATGCGCTAAAATCTTCAGTACCAAAGAATAGGATTGTCTTTGATTTTTGTATCATAGTCAACTGGCTCCAGCTCACCGTTCTCATCTAGGCGATAGAACGCTTTGGTGTTATCTTTGATGTGATCGATGAAAACGATTCCGTTTGTATGGTCGATCTCGTGCTGCAAGACACGAGCAAGGAATCCTTCGGCTTTGATGCGAACCTCGTCACCGTTTGTATCGAGTGCTTTTACTCGTATTTTAGAGTAGCGAGGTACTTTGCCGTACACTTCCTTGACGCTGAGACAGCCTTCGTAATCGTCTACTATTTCACCTTCGTATTTTATGATCTCTGGGTTAATAAGTGCTGTAAAATCTGTGTTGTCTTTGTGGTCAAAGTCACTTCTCACGATGACGACACGTTCGAGATGGTCAACTTGCACTGCTGCGATAGCTGCGCTGATCTCGTGTGGTCGTGATGCTTCCCAATCTAATGCGGCGCTCGTAAGATCTTCAATCAATGCACGCGTCTCATCTGTCACTACGTGTACTCGAACGGACTTCTGGCGAAGATGCGGATTCGGTAGTGCAATTACGTTTTCTTTTTTCATTACCAACTATTGTACGATACAACTGAAAAAAACGACAGGGGTGAATTAATTGCCGAATTTACTAGTTACGTTGACGCGAACCCCACTTTGCTCCGGTGTGTAAGAGAGGATGAAGCGCGTACATGTGTGGATTGCCAGCGTACACTGGTTTGCCGTACCCGTATCACGATATGCAATATAGCCGTATTGTGCAGTGTTGGCACTGGCGCCCCAGATGTAAGAAAATATCGGAGCGGATACGCTACCTGCGCCCGGTGAGGTCAATGCACTTTCTGTTACGCGCAGTTCTGTCGCGATAAACGTACTCCCGGTGATAGTCGCTTGGTCGGGGTATTTTCCGAAGCGTTCATAGTATGATTCGAGACTCGCTGCCATAGTATCGATATCAGCAACCCGTTCATTGTCGCGTGCACGAACTTGCATGCTTGAGTATGAGACTGTACCGATGGTCGCAAGAATTGCGATTACCGTGATGACGATAATAATCTCTACAATTGTGAAGCCAAGGCGCTGTTTCATAGTGCTTTCATAGTAGCAGTTGGGGATTGTAAGCACAAGCAGCTTACGACAAGAGACTGATGGGATCGACTTCATATTGCCAATGTGCTCCCGCCGGCAATTCAGCTATGAGTTCCAGGAGGTGTGCGCGTTTTGGTGACCTCACGGTAATTTGCCAGCGATAGGTGCCAGCTTGTTTTTCGTAAAACGCTGGCGTGGGGCCGAGTAGCGTTTCGTGAGGTAGTAGTTTAGTGCGTAGCAGCTGGGTAAACTTTCGCGCATTTGCGATCGCTGCGGCTTCTGTCTTGTATGCGCATACAAATTTTAATAAGTACGAAAATGGTGGGAAAGAATACTGTTTGCGATGGTCGATCTCTGCCTTATAAAACCCAAAGTAATTTTGTTGCACCCCATCGAGTATCGCGACGTGTCCGGGCTGGTAAGTTTGTACGACGACAGAAGTAGGGGCGTCGGTGCGTCCTACTCGACCCACTGTCTGTGCGATCAACTGAAATGTTCGCTCGCTTGAAGTGAAGTCAGGTAGCCCAAGCCCTACATCCGCTTGTATGATACCGACGGTCTCGAGGTGGGGTAGGTCGATGCCTTTTGCAATAACTTGTGTGCCGATGATAATATCTATGTCGCCATCGTACAATTCCTTGTAGCGACTATCGACAGAGTGATCTTTGCCACTATCGCCATCGAATCGAACAATTTTTTTGTTCGGGAATATTCTTGCAGCCTCTGTCTCGATTAGCTTTGTACCGATGCCCTTGTGAATGATATCGCTATTATGACATTCGGGGCATGAGGTGGGCACGGGTATGATATGACCGGATATGTGACTTACAAGTTTATGGAGGTCTGCATGGAGCGTTAGGGGCGTGCCTGTTTCTGGATCGACAGCCGTCCAGCCACAATTTTCGCATAGCGTAACTGCGGCACTGCCGCGTCTATTGTGAAAAAGTAGTACTTGTTTGCCGGCAGAGAGTGTTTTAGTTGCGCGAGCTACTAGCGCATCTGAAAAGAATCTATGTTGTGTGAAGTTGCCGCGTTTTGTCATGTCGATTGTCATGACGTTTGGCGCCAGCGCCTGTGCATGGGCGCGATTCGGCAGGGTGATTATAGGGGCATGGGCGCGCGAGGCTGCATAATATTCGGCAACAGGAGGCGTGGCGCTACCAAACACCACCCGGGCTTTGTGTGCACCTGCGAGGATGGTGGCTACACGCAAGGCTGAATATCGTGGAGACTGTTCTTGTTTGTAGCTCGGCTCGTGCATCTCGTCGACGACTATCAGACCAATACTCGCAAGTGGTAAAAATAGCGCAGATCGAGGACCGATGACCACAAAAGGAGTAGTCGCTTCTAGCGCTTGCTGCCATGTTTGATGCCGTTCAGCTTCTGTTTGCTGTGAATGCGCGAGAAGGGTCTGTGCGGGGAATTCCTGTAAAAACTCATCGACAAGCTGCGAGGTTAGTGCTATTTCTGGCACAAGAATTATCGCAGATTGGCCACGAGCCAGCGCTTGTCTGGCAAGTTCTTTATAAACTAGCGTTTTGCCGGATCCGGTAACGCCCACCAGGAGGTGTGTTGTCTGGGCCGAGCTGGCTATGGTGTCGATCGCCGCTTGCTGTTCGGCGTTGGGTGTTAGGTGCTTGTGTTCCCGGATAGGTGGTTTGATAGTTGCGGCACGTTCGCGGCGTTTTTTGTCGATGCCACGCGGCAACATGCTTGATAGCACCAGACTAAGGGGTGTTGCATAGTAGCTACTCATCCACTTTGCTGTGGCTATGAGCTGAGGTGGTAGGGGTCTGGAGGTGATGTCGGCAGTAATTTCTCGAGTTACGAAGGAGGGCTTTGTGACACTTCTCATCACTACGCCTAGACAAGAGGTTTTTCCTACGGGCATTCGCACTACGGCGCCGTGCGCAAGTTGAGCTGCGCTATGGTATGTAAATACATCTACGCCGGTGCGCACTATTTTGGTTGGAGCAACCTCGTAGTAGTACATACTTCTTATTATACGTATTTTATCCATAAAAAGGATTTGGGGTATTTCTATCGCCACGTCGCTAGGATACTGCTACACTGCTAGTATGTATTTCGAAAGTAGGGCAGCGGCTGGTGACGAGCTGACGAAACAACTCATAGAAAAGTATCGCTACGAAGACTGTGCGGTACTGGCGCTTACCGATGGTGCGGTATTGGTGGCCGAACCGATTGCGACGGCACTCCATAGTGTACTGACGATGCTGCTTATCGAACCAATCGAAATTCCTGGTGAAGGGATTAATATCGGCGGACTAAATCAATCGGGTAGGTTTACCTACAACGGTATGTTGAGTGCGGGCGAGATCGAAGGATTCCGCCAAGAATATTTTGGTTATTTCGAAGAAAAAAAGCGTGAAGGCATGATGCGCATTAATCGTTTGCTTGGCGATGGTGGCCTTGTAAACAAAGATTTGCTCAAAGGTCGTCATATTATTTTAGTCTCTGATGGCTTCCATGATGCGGCGTCACTTGATGTGGCGATGGACTTCTTGAAGCCAATCAATATTCAAAACTTGATTGTTGCCACGCCAACTGCCACGGTAGCTGCAGTGGACCGACTGCACGTGGCTGTAGACGAGATGTACATACTCGATGTCAAAGATAACTTTATGGGTGTCGATCATTATTTTGACGACAACAATGTGCCATCGCATGAAGACACGGTCAAAAAGATCAACGATATTATTTTGAACTGGCAATAGGCGGGTCTTGAGAAAAACCCAAATGTTGTGTAGAATGATATAAAGATAGGTGGCAAGTTACAGTTATGTTAGATGTTTTCATTACTTCACGAGTTCGACGAAAGATTGTTGTGGTGTACGCCAAGTACCCAGATTTCCGCACGCATGTACGTGGGCTCGCAAAGCTAATCAAGGAAGATCCGGGCAATATTCAGCGAGAGCTCAAAAAACTTGAAAAAGTTGGATTTTTGACAAGTGAAAAACAAGGCAATACAAAAATCTACTCCACCAACAAGCAGTTTCCAATTTTCAAAGAACTTCAGAGTATTGTCATTAAGTCTCAGCAGCATTCATCTCGTCCGAAACGTCCATCGACAGGCATTTAACCAGTGCCTGTGTTTGAGGACATCTTAGTCGCGCGCGGCCTGACCGGCCGGGCGCGCGATGCGTTTCTGAACCCTAGCTATGACGCAAAACACGATCCTTTTTTGCTGCCCGATGTAGATAAGGCCGTAGAACGGTTAGTCACGGCACATGCTCATCAAGAAAGGATTACGATTTATGGAGACTATGATATCGATGGCCTCACGGCTACGACAATTTTACTCGATGCATTTGAGTCGTTTGGATTTGCGCACGTCGATGCGTTTATACCGAATCGATTTGTCGAAGGCTATGGACTTACGGTAGACGCAGTTGAGAAGATCGCCGCCACCGGCGCACAACTGATCATTACGGTCGATTGCGGTAGCTTGAGTGAAAAAGAGATTGTACGAGCAGGTGAGCTCGGTGTCGACGTGATTGTGACAGATCATCACAATGTTGCTCCCGTGCAGCCACCAGCTGTAGCGGTGATTAATCCCAAGAGGTTACTGCAAGATCATCCCGATAAGTACGAAGACTTTTTGCTAAAAGAACCTGTGGATTCTCTATATCCTTTTCTTGATTTGGCTGGTTGCG
This sequence comes from Candidatus Saccharimonadota bacterium, assembly GCA_015999875.1. Classification (GTDB taxonomy): domain Bacteria; phylum Patescibacteriota; class Saccharimonadia; order Saccharimonadales; family Saccharimonadaceae; genus Mycosynbacter. The sequence goes on from JAECRG010000002.1 coordinate 16,484, forward strand.
GGGTAGCATTCAAGCTTGTGCAGGCATTGCAAACTCGTCTTAAGGGTTTGGATTCAGGACAAGAGAAGTGGCTACTTGATCTCGTGGCACTTGGCACTGTGTGTGATGTTGTGACACTTGTCGATGAAAATCGAGCGAACGTGTATTGGGGACTCAAGGTGCTATCGCAGACTCGACGACAGGGACTCAAGGCTCTCATGCTTGTGAGTGGTGTTGAGCCAACGAAGGTCAACGCACGAAGCCTCGGCTTCGCACTTGGTCCGCGGATGAATGCTGCGGGTAGACTTGAGACAGCCCAGTACGCCCTCGATATGCTACGAGCTACAAATCCCGAAGACGCACTCGAAAAAGCGGAGCTACTTGATGAAATGAATCGTACGCGCAGGGCAGAGCAGGACGCGATCTATAAAGAAGCGATTTTGCAAGCCGAGCAATTTGCGGATGATCCTGTGCTTGTTGTGAGTGCTGTAGGCTGGAATCATGGCATTATTGGTATCGTCGCTGCTAAGCTACTTGAAAAATACAAAAAACCAACATATGTGCTTGAAGAGATGGGCGAGGAGGCTAAGGGTAGTGCGCGAAGCTATGGCGACTTCTCGGCGGCCGATGCCATCCGAGCGAGCGATGATATTATTACTAAGGGGGGTGGACACAAGCTCGCGGCTGGTGTGACACTCCCGGTCGCAAAGATAGGTGTATTTCGAGAGCGAGTGAATGCAGTTTATCGTGCGCAGAATCTGCAAAATCAACAAGATCTATTGTTGCCAAAAGCTGATACGACTACCACGCTTGATATTGTCACGGAAGAACTTATAGAATTGCTCGCAAGTCTCGAGCCATATGGCAACGGCAATCCCCAGCCGGTGCTGCGTTCGGAGAATCTTCTGGTGATCGGCCAGCGTCGCATGGGTGCCGATGGTCAGCATGTGAAGCTGACATTTCAAGATGATGCCACAAAGCTGGATATGCTGGCATTTAACGCACCGGAGCATTTTTTCGTCGAACCAGGTGAATATGTGACTGTGTGGTACCAGCCAGATGTTAATGAGTGGAACGGGCGACGAAGCGTCGAAGGGCGACTGTTGCATCTCGAAACAGCCTGAGCTAAAAATTTTTTATTAAGCGTAGAGACAAATGCTAGTATATTGACAAAACCCGTAAGTGTGCTATTATTAGTTTATAATTTTACTAAAAACAAAAAAGCAAAAGTGATATATAATGAGCGAACTATCTTCAGAGAAACACAAAGATGAGTCAAGGCAACTTGACGATCATGAGCTTGAATTGTCTCATGAGACTTCAGCGATGCTGAATAAGGCAATTGATCAATTTCTCGATGCATTGCCATCGGAAAAAGTAGAGATAGATCCAGAGGATGAAGAATGGAGTTCGCGAGATTATAATATCACTTTGTCGGACGGTGATCTTAGCGTGCGAGTCAGAGGAGTTGGTCTTTTCCGTGAAGGTTTTGGTGTAGCGCTCCGACCTTTTTTAACGATTGAACGTGGTACCGACGAATCATCTGACAGCGACTTTAGCTTTGTGATTGAAGACGGCGTGGGTACTTTTGAGTACGACGAAGAAGAGGGGGCGATAGTTGATCGACCAGGCGAACGTGTGTATTTTAAGGATACACTCGAGCTTGACGCGCGAGAGCAGGTATTGCTCGACGACGTCACATTTGACGGCGCCGGTGACCCAGATAGTATTGTTATGCCAAACTTTGAAACGACTCCGACTGGTGAGATATTTGAAAATGGCGTCGAAGAAACAACTCAAAAACAGATGCTAGGGGGGGTGCTGAATATGGGGTATACTGCTCGCTACGCAAACGACGACGAGCGTCGCTTATCTGAACGTCGCATGGCAGCATGGCGGCACACAGATGACGGATGCACGTGCACGTCGAGTTATCGATACTTTGACGCGTCTTGACATCCCCGGGAAGAGCGAATAGGTTGTAAAGTTCCTCCCTATCTGTTACAATGTTGAATATATGGTACAAGTCACACGTAAAGATCAGAAAGAAGCGAACGAGAACATTATTCGTCGTTTCAATCGAAAAGTACTTCAGAGCGGAGTACTTGCTGAAGCTAAGTCATCAATGCGATTTAGCAAACCACTCAGCAAAACAGAGCGTCGCGCAAAAGCGATTATCCGCAAGGAACGCAAAGCCGACAAGTTGCAGAAAATGCGCCTGGGAGTGCGCTAAGCCAAGTGGCTCTCAAAGACACTATCCAAAACGATATGAAAGCCGCTCTCTTGGGCGGCAATCGTTTTGAGGGTGAGGTGCTCCGCAATCTCAAGGCGGCAGTTCTAAACGAAGAAGTCGCAACCGGCAGACGAGAAGAAGGCCTGAGTGATGCTGAGATTGAAAAGATTATCGCTCGCGAAGTCAAAAAACGCAACGAAAGTATCAAGCTATACGAAGAAAATGCTCGTCCAGAGCTCGCAGATGAAGAAAAAAAAGAGATTGCAGTACTGAGTACGTACCTACCTCAGCAGCTCAGCGAGGATGAGGTGCGCGAGCTCGCTAAACTTGTCATCGAAGAGATGGACGATGTTGGACCAAGTATGATGGGCCAAGTAATTGGTGGTGTCAAAGCCAAAGCTGGTACTTCGGCAGATGGTGCGACAGTTGCGCGCATTGTCAAAGAATTGCTAAACTCTTAGTAGAAAAATAATACACAAAAAAGAAGGGATATTACTTCAAAGATGATTTTATTGTTCGGTCCGACCGGTGCTGGTAAAAGCATGCAGGGGCAAATGCTTGCAGTCAGACAGGGGTGGAAATGGCTCAGTACAGGTCAAATGCTTCGTGATAGCAATGATCCTGGTGTTATTGAAATTCTCAAGAGCGGTGAACTGGTAAGTGACGAACTTACGTATGACGTGTTCGACAAGGCAATTAAGGATGCACGCGAAAAACATTATCCACGTGTGATTGTCGATGGATTCCCCCGCACGAAAGAGCAGGCTGAGTGGCTTGCGGACTATATGGAAGATAACAAGGAAACTATCGATCTTGTAGTGGTGCTCGAGGTGCCGGAAGGCGAAATTATGAATCGCCTCGAGAAGCGTGCTCGCATGGAAGACACGCCAGAGACGATTGCGAAGCGTATGACGATTTACCGACAAAAAATGTATCCGGTGCTTGGTACTTTTGCTGAAGAGGGTATGAAAATTGTCCACCTAGACGGTACTGGTACAGCAGGCGAAGTGCATGACCGACTCTATTCTGAGATAGAATCGAACGGATTGGCTTAGGGGTGTCAGAGCAGCCGATTACTGGTCGCAAAACCCCTACACAGCTACAAGCAATGCGTGACTGTGGTGCTATTTTGGCACGTATTTTTGTTGATATTCGCGAGTATGTACAGCCTGGCATGACTGAGCTTCATATCAACGATTTCGTAGCCGAGAAGATCAAGGAGTATGGTGCGACTCCGACATATCGTGAACCAGATCCAGATTTTCCTGGAGTAATCTGCATTAGTACGAATGAAGAAATCGTGCACAGCGTGCCTACTGACTATGAGTTTGAGGCAGGTGACGTAGTGAGCTTCGACCTGGTGATTACCTACAAGAGTATGAAGACCGACAGTGCCTTTACTATGGTAATAGGGGAGCAGGCTGCAGGCGTGAAGAAGCATCTTATCAGTGTGACAGAACGCAGTTTGCAGGCCGGTATAGATGCGATTCACGGAGACGGCACTACTACAAACGAAATTGGTGCCGCCGTGTCAGCGGTACTTTCCAAGGGAAAGCTTGGGATTATTCGTGAGCTTGTCGGCCATGGCGTCGGTTTAGAAATGCATATGCCACCAGATGTGCCAAATTATGTGATTCGCGGTCAAGATACGATTTTGCGAGCAGGAGATACGATTGCTATTGAGCCGATGGCGACCTTGGGCGGCGAACGAACCGTAACTAATAGAGAAGATGGCTGGACGATTAGTACACGTGACGGAAGCCTTGCTGCTCATTTTGAGCACACGGTGCTGATTACCGAAGACGGTGCAGAAGTCTTAACTGCACTTTAGTTTCTATCATATTGGCCGGAAAAGATGCAGTGTCGCATCATGTCGACCTAAAGTCGCGCGAAGGTGTAAAGTTATTCAGCGATTTGCCTGAGCAGGTACTTTACTCTTTGGCCGATTGCTTCAGATGGCTCGAGTATAGCGGCGCGACCAGCAACAATCTCTTCGATCATCTCTTTGATCCAATGGTAGTGCGTGCAGCCAAGTACGATTACATCTGCCTCATGTTGCAGTGCATTTTCTATGATTGTATCGATATGAGCACGGTTAATGAGGCTATTTTCTATTAAATATGCCCATTCTTTGCAGTCGGGTTCAATAATTTCGAGCGTAGGGCCGTATGTTTGAACAAGTTGCTTGTATCTTTGGCTGGCTAGTGTTGCCGGCGTGGCACAGACTGCCACCACACCGGACTTAGTGTGTGCTGCGGCAGGCTTGATCATCGGCTCCACACCGATGAATTTTTGAGATGGATATTTGTCTCGTAAATACTCTATGGCGACTGCGGTCGCCGTGTTGCACGCAAGTATGATTACGTGGCAATCACCAGCTACAAGCAGTGGTTGGAGTGCTGTTTCAGTGAGATTACGTACTTCGGCAGGGGACTTATCTCCGTAGGGCACATGCTCTCGATCACTCACAGTCTCGATCTGCGCACTGGGAAACGTCGTGCGCAACGCCCGAGCTATGGCTTCGCCGCCAATTCCACTATCGAATACACCAAGTTTCATGACACTAGTATAGCCTATTCCAATATGCTCGCATAAGCGTTATAATAGCCTCATGCAAGACACGTCCAAATATGCCGTAGGTATTGATATAGGTACAAACAAAATTCGCTGTGTCGTCGGACATATCGACGTCTCGTCGGGTGCGCCTACGATTGTTGGAGTGGGTGAGGTGCCAAATAGTGGCATGCGAAAAGGTGTTGTCGTGAATCTACAAGGTCCAAGCAAGGCCATTGATGACGCGCTTGGTGAGGCTGAGCGCATGAGCGGTTACCAGGTTAATGCTGCGACATTGAGTATCAATGGCGCACACATCTTGAGCACCAAGGCAGACGGTATGATTGCTATTGGCATGTCAGGTCAAGAGGTAAGCGAAGAGGATGTATTTCGTCTCGAAGACGTAGCCACAACTGGCAAGGTACCAGCAAATCGTGAAATTCTTGAGCTTGTGCCGTTTAGCTATCGACTCGATGGCCAGGATGGTATTAAGGATCCGATTGGTATGACCGGGACCCGTCTTGAGATCAATGCAAACGTAGTCTCTGCGCTCGCTCCACACGTAGTAAATCTTCAAAAAGCCGCTGAACATGCATCTGTCCAGCCTCACGCACTAGTGCCAAGCGCCGTGGCTGCCTCGCGTGCGGTACTGAGCGAACAGCAGCTAGAAAACGGTGTAGCAGTCATCGATTTTGGTGGATCTACTACAGGCATCGCTATCTACGAAGAGGGCGATCTGCAGTATGCGTCTGTGCTGCCTGTCGGTAGCAACAACATTACTAATGATTTAGCTATTGGTCTCAAAATTGATCCAGAAGTCGCAGAGCTCGTGAAACTGCAACATGCTTCAGCTACAAGTCGTCGCGATGCTAAAAAGATATCGATTAAACACGAAAAAGAATCATATGAATTTGACACGAGCGAGATAGATGAAATTGTGGATGCGCGTCTAGAAGAGGTTTTCGAAGATATTAACGCAGAGTTCAAAAGAGCAGGCCGAAAAGGTAAATTACCAAACGGAGTCGTATTTGTAGGTGGTGGTGCAAATCTCAAAGGTCTTGTCGACTACGCCAAGCAATCACTTGAACTTGCAGCTAGAATTGGTAAACCAAAAGGTTTCGGCGGCGTGGCTGAACAACTTGAGTCGCCAGCATTCGCAACGGCCGTAGGACTGATGTTCAGTGATATGCAGAACGCTGAAAATCCAGCTTTGCACAAAAACGCGGGCAGCAAATCACAGGGTGCTAAGCAAGGTGTGAATAACGCCAAAGGCGTCGTGAGTAAATTTTTAGATCGTTTTCGCGCATAACTAGGGGCGGCGACTCTTGAACGCGCTTCGTAGCGTGTTATACTAGATAAAGATTATAGAACCAGGGGGAGATACCAGATGCCCGAAGTAAAACCAAGCGAAGTTCAGACATTTGCTAGCATCAAAGTTGTAGGCGTAGGCGGTGCCGGTGGCTCAGCTGTCAATCGCATGAAAGAAGCCGGACTGCACGGCGTGCAATTTATCGCTATGAATACTGATGCGCAAGCACTACATAATTCAAAGGCGGATCTAAAGATTCATCTCGGCAAAGATGCTACCGGCGGGCTTGGCGCAGGCGCAAATCCAAGTGTCGGAGAGCAGGCTGCTAGCGAATCGCGTGAAGAAATTAAAAGCGCACTTGAAGGTGCTGACATGGTCTTTGTGACTATTGGCGCAGGTGGCGGTACCGGCTCTGGCGCTGGTCATGTTGTAGCGGAGATAGCTCGCGAGCTTGGTATTTTGGTGGTTGGCGTCGCTACGAAGCCATTTAGCTTCGAAGGTGAGAAGCGTCGTCAGAACGCTGATTGGGCTATCGCACACCTTGGTCGCCAAGTAGATACGCTTATTACTATTCCAAACGATCGTTTACTTCAGACGATCGACCGACGTACGCCGCTACTTGAGACATTTAAGATTGCCGACGATGTACTCCGTCAAGGAGTGCAGGGTATTTCTGAACTCATTACCGAACACGGCTTGATCAACCTTGACTTTGCAGACGTCAAAGCGATTATGAGTAATGCGGGTTCTGCTCTTATGGGTATTGGTCGCGCAAGCGGCGAGGAGCGTGCAGCACTCGCAGCTCAGCAGGCTATCGAATCACCACTCATTGAAGTTTCGATCGATGGAGCAAAAGGCGTGCTCTTTAACGTCACTGGTGGCTACGACATGAGTATGTCTGAGATCCAAGAAGCTGCAGAGATTATCACGAGCGCAGTGGCTCCAGACGCTAACATTATTTTTGGCGCAACCCTCAAGCCGGATCTTGAGGATGAGTTGATCATCACTGTTATTGCAACAGGATTTGATAGCGAGTATTTTGACGAGCAAGCGGCCGCACTTGGTAGCGCACAGGGTATATCTCAAGTTGAACCGCAAGCGCCAGAGCGTCTGAGTCAGCTAGACGATGTAGCGGTAGACAGCATCAATATGGACATCGACCAGACAAATGCTGCTGCAGAGTTTGCATCGGAGGAGGCGCAGGACATTTGGAACCAGCCAACTCCTGCTCCGGAAGAGGACGACGAGTCTGATATACCAGCTTTTCTTCGCCGCCGCAAAAAGAATAAAACAGACGAATAGAGGCTAGCCATGAACACCCAACAGTACCGCATCGGAGATAGTAAGGTGCTAGAGTCGCGCGAGGTGAGCGACGGCAAGACTATTCGTCGCCGTCGTGAAACACTTGACGGTAAATACCGGTTTACTACATATGAGCGTATCGAGAAGCCAAACCTAGCAGTTATCAAGCGAAATGCGAGTCGCGAACTATTCGACCGAGAAAAGCTTGCTGGTGCTATTAAGCAGTCAGTGGGTAAATTTTTTAAGTCGGAGGTTGAGGTCGAGCGTATCATTGATGACATCGAAGATGCTGTTTATGCAATTGGTGAATCTGAGGTACCTTCGAAAGTTATTGGGGAGATCGTGCTCGACAAACTCGCCGATAAGAACGAAGTAGCTTATGTCCGTTTCTCTAGCGTGTACCATGACTTCAAAACTCTCGATGAATTTGAGACTATTCTAGCTTCGCGGCGCAAGCAGCAACGTGAATCGCAGGAAGCCGCATGAAAGTAGTTATCGTATACAGAGAAGAGAGCGATCATGCGCGTCCAGTGATTGACTTTATGCGAGATTTTGCGCGCCAGACGGGACGTGAGCTCGAAACGATAGATCCAGATACTCCTGAGGGGGCTCAATTTTGCCGTACGTATGATATTGTTGAGTATCCGAGTGTCATTGCGACAAGTGATGATGGAGTGCTGCAAAATTTGTGGAGAGGATTACCACTTCCACTAATAAATGAGGTAAGTTACTATGACCATAATTAATACCATCAAAGATAAGTTTCAAGGTAAAGATTCACCTCATCAGTCATTGTTTGCGGTGATGCTTGCGTTTGGTATTATCGGACTTTCTGCCAGTTTTGTGTTGTCTGTCGAAGAGATACATTTATTAAAAAATCCAGATGCTACACTCAGTTGTTCGATCAACCTTGTATTAAATTGTGCGACTGTTATGCAAACATGGCAGGCAACAGCTTTCGGTTTTCCTAACATGTTCATCGGTTTGATGGGCTTTCCGGTTGTCATCATGATTGCATTACTAGGCCTAAGTCGCGTGGCATTTCCTCGTTGGTTTGCGATCGGTATGGAGCTTGGTATTGTGTTTTGGACATGCTTCGCGTATTGGTTATTTTTCAACAGCGTGTATGATATTCAGGTCTTGTGTCCGTGGTGCCTTGTCGTGACATTTACGATGACGATGCTACTTGCCGCATCGACGTTTTATACGATTCGCAAGAACTCGTTTGGGCTCAATAGCAGTATTCACGGCAAGCTAACCCGGTTTATAGACAAAGGTTATTATCAGCTACTTGTTGCAAGTTGGATTGTGTTGATGATTGCGCTTGTAATTCTCAAATTTGGAGATGGTCTTTTTGGCTAGTATGCCCACGGCATTTCTCGTAGCATTTGTGGCTGCGGCTGTGATCTTGAGTGTGGTATTTCTGAGCGCAAAGTGGCGTAGCCGCTACGATGTGATAGATGTGGCGTGGGGCATGACGTTTGTAGTGATTGCAATTACTACGTATTTTGGCTTACAACAAAGTGGATCGCTTCAACTGCTGCTACTAGTACTTGTGAGTATCTGGGGTATTCGATTATCTTGGCACATCTACCAGAGGTATAGTCGCTCGCACGAAGAAGATCATCGCTACAGGCAATTGCGCAAAGATTACAGTAAGAAAAAGGGTGGCGTAGTATGGAATATGTACGTAAAAGTGTATCTCGTGCAAGCCGTACTGGCTGTCATAGTGTCGACCCCGGTGATTATTGTGATGGGAAGCGAGTCTACGAGTATCGGTATGTTGGCTATTGTCGGAGCCGTAGTGTGGGCTATTGGCTTCTTCTTCGAAGCTGTTGGTGACTACCAACTTGGTCGATTTGTCACTAATCCTTCAAACAAAGGCAAGCTTATGACTGCTGGGCTGTGGCGTTACACCAGGCATCCTAATTACTTTGGCGAGCTCACTCAGTGGTGGGGGATATACATTATTGCATGGTCGGTAGAGTTTGGCTGGGCCGGACTTATCGGGCCATTGGTTATCACCTGGCTGCTTGTGTTTATCTCGGGCGTACCGATGACGGAGCGTCATTTCCGTGGTCGTCCAGGCTGGGACGAATACAAGAGGAGTACGAGCAAGTTAATCCCGACGCTACCAAAGACACGCGATTGAACCATACGGTAAAAAATGCTACAGTATAGATAAGACGTTTGAGTGGCTATCAACCACAAGTCGTGGGAAGAACAGAGCAATCCTAGTAGAACCTGCCGCGCACGCTGCGACAAAGCGAACAACTAAGCGCTAAAAGAATCACTTCTTTTGGAAGTCAGATGGTAACACCCGTAAATGGGCTCTGACATTCGAAAGAGGTGATTTTTATTTTAAGAAAGGATGATCTGTATGCGATGTAGTTGGGCTGAATCAAGTGATGAGATGCGCGCGTACCACGACCAGGAGTGGGGTGTGCCTGTTCGCGATGACCAAAGGCTTTTCGAGTTTCTCGTACTCGAAGGCGCTCAAGCCGGACTGTCGTGGGCTACGATCCTTGGCAGGCGAGAAGGCTACCGAGCGGCATTTCATGACTTTTCTATCGATGCAGTCGCAGCCATGACCGACGATGAGCTAGAAGCACTCCGCTCAGATCAGAGAGTTGTCCGTAATCGTCTCAAGATATATGGCGCTCGCAAAAATGCGCTCGCTGCGCAAGCTGCAATTCGCACACACGGGTCACTTGTTAAGTACTTGTGGAGTTTTGTCTCCGACGAGTCGAGCCACGAGCGGCAATCGATAGAGGCAGTGCCGGCCACAACAGAGATTTCCGATGCAATGAGCAAAGCTCTCAAAAAAGATGGCTTCACATTTGTCGGTAGTACAATCTGCTACGCGTTTATGCAGGCAACAGGAATGGTAAATGATCACGTAACAACATGTTTTCGATACAAGGAGATACAACAATGAAATTTAAAGCAAACACTAGACGTCGTGCACTTGAATACGAAAAGGCACTTGTCGAACAATGGAAGCAAAACAAGACATTCGAAAAGTCGGTCGAGCAGCGGACTGCAGACAATGCCTATGTGTTTTATGACGGCCCTCCATTTATCACTGGAGTGCCGCATCATGGTACTCTTCTGAGTTCTATTATCAAAGATGCTGTTCCGCGCTATTGGGCGATGAAGGGCAAGAGAGTCGAGCGTGTTTGGGGTTGGGATAGTCATGGCCTCCCCGCAGAAAACTTCGTAGAAAAACAGCTCGGTATTACCGATCGTCGTGACATCGGCACAAAAGTAAGTCTCGAGAAATACGTCACTACTGCGCGCGATTCGATGGTTGCAAATAGTGAAACATGGGAAGGTGTCATCGACCGCATTGGACGCTGGGTGGACTTCAAGGGCGCGTACAGAACTATGGATAAGAATTACATGGAGAGTGTATGGTGGGCATTCAAAACTTTGTACGAAAAGGGCAAAATATACGAAGGTTACAAAGTGCTGATGTACGACACGAAATTTGCGACACCTGTATCTAAAAACGAAGTGACAATGGACAATGATGCATATCAAACCGTCACAGATCCTAGCCTTTACGTGAGATTCAAGGTTGACCACAATGAACTCATAAAAAAGCACCCTATCACATATGCTGATCTTCCTGACGATCTAAATATTTCTCTCTTGGCTTGGACGACAACACCGTGGACGCTACCTGCCAATATGGCGCTTGCGGTGAGTTCTGAGATGACGTACTGTTTTGTGAAACTCAATGGCGAATTGCTTATCATGGCAAAAGAATCTCTAGAGAGAGTACTTATAGACGAAAAGAAACAACCACTAACCGATTACGAAATTATTAAAGAGGTGTCTGGAAAAGACTTGAAACGAGTCTCGTATGAACAGCCGGTCATCGAGACTTTCTCGGCTAGTATTAGGATGAGCAACACCTATCAAGTGACAACCGCTGACTTCGTCACAGCCGATAGTGGTACTGGAATAGTGCACATCGCACCGGCCTACGGAGAGGATGATTATGCTTTGAAACAAGATCTTCAGAGTAATGCGATTGATATAGATGACGTGTTGGATGAAAACGGATTCTACCGAAAAGACGTTGCAGATGCTCTGTATTCATTTATGCCATGGCGCGATAATACAGCACCGCTAGAATGCTGGGAGGCAAACAAAGATATCGCCAAAGGACTAGTGAAGGCCGGTATTGCTTGGAAGATTGAGTATATTCAGCACGAGTACCCATTCAACCCACGAAGCAAGCAGCGTATCATGTATCGCACAGTGCCATCATGGTTTTTCGATGTACAAGATCAAAAGCAGGAGATGTTTACTCAGAATACCGAAGTCATCAATTGGTTCCCAGAGCACCTGAAGCACGGTCGTTTTGAAAAGAATATTGAGCAAGCTCCTGACTGGAACTTAAGTCGTAATCGATTCTGGGCAACTGCGTTACCTGTATGGAAGGGAACGGACGCGAGCGGCGTAGAGCATATGAAAGTGATCGGAAGCTATGCTGAGCTGAAAGAGCTAAGCGGTGTCGAGCTAGAAGATTACCATCGCCCATGGATCGATGATGTCACTTTTGATATAGATGGTGTTCATTTCAAGCGCATCGAAAATGTGTTTGATGGCTGGTTTGAAAGTGGTAGTATGCCATTTGCACAATTTCATTATCCATTCGAAAATAAAGCTAAGTTCGAACAAAATTTCCCAGGTGACTTCATATCCGAATACGTCGCACAGGTGCGTGCATGGTTCTATTATGTACATACTGTAAATGTAGGGCTGTTTGGCAAAGCTGCGTTCAAAAACGTCATTACGACAGGCACGTTAGCCGGGAACGATGGTCGCAAGATGAGTAAAAGCTTAGGGAACTACACTGATCCGAATGAATTGATGGATAAGTTCAGTGCAGATTCATTAAGGTTTGTACTACTTTCATCACCACTGCTCAACGGAGAAGATTTCAGCCTGAATGACAAAGACGTTGGAGACGTTGCCCGCAAGCTCAGTATGGTTTGGAATATGTATGACTTTTTTACGATGTACGCAGAAGTTGATGGCTGGGAATTCGATGGTGACCTGTCTGATCCAACAGAAAGTCTACAGAACCCGCTCGACCAGTGGATTGTCAGTCGTGTTCATCAGCTTGCCCTAGAGGTTGAAAAAAATATGGACACATACGATATTCCGGGTGCCGTGAAGCCGATTCTACCGTTTATCGAAGATGCAAGTAACTGGTATGTGCGTCGCAGTCGCCGCCGATTCTGGAAAAGCGAAGACGATGGAGACAAAAACAACGCATATCGAACACTTCACTATGTATTAGTCCAGCTTAGCCAGATCTTAGCGCCATTTACACCATTTTTGGCAGAAGAGCTCTACCAGAAACTTACTGGTGGAGAGAGTGTACATTTGCTAGATTGGCCGACAGCAGGACACGTTAATGAGCTGGTCGTAGGTGAAATGGAAACGGTACGTGACTATGTTAATCAAGCGCTCAGTCTGCGTGCAAAGGAACGCATTAAGATTCGTCAGCCACTTGCGAGCGTCACGGTACCCACGGCCACTGATTTTGTCGATCAAGACGCAATTTTAGAAGAAGAGTTGAACGTGAAGCGAGTGATAACAAGCTCAAAACATGGTACGGATGTATTACTTGATTTCGAAATTACTCCCGAGCTCAAACGTGAAGGCTTGATGCGCGAAGTGATTCGCCATGTGCAGTCAGCCCGTAAAAACGCAGGCCTCAACGTCGATGATCGCATCAAGCTAGGACTACGAGCGACAGGTACTCTCGCAGAAGCGATTGATGAGCACCGAGATGCCATAGCCACTGAGACACTTGCGTCGACAATTGGCACTGAAGAGTATAGCTATGCCGCGACCGTAAAAGTCGAAGATGAAGAGCTGGTTGTTACACTCGAAAAAGCATAATCCGTAAGGTTGTCGTAAGTTGCATCTGCCATACTCTAGGGATAGTTAGCAGGCAAAATACCAAAAAAGAGGGGGACAATGCGACAGAAACTACGAGCGGTGACATTAGTTGTGAGGGCTGGAATCGCGGGACTGCTGGGTAGAAGCAGTGGGTATCTCGATACCATAGACGAAGCTGATTCTGTGCATCGACGGTGAGGGGTGTAGTGTATTTTCATGTTCCGCTCATGGTAGAAAAACTACTGAATATATGATATACTCAGCATAAATTAACCTACCGTGTGTGGAGCACGAGGAGTTGTAAACCAGATGACAGGACTCACCATCCGACGCTTAACGTCTTTAAAATATAAACTTTTTGTGACATCTGTCGCTGTATTTGCGCTAGCTATCCAGCCGCTGTATGGAATGGTTGCTCAGATTGCCAATGCTGCTCCGAATGGTGATCAGATAGTGCGCGCCAGTGCAATCAACGGCTGGTCATCTACTAGCGTATCTGCGGGTTCGACTGCTTTTGTACAGGATGCAACAGCCCCGTATGGCAATGGTGCACTCGAGCTTACTACAAGCACATCAGACAGTTCTCGTGCTCAGCGCACAAAAGCCATTGCTCCTAATGCTAAACTTTCAGATGTAAGCACCTTGTCGTACTGGACGAAATATATAAGTGGTCCTGCTCATGCTGGAGCTTCATTACAACTGACGGTCAATGGCCTTACTGGCACATCTCTATCTACAACTCTTGTTTACGAGCCATATTACAATGGAACTATCGATATGAGCGGCAGCTGGCAGCAGTGGAATTTGCTGTCTGGCGGTAAATTCTGGTCTACTGAGAGTCGAGGGGGGCTTGTCAAAACTGCAGGTGGTCCTGCGGACTACACATTGAGCGATGTGATTGCTCTCAATCCAAATGCTAAGATTACAGGTCTCAAAATAAATATTGGTACATATAACCCAAGTTGGGTTGTTCGTGCAGATGGAGTAAATCTCAACGGTACAGTTTATGATTTTGAGCCAGCCGTACCAACTTCACAGCTAAACGGTGAAAATTTCAACACAGTATCAGATCCATATAAAGGTATTAGCGTCGGATTTAGTGCAAAAGACTTTGGCACTGTGAGTGCCGCAAGCGTCACGGTTGAGCGTGCTGATGGCACTACCGTAACAAAGACAGCCAATCAGGGTGTCCTGGATCTAATCAGCAATAGTTCTACTCCTTCACAGATAACAGCTCCTTTTGTTATTCAAGAGGGCACTTTCACGGAAGATAGCGACATCCAGTACTGGGCACCTGCTCCAGCGGCATGGACTGATGCTACTGCTCCAGTTAAGGCAACTGTCACCGTAACTGATCAATATGGTACCAAAACCACAGTACTCTCCCTCTTGAGCCAGGGTGCACCTAGCTGGCCGATGTACACAAGCTTACTGCCAATTGGAATTCCGACACTTATTTCACCATCTAATAATACAATTACGAATAATCGTAACTTTACTATGACGTGGAATACTATTCCAGGTTCGAGCGTATATGAGTACCGCACTTCCAATTCGCTCGCTAGTCCATCGGCATTAGGGGACATTATTTATACTGATACAAGTGCTTCATCGAACTACTCAATCCTCGGTGGTATTGTGAGTCGTGGCAACAACCAAACTCCCGATAACATCTACTACTGGCAAGTGCGCGCAGGTGACGGAGGTGGTAACTGGAGTGAGTGGAGTCAGATTAACAAAGTAACTGTAGATACCGTCGCGCCAACTAGTAGTAACGATTTGGCAGATATAATAAGGGGTTCTGTTGAGGTTCACCAGACAGTTGCTGACGATGTTCAGGCAGCATCAGGTAAGCTACGAATCTGGAAACAGAAATCGGACGGAACTCTAGACAGCACGAAGTTCTATGCAAGTAATAATATCGTGACTGTAAATTCAGATAATATCGCAACGTATAATGTGGACACTACTGCATTGTTCGGTGATGGTAAATACACGGTCAAGTTTACATCACGAGACGCAGCGGGTAACGAGAGCTCTCAGCAAAAAGATTTTGTAGTGGACAATACTAAACCTGTGGCAACCGTAAAAGCAGGCGCAACATATACAGTTGGAAGTAACGGTGTGTATCAAAAAGTAAGCTACTCGCTATACGATGCATATAAGATCGACAAAGTAGTTATCAACGGTGTTGCCAAGGATCTGTCAAATAACAGCTACAGCGACGTAAACTTCATCACAAAAGGTGTATTCGGAGCAGTAGAAGGTCTGAATACTATGGTTGTGTATGATGTGGCTGGTAACACAAGCTCGTATGAGTTCATTATTGACACCATAGCACCACAGAGTCCTGTACATGCTACTCCATTCGATGGTGTTGCTCAGAAATCAAACGACTTCTGGTTTGAGTGGAACGATGTTGAAGGTGCAGTAAGTTATGAAATGCAAAACTCACAAAATCCAGAAACTAGCAGCAATGGCTCATTCGCACACGTACAGTGGACAGGTGACTACCAGCAGATTCAACCTACTGAATCAAAAGCTCGTTCCGTCGGTGCAAACGGTACTTGGTACTGGCAAGTGCGTGCTATTGACGCTGCGGGCAACAAAAGCCCGTGGACAACACCATGGAAAGTAACTATTGATCAGCAGGCTCCAGTGGCGACTAGTGTCACAGTTACGCCAAATGTGGCTAAGCAAAGCGATGGTCCAATTGCACTCAAGGTTGTGATCAACGATCAGCTTTCAAATATTGTTAATGCCAAGTACACACTCTATAAAGACGGCGAGACAAGTCCAGTGGCTGATGCCTACAAAAACGTTGCACTAAACGGTATGTACGGCGCGCTATCTGGAGAATTTACTCAGTCTATAGATGTCTCTACACTGACAAATGGTACCTACAAGATTCAGCTGCATTTTACCGATGCTGCCGGCAATCAAGGTAAGCGCACAGTCAGCTTTGTCATTAACAACTCTATTGCTGTCATGATTAATCCTGTGGGCTCAACATCTGCGAAACCTGTAGTTAGTGGTACCGCAGCATGGGAAATTGGCGGTGCGGCAGCAGGACAGGTGCTATCTTTACAGATCAAAGATAGCAACGACATAAACGTCGGCTCGCCACTTACTACGACGATTCAAAACGACGGTACTTGGGAAGTAGTCGTACCGACGGCGCTAATAAATGGCACATATTCATTTGTAGCAAGCGCAGGCTCGGGTAACCTAGTAGGCCAGTATGAGCTTACGCCAGTTGTTATCAACGTTGCTGCAACACCTGGAGTGATAACTCCCGGTGGCGGCACAAACGGGGGACAGGGTACAGGCTCTCCTCAGGTTGGAAACAATACCCCTCAGGGGAATACTGTAAACAACGCAACTCCTATTTCGACACTTCTTCCTGCAGCAAGTCTATTCTCGGTAGCCACGCCGCTTCTTGCTCCAGGCACAACGCAAGCACCGGCAAACACAACAGATGACAATGACGATGCTGTCGCATCAGTCCAGGGTCTCAGTACTGCAAGCTCAAACGAATCAGATGACACTCAAGGTGAAGTCAAAGCAGCAGAAGATACGAAAGTTAGTTGGTCACTTGGGGACCTTATGCTAACAGCCATCTCGGTGATTGCTGGTCTTATGGCGCTACTTGGCGTTTTCCGTAAACGTGAAACAGACGAAGTAACCCATACTGCTTTGCGTGCGGTTGTGATTATCGCTGCGGCTGGCACGGCAATTGCATATGTACTCACAAATGATTTTGCAGCACCAATGGCATGGTTTAGTATGTGGTCTATCGCATACGCAGTTGCAGTGATTGCACAGATCTCGATTATCACAAACCTCAAAGGTTCAGCAGAGTAGAGAGCGCGGAATGTTTAAATTCTACGAGCTTCCATCTGGGAGCTCGTATTTTTTACCATAAGTGTTATACTTGTAGCAAATGCCAGCGCGCACAAAACAAACACCATTGCATGCCCGAGTACGGCGTACCACCAAACGGCACGTCAAGATGGCGATGGTCCCACACAGGGAAAACCAATATAAGCCACATCTAATTCGACGACATGGACTGCTAGTTATATGTGTTGTCGTGTTGCTGGTGCAGCTCATCACAAATCTCAATTATTTCCGAAATATTCTCGGTACAGAGAATCAAGTGAGTGTAGCGGATCTTCTTGTCGACACAAACACCGAGCGTCAGAAAGCAGGACTTGAGCCGCTTACGCTCGACACGCGGTTGTCTGATGCTGCGTACATGAAGGCAAAAGATATGTTGGCAAATGAATACTGGTCACATAGCTCACCTACCGGAGTGCAACCATGGAAATGGCTAGGAGATGCAGACTATAACTATAGCTACGCTGGTGAAAATCTCGCACGCAATTTCAATAGTAGTCGGGGAGTGGTGAGCGCATGGATGGCGTCCCCGTCACACAGAGAAAACATTCTCAAAAAGCAGTACCAAGATGTGGGATTTGCTACTGTCGATGGCACCATGGATGGCAGGCCGATCTCGCTAGTAGTGGCTATGTACGGCACGCCAGCAACTGCCGGTATCGGGGCAGTGCGAGGTGTGAACTTTGTAGCACCAGCAACCTCGCAGCTTAGCTTTGCCTCGCAAGTTGGTATTGGTCTTCAGTCTCTAAGTCCCGCGATCTTAAGTAGTGTTATTCTGCTACTCCTTGCGGCCGTAGTCGCATTGCTCGCGCAGCTCTACCATCGTCACATTCCAAAGTATCTCCAGAGTACCTGGAACCGGCACCACGGCGCAGTTAAAGCGCTCGGCCTTTCGTCGCTCGTGATAGTTGTTGTGGCGCTGTACACGACCAACGGTCAATTATAGTATATTGACTTTTATGCATAAGTATGTTAGAGTAGTTTTGAATAACCAACAAAACAAACACCATTCTACATACATATGATTTTCTTATCACGCCGCCACATTCACTTTGACCCCATCGATCCGTTAGGAGATGGGCTAGGTGACGATATCGCTGCAGAGCAAAATGAGCCAGAGGCGATTACTGATCTCTCTGACCCACTTGATGCGCAGGAGCTTGCTCAAACATGGGGTACCTTGCTCGAAGAAGTTAAAGAAGATCCAGAGTGGTTCGACTTCGCTGCTGAGTGATGGTACGCTATATAGATATGGATCATATTACAGACGAAGCATTCGACGCCTTGATTACGCGTGCCATGGATGAGCTGCCACAAGAGTATATTACTGGGCTCGACAACGTCGCAATCGTGCAAGCAGACGACCCCTCGTCGGAGCAAAAAGAAAAAATGCATCTCGACAATAACCACTTGCTACTCGGGTTGTATGAAGGGATTCCGCTTCCTGCGCGCGGAGCAGGGTATACGTTTGTACTTCCCGACAAGATTACCTTATTTAAGCACCCTCTCCTAAGAATATCTCACGATCAAGCGAGTTTTTTTGAAAACACTAAACGTACATTGTGGCACGAGATGGCTCACTTCTACGGGCTGAATCACGGTGACATGGATAGGCTGCAGCAAAAAAACGCTTAAGCCGCTCATAAAAGTTTGTTATACTGGAGATATGACAAAGCGAGGCGGTGTGTCATACGGGCGACAGACAGTGATGCTGTTTGCATCAGCCATTATGTTGGCTCTTACTTTTCTCGCGCCTCTATCGGCGTATGCTCAGGAAACGGGATCCCAGGAGGAAACGCCTACCGAAGAACAATCTCCTCAAGCCCCGGTGCTTCCATATTTTACACAATCTGACATATACCGTGTTCATGCTGGCGCTATAGAATTCCGGACTTTACCTGAGGTAAAAAGCGTAGAGTTCGACATCGGTGACGAGACGATTGTGGGTCAAAAAGTTGAACCATCAGAGGGAGCTACGTCCATAGCCTGGCATGTACCTACCGTGCCCACTGCGAGCGGCATAATGACAGCTAAAACAGACGGCGAGCCGGTGGTCGATGCGCGCATTATGCTACACGATGCGCCAGTCGTATCCTTAGAGGAGCTTCCTAAGCAAGGTGGCGAGACTGTGGTTATTAGAGGCAGCGTCAACGGTACGCTTGCTGGTACGAGTGTGATTGTGAAATTCAACGGAACCTCACATGAGGTAGCCGCTAGGGGAACTGGCATTGATTTGGTGCAGATTTCTCTTGTGGGGTTGGCGGATGGAGAGTACTCAGTGGAACTGATTGCGTCCGATGGTTCGGGCGATGTATCGGTCGCCGTCCCTGTGAAGATGACTGTCAGCAAACCATTAGTCGTGCCAGACCCACCGGACGAAACACCTGTATTACCTGTGAAGCCACCGGTCGAAGTGTTTTTGCCCAAGCTAGAAGTAACACCTATCAAACTACTCTCGACAGATTTTTCGGTACCCGTAGCAGCAAACATTATTGCTTCCACCAAGCGCGCAACTATTGCTCAATCGACAGCTGCATCGCCACTCTCTGCGGAGGCGCGAGGTATCGCTACTACTGAACAAGAGACCTTAGAGAAGGCAGTGGACCTTGCGATTGATGAGCCGTCAGCTACGCCACTTGCGCCTACGAGTGGCGGCTGGTCACTCTTTGGTGTGTCGTGGTACTGGCTGGCGGGCAGCGCTGCTGCTATATGGCTTGCAGGAGCGGGTTTTCGTACGTGGCTACGCAAACCATAAGCAAGTTGTCATCACAGGGGTAAACGGGTACAATCATACATATGAGCATTACAAAAGCTATTATACCCGTCGCAGGCTGGGGAACCCGCCGTCTACCAGTTACTAAAGCCGTCGAAAAGTGCATGCTGCCTGTCGGCAATCGCCCAGTTGTCGATTATGTCGTACAGGATTGTATTCGTGCTGGCATTACCGAAATCTTTTTTGTCGTCAACAAAGGCGATTCACAGCTGGAAAAATATTATTCGCATAATCTTGCACTTGAGCAGTATCTTAATTACTTCAGCAAACAAGAGTATCTCAAGTATATTATGCCGCCAGAAGGTATCAAGTTTTACTATATCGATCAAGACACCAACGCCAAATACGGTACGGCTATACCTGTAGGTATGTGTGCTCAATACCTCAAACCTGGTGAGTCTGTTGTCGTGGCGACAGGTGATGCATTCTTTCATACTCCAGACGGTACCTCAGAGGTTGCGCGCCTCGTGGCATCTACTGCTGAAGGTGGCAACTCGATGCTAAGTGTCGAAGTGCCCAGAGAAGAAACAGGGAAGTATGGGGTTATCGAGTTCGACACTAATGGGAATTACTATCAGATCGTAGAAAAGCCTTCGCCCGAACAGGCTCCGAGTACCTCGATTAATACGAGCTACTTTGTGCTAAATTACGATGTAATGCAGATGATTGCTGCGTATGCAAACGTAGACATTACTGGTGAGTACTATATTCTTGAGCCAATAAATCAATATGTGCTTACAGGTGGCTCGATGCAAATAGTGCGAGCAACAGGTCAATATCTCGATGCAGGTGAGCCGTACTCTTGGCTTTATGCCAACCGTGTCATTCTCGGACAGTAGACTGTGACAGATAGAGCTATTGCTTTTATATGTATTTTATGATAATATATTATTAGTTAATCTATCTAAAGAGAAGATTTCTCAAAGGAATATGGAGATGTCAGAGCAGCGTCGCACACAATCATCACACGAGGCAGAGTCTACGCCTACGGAAAACACATGGCAAGATATTCAGAAAAAGCGAGACGAGGCGGTAGAGCATGCTCGTAAAAACGATGAGTCATGGGTGCAGCACGGAGGCACTCAGCTAGATGCCTTATCTATTAAGCTTCAAGTTGCAGAAGAAGCCGATAAGCCGTTACTTGAGGAGCAGCTAGAACAGGCGAAATGGAGCTTTTATCACTCTATGATGGCAGCTACTCCTGATGGAGAAGCGCATCCAGATGTCAGCCGTGAGCTTAGGGATAGCTTCATTGAATTTGTCGAAGAGACTCGCACCAAAGATAGGGCTGAGGCCGACCAAGCTGAAGATGCTTGGGTTGCGCTAGGCGGCGATACGCTTGATAAAGCTGAGGCTAGGCAAGAAGAGATTCGTGCTCGGGGTGCTAAAGCCGGAGAAGATGCTGCGTATCAGCGGGCAATTATCAATGTGGGTAATGCCAAAAATCAAGTCTCAGCAAAATGGCAGGAGCTATACGGCGACACTGATGCTGCTCACGAAGAAGATAGCTCATCCAAGCACGCACACGCGGCCGGTAAGCTGGGCGCTCACGCCGCGTCTACATCTGGCAGCACCGGTTCTTCATCACGTCGACGCAAGTCGAGCGAAGACCATTCGACTAGTCGAGATGGTGCGTCGTCGAATGCTGATTCCAATACACGCTCGCGAGACAAAGCTAAAACTTCACTAGGTGAGGAGACGCCACTTGTAGCGACCGAGGCTGAAGCTCAGCAGATGATGGAAGCGCAGATCGAGACATATAAGCAACGAGGTCACACAGACGCTTCGTGGGAAGCACTTCAATATAGTATCGGACAATACGAAGCGATACGTAACGACCGCCTTAAGCGTGAGATCAATAAATCAATTGACGACGCATACCACGCTGCCGCAGAAGCTTCTGATTCTTCTGGCGCAGAAAACGAGCCTACTGATGGCCAAGTTTCAGCTGAGGCGACGTCTTCTACTGCGGGCAATATGGCAGTAGAGACGGAAGTAGTTGAGGCGCAAACAGCCGATCCTGCGGATGCGGCGGAGCCGACTGGCATGCGTACAGGCAAGGTGTTTACCCGTGCAAAGCGCATGTCTAGGCGTCTACGCAACCGATTTAATAAGGCTAAGCGTACTCGTGCACAGAATACTACTCGTGCGCGACAGGCGTCTGCAGAAGCAGATCAGCCTGAGTATGCCGAATTCTCTGACAAAGCAGATGCTGAGCAAGGTTCACTTGGGGACTTAGTACGTATTTCACGTCGCTCGGATCGTTATGAAAACGATGAGAATGATTCAGGCAACGCAAAAGCTGCATAAAGGCTAGTGCCTGTTCGATCTAAAACACCCCCGCAAGATAGCGGGGGTGTTTTAAAATATTGCGCAGCTCGGGGTATATATTTCAAGATGAATAGTTGACGAAATAGCAATTTATAGCTAAGGTAGTTGACATATTATAATACTTATGCTAACATGATCATATAACACAATAAAAAACAAAAAAGAGAACCATCACCATGTCAGAAAAAGCACCAAAGCCTTCAAACGAACGTAGTAACTACGAGCCAGACTGGAAATTTACGGATGAGTCAGCGCTATCAATCCAGCAACGACTTTTTGAGCAAGAGGTAGCCGCAAATGAGCTCCGTAAGCGTGAAATCAATGATGCGATTGACAATCATACAATTGATTCACCGCAAAAAGCACTAGAAGCCGCAAAAGCCGATACGGCACAGGCACAGCCATCTAAAGCGCTTGCAGTATACGAAGCACCTGTGGCAGGCACTCCTTCTAATGAGCTTGTCCCATATGTTGCTGAGGCAGAAGATCAGCCAGCGCCATCTGACGCGAAGACAGAAGTTATCACTACGCCAATCCAGCCTGGTGAGCAGCTTGATGAAGAAGGTGAGCTTTCACCTGAGACAGAAGAGGGTCGCAAGAAACTCTCACGCCTAGCTCGTCTTTTGATATGGCCATCAATCAAGATCACTCAAGCTCACGGCTATTTGCAGTCACGTTCGGAAAAGTCACTCGCCAAACGCAACGAAGCAAAAGAACAACGCGATGGCGAGAGCGATGAAGACTATGCTCGACGTATACGTTTTCACAAAATCCGTGGTGGGATTACCGAAGCGGCTATCTTGGGTGCGGCAACAGCGGCGATGATTATCACCAAATCCCACTCATGGGATAATGTACTTCCTTTCCTTGGTGATGGTAGCGGAAACTCTGGTGATCTAGCTGCAGGCCCGGGAGTTGCCGATAAAGATAGTGGTGGGTCAGGAGCCGGTGCTGAGGTAAATGCTCTAAATCCGGAACAGCTTGCGCAACTCTCACGCCAAGGTGAGACAGACTTCCTCGCAACAAACGGTCGCGTTAATCACGACTTCAACGATATATCTGGTGCTGAGCTGCAAAACGGTCAAGGTCATGAAGGTTTATTCCCAGGCTACGATGCACTTATGGATCAGTATGACAAGAGCCCTCACATGCTCGGTGCTCAGCTAGACCAGATGCACGAACTCGGTGTGGTATTCCCAGACAATCTAGGTGAGCTCAACCGCTTGCCAGGCGAACCATACGATGCTTACATTGACCGCGTAAGTGACCTTATGCATAACAATAGCGAGCTACACGACAACGCTACTAAGTTTACCGGCGAATGGCTTGCAGAAAACAAAGCTGCACCACAAGATCTCGTAGGTGACTACCAATCTGCCTTTATTGTGCCAGATGGCAACGGTGGATGGACAGTTGAATGGGATCCATCGGTCGCCTCAGTGACAGACGGTGATACATTCCAGCCTACAGGTACAACTGTGGATGCAAACGGTAACACCGTGCATCACGGTATCCGCTTCCCATGTGGCCAGCCAATCAAGATTATCGAAGGCCAAGTATATGAAGTATCTGTACCTGTAGCCAGTGGCGTGGGTAACGGTCCTACACTGGAAAACCACACGACAACCACACCTGGTGGTGAAGGTGGCGGAGAGAAACCAACTCCTAAGCCAGAGGTACCAACTCCGAAACCAGAAGTACCAACTCCTAAGCCAGAGGTACCAACTCCGAAACCAGAAGTACCAACTCCTAAGCCAGAGGTACCACAGCCAGAAAAAGATACGAGCCTCACTCCTGACCAAGAAGGTGTAACAGTACGGCCACTCGAGGGAGACTTGACCCAGCATCCTGACCAAGAAGGTAACGGTACTGACAGTCCAGACGCAACTACCACTACAGAAACCGGTCAAACAACCACCGAAGATACTGGTACCGAGGTTACAGTAGGCGGAGCTGACACTTCAACTACTAACGAAACCACTACCAACCCAGTCGAAAGCGGCATGAACGGTACGAATGAAGGCGGTGCCCCAGCACCAAATGGCACTCTAGACACAAGTAATATCTAACAAACCGAATAAAATAAAAAGGAACCCACTATTATGAACTACCTAGAACTAACCAAGAAGATTAACACACGAGTAGCAGCAGTACTTGTTATCTCAGCAGCCGTTGTAGGCGTCAGTACTCAGGCACTAGCTTGGGGGCCAGAGCGCCCAACAACGAGTGGCGAAACAGGTGCAGACTTCATCACCTTCAACTCAATCACCGACAACAAGAAGGTTGGTGACGAGCGAAACTTCGTACGTATCCGAGAAGCCGGAGCAGGGGAGTACATCAACGAGGCAAAGCTACAGCCAGGCAAGCAATATGAGGTAATGACGTATTACCACAACAATGCAAAGACTAGCTTGAACGCAAGCGGTGTCGGCATCGCCAAAGACGTATCAGTGCGCACAAAAATGCCATCGGTCGTTAAACCTGGTGAACGTGGAAATGTAAGTAGTATTATTTCTGCAAGTAACGCTGCTCCAAAAGAAGTTTGGGACGAAGCATATGTTACTAGCGACACGGATGT
Source organism: Candidatus Saccharimonadota bacterium (assembly GCA_015999875.1). Classification (GTDB taxonomy): domain Bacteria; phylum Patescibacteriota; class Saccharimonadia; order Saccharimonadales; family Saccharimonadaceae; genus Mycosynbacter. The sequence continues at coordinate 41,367 of JAECRG010000002.1, forward strand.
TGCACTCAAGTACATCGCAGGTTCTGCAAAAGTTACGAGCAACGGCCCCGTAAATGGACAAATACTTCCTGACTCACTGTTTAGTACTGGCGCACTACTTGGCTATGATAGTCTCAACGGCGTACTTCCAGGTTGTGCCGAATACTCAGGCTTCGTTATTTACAAGTTCCGTGTAGATGCACCAAACTTTGACGTACAGAAGCAAGTTTCACCTACAGGTCAGAAACAGTGGCAAGAATCATACGCTGCGAAGCCTGGTGAAAAAGTTGACTACAAGATCACTTATACCAACACGGGTACAACTGCTCAGAACGATGTTAATATCAAAGACGCAATGCCAAAAGGTATGCTGTACCAACCAGGTAGTACGAAGGTATACAATACCGCAAATCCATCTGGACGAGGTGTCAGCGACAATATCGTCACAAGCGGAATCAACATAGGTAACTATGCAGCTGGTGGTAACGCAGTAGTTACCTACAGTGCAACAGTAGCCAATCCAAATGACCTAGTATGTGGTGCAAATACGCTTCCTAATACTGCTTCTGCTATAACATCTGGCGGTGCGAAAAGCGATACAGCAAACGTAACAGTTGCAGTAGCGTGTGCTGCAGAAGAATGTAAGCCAGGTGTGCCAAAAGGTGACGCACGATGTACAGAAGCGTGTGTGCCTACTGAAGGCCAGGTAGTTGATGCCAACGGTAACTGTGTTGCCACATCTGGTAGCCTACCTACAACTGGTCCTGCTGAAACAATCCTTACTATCATCGGTATCGGCGCCCTAACAGCCGGCGGTGCATACTGGTACCGAAGCCGTCAGAATCTCAAAAAAGCGCTTGCAGGTGTAAACCTTGAGCACGAAGAGAAGGCGCACGATGCACCAAAACTTCTCAAAGCTCGTACGGATACTCACAAAGAAGACGACAAAACCAACTTCTAATCTGTAGAAAGCACACAATAAACAGCCCGGATTCCCCGGGCTGTTTTCTTGCTATACTAGAAGTACTACTATCTACTGAGCGGAGGTGATGAGATGAGTAGTGGTGATGATCGCACGGTGTCAGTGGGACAAGATTGGGTGCGGTTGGTCGCATATGCTAAACGACATAAGATTTCTGTCGAAGAGGCGATGCGGCGAATCCTGCAAAGGGTTCTGGACGAAGATGATCGCAAACGCGGCCGAGCAGTACCGGCACGGCCAACAGGCAATCATTTTACGAGGTGACGCATGTACGATGATCACGGGTGGTCGGTAGGGTGAGGTTCAGCAGCGAGCCCTCCTATCGACCATCGATTAATTAGTAGTGTATTGATTTATAATGTATAATAGTGTATAATAATAGTTTATGAAAGAACGTGCATCTCCCTTGAATCCTGCTATAAACGAGAACGGTACATATCGTCTGACAAATGTAGAAACATTTGTGATAGATGACCCTTTCGACGCGCGAAATACCTGGAATCCCGATATTGTTGCGGATTTCGAAGCGCCAGCTACTGACACGTCTGCGACGCGTGAAATGGGTGCTGCTGCTATGAAAATACACGACACAGCTCCGTCGGAGCAAGAGGGTCGTCATGATAATGACGGCGAACACATCACTCCTATAGCTGAATTTGGTGACGCATCAGATATTGATGGTGATACCACTTCAACGATCGAATCTCCCGAGGCTGTTGATGAAACAGAAGATGTGCCTGTATATGAAGAGCTCGTACGGAAACTTGAAAATCTGCGACCGATGTATGGTGATATATACAGGACGGCGCTTGCGCAATTTCCGGAAATTGAGACTCTCAAGGGGTTACGTCAGTTTAAAACAAACGAGTCTTCAGAAAGCTCGTCTGGAGGATGGAAAGACGAGTCAACTGGCGCGGTGTATCCTCAGATAATCATGGGGGAGGGTAGAGTTCTTGATATCCAGAAACGACGTTGGGCTGCGCGACTCGGATTAGACGCCGAGTGGAGTCAGGAGGAGATATCACGTGCTCCTGATGATTTCTGGAGGCTCTATACATTTGCGCATGAAGTAGGGCATGCAATTCAGTGGGACAAGAATTTCGAGAGTGTTTTTGGTCCGATTGAAAGAATAGAGGGAAGCGAGGATCTTGCCTATAGAGACTACAAAAAGTACGTTAACTCAGATGCCGAGACTAATGCAGACTATATCGCTATGTTGCTCGTCTCGCACTCTGAAGTAGGAAAGAGCTTTAAGGCTCCAGGGCCGTCACACGCACCTTATGAGTGGCGTAAATGGGTGAAAGAACTCTAAGAGGTTGTCTAAGCCGCCTCTATCTGTTATAATCAACCGTTGATTGATATAAATAATCGTAAGGAAAATCATGACAAAGAAAGCAGTCATTCGCGTAGGCGGTAAACAGTTTATCGTTCGTGAAAAAGAGACCCTCCTGGTGGACCTCCTCCCGGAAGGAACTAAAGAGCTCAAGACAGATGCGCTCCTCGTCATCGATGGTGATAACACAACTGTCGGTACGCCAACTGTTAAGGGTGTAGTAGTTACTGCAAAAGTAACTGAGCCTGAAGTAAAAGGTGAAAAAATTCGCATAATTCGCTATAAGGCGAAGAAGCGTGTAGACACCCGAACTGGCCACCGCCAGAAATATAGCAAAGTGGAGATCGTGACGATCAAATAACCATTTGTTGCAAAAAGCGCCCGTATCGGGCGCTTTTTGTTATATGAGGAAAAGCATGAGCGAGAAGAGACGGATAAAAGCAAATGAGTTGGATGTTCCGGCTGGTGAATATATTCCAGGCCACCTGGGCTCGATGCAAGATGTGCTTTTTGGAGCACTTGATCAAGGTGTGATGACGCAACGTACGTTACAGGAAGCTGCAGAAGCCGGGAAAGAGACTCTAGCCAAATATAGTAAGCACGAAATGCCGTGGATAGTATATGCAGATATTCAACCAGATACGTGTATACAGCATAATCAGGAATATACTCCGCTGGAGCCACATCTACGGTATCCGACAAATATCTATGGTGAAATAATTGGCCTAGACGTAGATCAGCACCCAGATGGTCGCACGATGCTCTATGCGCAGGTAGAGGGTATGGCTGTGGGTCAGTATGAACAGTATATTGTACCGATTGCGTATGCGGGTGATAGTCAGCTAGACCGGAGTAGAGTAATGGACATGCCAGTGCTGACGCGAGACTCCTATGAGGGGCGAGTATACAAGAAAGAGCTTGCTAGGGCTGTAGCTTTTGCGGAATTTGTAGGTGAGAGCGTGCGCAGCGGGTATGACGTAGCAGAGTATCTGAGTGAGAGATTACAATCAGCTAAAAAAAGTGGAATCGACCAGTACACGATGAGTCTTAACCTGATGTTTGAGGATATGTTCGGTGCAGGATGTCCTTTTTTGGTCAATCTACATGACTGCTGGGTGCTTAGGGAATATAATCATGAATCCGACGAGAGTGAAGGTGTTTTTGAGCATATGGTTGACGAGCAGGCGCGGATAGTGAGGCTTAACTTAACTCGAACCTCGGGTACTGATCTGAAAATTGAATGGGTGGCGGAGCTTGAGGACGGTGACCAGGTTGTCAGTTTTGACTCTGATTTCGCAGGGAATATATCCTTTTTGAGAAGCGATATCCACGAGGATTAGGTGCATTGATTGTGCTTATGTTGTGATATACTAGTACTCACTAAAGAGGGCTGTAATACACACATGACAACTGTAAAAGGTGAAAAGATTCGCATAATTCGCTACAAAGCGAAGAGGCGCATGGGGGTATGAGCCTAGCCTTTTATAAGAATAGATGGCGACCTACATGGTTGTTTGGTGTAATGACACTTGTGTTTGTACTCGTGGCAAGCCCTATAGTTGGTACGCTGGCGCGGCCTGCAAATGCTGCTATTGGTCAGAATCCACTGGACGGAGTGACGCAGGTATCGAACCGCTGTGCTGTTGCCAGTAGCAAAGCCTACTGCTGGGGGTATAATTACAGTGGCCAACTCGGCAACGGTACTAATATCAATAGTGGTAGTCCTGTTGCTGTCGACACCTCTGGTGTCCTGGCTGGCAAGACTGTCACACAGGTAATGTCTAACGGCGTTAGCGCTTGTGCTGTTGCCAGTAGCAAAGCCTACTGCTGGGGGTATAATGATAACGGAATTCTCGGCAACGGCACTAACGTCGACAGCAACGTACCTGTTGCTGTCGACACCTCTGGTGTCCTGGCTGGCAAGACTGTCACGCAGGTGCAACTAACTTATGATGCTGCGTGTGCTCTCGCCGATGGCAAGGTCTATTGCTGGGGCGCTAATGGTAATTCCGGACTTCTCGGCAATGGCACCAATACCGACAGCAACGTACCTGTCGCTGTCGACACCTCTGGTGTCCTGGCTGGCAAGACTGTCACACAGATAGCAATAAATGGGGATACGTCAGCCGGGGGTCCACGTGCGTGTGCTCTCGCCGATGGCAAGGTCTATTGCTGGGGCGCTAATGGTAATTCCGGACTTCTCGGCAATGGCACCAATACCGACAGCAACGTACCTGTCGCTGTCGACACCTCTGGTGTCCTGGCTGGCAAGACTGTCACACAAATAGATCTAGGCGAGTATACTACTTGTGCTGTCGCCGATGGCAAAGCCTATTGCTGGGGCACCAATGGTAGTGGCCAACTCGGCAACGGCACTAACACTGACAGCAACGTACCTGTCGCTGTCGACACCTCTGGTGTCCTGGCTGGCAAAACTGTTACGCAAATACGAGTTACCTATAGCACTACTTGTGCTATCACCGATGGCAAAGCCTACTGCTGGGGTGGGAATGGTAGTGGCCAACTCGGCAATGGCACCAATACCGACAGCAACGTACCTGTCGCTGTCGACACCTCTGGTGTCCTGGCTGGCAAGACTGTCACACAAATAGATCTAGGCGAGTATACTACTTGTGCTGTCGCCGATGGCAAAGCCTATTGCTGGGGCACCAATGGTAGTGGCCAACTCGGCAACGGCACTAACACTGACAGCAACGTACCTGTCGCTGTCGACACCTCTGGTGTCCTGGCTGGCAAAACTGTTACGCAGACTACATTGCGAGGGGGTATAGTTTGCGCTCTCGCCGACAGCAAGTCGTACTGTTGGGGTCCGGCCATGCTGGGTAATGGCGCAGAAGAAGGCTCCAACGTTCCTGTGCTCGTCGGTTTTGAGTATTCAATTCCTGAGATATCCTCACTTTCTCGCGACAAGGTCGGAACAAATATATCCGGTACGCAGACTACTATACGCGGACTGGATTTTGCCGGAAGTGTAACTGTTGAAATTGGTGGTAGACAGGCGACCGTTGTTTACTCAAATAGTACTGCAATAGGTATTGAAATACCTGTGTCACCAACGCCAGGTGCGGTGGATGTCAAGGTCACTAACGGTAATGGCCAGTTTGTTATTCTGCATAATGGCTTTACGTATGAGACACCAAGTCCTCGTGTTGTGAATGGTGTAGCTTTTGGCGAAGAAGCTGGAAAGAAGATTATGACGATCACTGGCACTGGTTTAGTGGGTGCGGAAGATCCTACGGAGTTTCAGCAGGCGATGATCCCGCCATTTAAATCATTTGTTTCACTCAACGGTGTGGCGCTTGACTTTTGCACGCATGGCACAGGCTTTACGCAAGCTGATTTGGAGGGTTATAACGTACCTGGATCAACCGATGATCCTACTTGCTACTATCTGTTCAACTCTAGTGTGCAGCCTGTTATTACACCTACAGCAGCGAAGATATGGCTTGCAGACAGTTTTGATATTACTGCACCGGGTAGTGTCATCGTGAACGGATCCGCTCCTTTTCTATTCAACCAGCCTGGCGGTGGAGAATCGGATGACGATGCAACAGTTGTCGTGAACGGACAGTCTCTCGCTAACACGCCGGAGATTGCAAAACGATCAACATTTAGCGGCACGGCCGAGCCGGGTGCACAAGTAACCGTCACGGTTCACTCGGACCCGGTGTCATGTACTGGTATAGCTGATGCTCAGGGCAGATGGTCGTGTACGTTGCCGACTGACTTGGTGCCCGGGCAGCATACAGTGTATGTTCACGTGGTGAATCCTGATTCTACCACTATTGACCTTGGTCCTTATTCTGTGACTGTTGCAGGTGATAGTCCGACGACACTCTCGGCACCAAATACCGGTATGCAGCGAATACGCATATTTTCGAGTCCCCAGGTGTTATTGGTGTTTGGTGGGGCTATACTTTCTTTGGGTGTGCTGATATATGCGCTGTATCGTCGAGTGAATGATTTGAAGTCGTGAGCTTGTCGAGTACCACCTAGCAGGCTTCTGTTCAGAGTAACATGCTCGTGCTATACTAGGGTTAAATGGCTAGGGGAAACAAAAAATGACGACTGTAATATCTGTTACGAATCAAAAGGGTGGTGTCGGCAAAACCACGAGCGCGGTAAATATCGCGTATTATTTGGCTAAGTCTGGCAAAAAAACACTTTTGGTCGACTTTGATCCACAGGGCAATGCTACAAGTGGCCTCGGTGTCGATAAAGAGACGCTTGATGGCACGATGAGTGAAGTTATGCTTGAGACGAAACTGCTCAAAGATGTAATTATCAAGACAGATTTCAGTAATTTATTTCTTGCCCCGAGTACACCGCATCTTGCTAACACCGAGGCGGAACTTGCTCAAGCCAATCGTCGCTTCACCCGGCTACGCAACGCAATCGACAATACACCGAACTTCGATTATGTGATCATCGATAGTCCGCCAAGCTTGAGTTTATTGACAGTCAATGGGTTGATTGCAGCTCGCTACGTACTGCTTCCAGTGCAGGCAGAATTCTATGCACTTGAAGGTTTGGGGCAGCTGCTAGAAACTATGAAGCTGATTCGTAAAAATATGAACCCCACACTCGATCTCATCGGGGTACTACCGACGATGGTTGATAAGCGGACAAGCTTGAGTACACAGGTGCATGAAGAGATCAAAAAACATTTCCCTGGACGGGTTTTCAAGACAACGATACCGCGTAATATTCGACTAGCAGAAGCTCCAAGTCACGGTTTGCCAATAGGCGAATACGATAAGTGGAGCAAGGGTGCGCGCGCCTATAAGGCCGTAACGAAAGAGATGGAGGAACGAATCGATGGTTAAGCCAAAAAAAGGACTAGGAAGAGGTTTTTCTTCACTTATACCCGATGAGCTACTAGATGAGTCTTTCGATCCTACCGCCTCTCAGGATCAAAAGGTGAGCGATCTTAGGCAGATTAAAACCAGTCAGATATCACCAGACCCCGAGCAACCACGTCGTAATTTTGATGAAGTGGCACTCGATCAGTTGACGGCATCTATACGTGAGCATGGTGTGCTGCAACCTATTGTAGTCATAGCAAAAGGAGATGGGTATATAATTGTTGCCGGAGAGCGACGTTGGCGGGCGGCCACACGCGCAGGGCTTGATAAGATACCAGCACTTGTGCGCACACTAAGTGCTCAGCATAAGCTCGAAATATCGCTAATAGAGAATTTGCAGCGCAAAGACTTAAATCCGCTAGAGACCGCAACAGCCTACTTGAAGCTACGCGATCAGTTTAATCTCTCGCTTGATGAGATAGCGACTCGCATGGGTGCGGGCGCGGTGAGTACTATTAGCAACAAGCTGCGATTACTCAAGTTGTCTAAGTATGTGCAGGACGCGTTGGTAAACGGTGCACTCACAGAAGGTCAAGCTCGGCCACTTATCGGAGTAGACGAGGCTGTTGTCGCAGACGTGCTGCCGCTTATCGTGAAAGAGCAGTGGAGTGCACGCCGAATCGAACAATTCATCGTGGATCTCAAGAAAGGCGACGTAAAGCCTCAGAAAGCCGTGCAGCAACCAGTTGTAACTCCAGCAGTGACACATCTTACGAAGCGCTTTGAGGCTCCGGTAAAAGTGCGTACTAATAGCAAGGGCGCCGGTAGTATCACTATTGGCTTTAAGAATGCGGAGGATTTTGAGAGAATCGAGAAATTGCTCGGCGGTAAATAAAAAGAACTACCGATGGGTAGTTCGAAATTTTTAATCAGAACGTTTAAAACGTTCTGATTTTGTTTATTGGCCATATGCGTACGCCAACAGGCCCAACAAGGTCGTAATAGGGAATGGTGCCAAGTCCGCTCCGAGAGTCGAGTGAGAAGTTACCTTCGCGGTGATCTCCAGCTACAAAGAGCGTGCCTTCAGGAACTGTTGTGTCTACTTCGCCGCTAGTAGGTTGGCCAGGTTCGCCGTTGTTTGCGTCGTCTGGGTTGAAACCGGCAGGGTTACCTGCGTTAAAGACAGTTATCTTGCCATCTTTGACAACGACGCGCTCGCCTGGAAAACCGATCACACGTTTGACGATATATTCATCAGGGCTGCCGATTGTAAAATTGGGGTTTTTAAATACTATAACTTGGCCACGATTTGGTACGTATTCTTTGTTTTGTAATTGCGCAGCAGTTACAGGTAGTCGGTTAACAATAAGTCGATCACCGGTATACATTGTAGATTCCATGCTCGGTCCGACGACAGAAAATGTACGAAATATAAAAGTATTGATAAATATAGTGCCAATCACCACACAGATGACGAACACAATAAGACCGAGGACATCTCGTAGACCTTGATGTCGTTGCATAAAACTAGCGTTCATTTATATTTACTATACACTACGGAGTAAACAAAAGCGATACAGGACTCCTTAAGCACTTTGGGGTTTCGCTAGGGAAGTATGTCGGGTATTATAGGGTGAGTATTTATGAGTAAATCACCGAGCTCTATTGATGGATTTGTGCCACGTAATCGTGGCACTGCTGTAGTTAAGCAACCAAGTCAGGGTCAGCAACAACCAACTCGAAAGAGTCGTACTCAGCGACCGGCTGCATCAATTGCACAGCCGCAACGTCCACGTGTGGGTGTGAACCGCAGTGAAATTGACGACTCGCTCAAAGAGATTGATGAGCCTGAGCGAGATGTAAAAGGTCGTGTCAAGAAAACACCCGAACAAAAAGCTCGACGCAAAAAGATTATCAAGCGAGTACTTATCGCACTGCTTATCATTGTCGTGGCTATCGGTGGCTATGTAGGTATCAAGGCTGCTATAGCAGGAAGTAAGGCGTTTAGGGGCAATATATTTGATTTTGTCCAAAAGGCACCGCTTAAGATGGACGAAAATGGTCGCTCGAATGTGTTGATTGTTGGTACGTCAGAAGATAGCGAAGGTGGTACGCATCCTGGTGGGAATCTCACAGACTCTATCATGGTATTGAGCCTTGATCAGAACAAAAAGAATGCATATATGATTAGTATGCCTCGTGATATGTGGGTTAAGCTCGACGAGCCGTGTGATGTAGGGTATGAGTCGAAGATCAACGCTGTGTATATGTGTGGCTCAGAGGATGGGCAAGACGAAGCGGCTGGAGTGAAGGCACTGCAAAACAAGGTCGGAGAAGTGTTTGGGCTTGACTTGCAATACTATGTGCATGTCAACAACACTGTCGTAAAGGATGCTGTGGATGCGGTCGGCGGGGTGAGTGTGAAGGTTGAGAGTGAAGACCCTCGAGGTATTTACGATCCGAACTTTGATTGGCAATGTAATCATCAGTGTCACATGGTAGATTACAAAAATGGTGAAGTCGCACAGATGGATGGTGAGCATGCACTCGCATTTGCTCGTGCACGTAACGCCGCTGGCGGGTATGGTTTGCCAAACGGAAACTTTGACCGTGAGAAAAACCAACAAAAGGTGATGCGTGCTCTACAGGAAAAAGCTATTAGTGCGGGTACTCTGACGAATATCGGCAAAGTGACAAGTCTGATAGATGCATTCGGTAATAATTTACGCACGAACTTTGAGATCAAAGAAATACGAACACTCGCGGATCTTGGCCAGGTGATTAACGGTGATAAGCTGCAATCTGTAAGTCTCACGAAAGAGGGTGAGATGGTGGTGACGACTGGCAATGTGTCAGGTCAAAGTGTCGTGCGTCCAATTGATGGGATCTATGACTACAGTGGTATTCAGCAGTATATCAAGAAACAGATTAATAGTGATGCAGTGACAAAAGAAGCGGCAGAAGTTGTCGTGCTTAATGGATCAGGAATAGCTGGCGCAGCCCAGATTGAAGCAGATAAGCTTGGTGACAAAGGTTTTATGGTGGGCGCAACTGACAATGCTCCCGCGGGTGAGTACGGTAAAGTAAAAATATATCAAATTGGCAATGGTAACTCAGCTACAAAAGCTCGACTCGAAAAAATCTACGGAGTGAAGGTTACGGCGGGTGATCCACCGGTACTCGTAGGAGAGACTACTAAATTTGTAGTGGTTGTTGGAACGATCGCAAACAGCCGCGCAGCACAGTAAATCTGTGCTACAATGAGACAAGATATATGGAATTTCTGAAGGCATCACGACGAAAAAGTCTATTGAGTGAAATGCTTCATGCAGTGCTCAATATTGCGCTGGCAACAGCTATATTTGTGCTTGTTTTTGTGGGGTCTACGCCACTGGCACTCGCGCTAGTACTTGTGAGTAAATGGCGTATTCTTGCTGTTCGTCCACGATACTGGTGGGCAAATATACTCGCGAATATAGTCGATCTTGCAGTGAGTCTTAGTACGGTTGTACTGCTATATTTGGCTGGGACGAGCGGTCTATACGGTCTCACACTACAAGTGGCTATTGCTGCGCTCTATGCAGTGTGGCTTATTGCCATCAAACCTCGTTCTAGTCAGCGATGGATTGTTGCGCAGGCAGGGGTAAGCTTGTTTATAGGTGTATGGGCTGTCATGGCAATTTCGTATGTGTTACCACTTGCTGTCGTGGTATTAGCGATTTATGTTATCGGCTATGGTGCCGCTAGGCATGTATTGGTTTCTCGAGAAGAAGACCAGCCCTCTCTGCTTGCAATGTTGTTTGGCCTATTTGTGGCAGAGATTGCGTGGGTTTCCTACCATTGGACCGTGGCATACGGGACTTCTATTCTAGGGGAGCTTAAGTTGCCTCAGGTAACCTTGGTTATCTCACTTGTCGGGTTCTTGGCGGTGCGCCTGTATTCTATTCACACGAGTGGGCGTTCACTGCGATCAGCCGAAGCTGTCGCGCCAAGTATATTTGTGTCTGTTGTTATTCTTGTGCTTGTACTGTTTTTTAGCGCAGGTGCGGGTATAATCTAAGTTAGCTCTCAGAAAAACAAGCTACAATTAGGGGTATTATGGAACGACACACTTCTCACAAACAACCAGTTACGCCTCCACCAAAGACTAAACCGCCCCGACAGCATGGTCATGTACTTCACCGTATAGCTCTACTGACAGGTGTGTTTCTACTCGCGCTTGCTGGCGGTGGAGTAGGCGCATGGGTTGTCACACGGTACGGGGACTCTCCTCAACTTGGCATTATGCAGACAGAGGATGGGAATGTACTCCGATCTCAATCAGAACAAGATATCTCTCAGGTCGTAAGCCGTGTTTCCCCTAGTGTTATATCGATCTCAACCAATGTCGAGAATCGCGGCAGAATCGTAGGTCAAGGAGCGGGCACCGGTGTAATAGTGAGTAAGGACGGCTACGTGATGACAAATAATCATGTGATCGATGGAGCGAGTGCGGTTGCTGTCACGACATCAAGCGGTGATATCTATGACAATGTGAAGGTCATCGGGTCTGATCCGCTCAACGACATTGCATTTTTGAAGATTTCGGGAGTGAACGATTTGCCTGCAGCAACGCTCGGAGAATCTAGCACGCTCAAAATTGGACAGAATGTGTTCGCGGTGGGTAATTCGTTGGGTGAATACAAAAATACTGTGACGAGCGGCATTGTCTCTGGCCTTAACCGACCTGTTACTGCATCGTCAGGTGACGGCGAAGGTACTGAGTCTCTCTCTGGACTGATTCAGACGGATGCTGCTATCAATCCAGGCAACTCGGGTGGCCCACTCGTGAACAGCTCGGGTCAGGTAATTGGTATCAACACGGCAGTCGCCAGTGATGCGCAGGGTATCGGTTTCGCTATACCTATCAACGCAACCAAGGGTGTACTTGCGAGTGTAATCGAAAAAGGTAAAGTGGAGCGTGCATATATTGGCGTACGCTACGTCGATATCACCCCGGCGATCGCTAAAGAACGTAAGCTTGGTGTCAAAGAAGGTGCATTGGTTCTTGGTGACGAAGCAACACCTGCGGTTGTTGTCGGTGGTCCTGCTGATAACGCAGGTATCAAGAGCGGCGATATCATAACTAAGATAGGCGATATGACTGTTGGTCAAGCTGGCGGTATCACGAGTATTATAGGCCAATACCAACCCGGAGATACGGTAGAGGTGACATACTTACGCGGCGGTAAAGAAGCGACCACAAAAGTGACGCTCGCCAAATACGATGACTCATCGGCCACTACGCAATCTGCACAACCCCAAGAAGAGTCACAGCAATCAGTAAACCCTCGTAGCTTGTTCGGTTTCTAGTGCTTGGCTAGTCCAACTATATAATCGCGTTTTCCAATTTCGCTCAGCCCTTGTTGCTGGGCGATTTTGATGATCGCTGCGTGTTGGGTAGGATCTGCTTCGAGGAGTGCGGTGCCGCCAGGATTGAGCCAGCGCGTGAGCTGTGGAACTAACTGATTGATAAGCCGGAGACCATGATCTGCGGCAAACAACGCATGGGCTGGCTCGTGACGTATTTCTGGTGATGTGTCGTCCCAGGTTTGGTCTACGTACGGCAGATTTGCTAGGACGTAGTCGACGGCGAATGCCTGGTGATCGAGCAAATTGTCGCGCTGAGTGTGCACAGTCGCGCGGAGCGCTGTAGCGTTACGCTTGGCTAGTACTAGGGCCTTAGCGTCTATATCAGTAAGAGTCACATCTAGATGTGGTCGTTCAAGTTTGGCGGTGATGCCGAGGATCCCCGAGCCCGTGCCGACGTCGATGAGACGTTTTGGGGTAATTTCTTCGGAGGTGAGCTCTAGCAGCCACTCGATCATGATTTCGGATTCTGGGCGTGGTATCAGTACACTTGGTGATACAGTGAAGCGTCTGCCGTAGAATTCTTTGTGACCAGTGATGTAGGCGAGAGGTACGCGTTCAAGCCTGAGGTCAAGTCGAGCATTTGCTATGTCGTAGCGACGCTCATCGATTGTCTCGTCGAGGTGCGCATGTAAGTAGGTGCGTGCCTTGCGTAGCGTGTGGGCTAAGATTAGTTCTGCGTCGAGCCGATTTGACTCTATGCCGACATCTTTGAGTTGTTTGGTGGCGTCACGAAGCCATTCAGAAATTGTCATATCTGTAATAGTATGGCAAATATTGCTAAAAATAGCAATTTATGACGTAATTATTTAGAGCGTAGAGTACTGGCGTAAGCGCTGACTATTGGGCGTTTTGTGCTTTGAGCTCACGCTCGTATGCTTGTAGTTTCTCAGCGATGTCATCGATACGACCATCCAGCGCCTGTGGGATGCCTGAGCGGCTGTAGCCGATACGGTGATCGGTGATGCGATCTTGGGGAAAGTTGTAGGTACGAATTTTTTCACTGCGATCACCAGAGCCGATGAGGTTTCGACGCTCGGCCGTAAGCTTGGCATTATCTGCGTCGATTTTCTGCTGGAGAAGGCGAGAGCGCAGTACGCTCATAGCTTTTTCTTTATTCTTAAGCTGAGACTTTTCATCTTGATTGGTGACTACAAGGCCTGTAGGTAGGTAGGTGATGCGTACCGCAGAGTCTGTAGTGTTGACGCTTTGGCCGCCATGACCGCCAGCGCGATAGACATCAATCTTGAGGTCGTTTGCGTGAATTTCAATATCGGTCTCTTCTGCCTCTGGTAATACGGCTACGGTGACAGTACTGGTGTGGATACGGCCTTGGCTCTCAGTAGTAGGGACGCGTTGCACGCGGTGTACACCAGACTCAAATTTCAGGATAGAGTACGGTGAGTCGCCTTTGATGCTAAATACGACTTCTTTATAGCCGCCAGTATCATTGGCGCTTTCGCTGATTAGCTCTGTCTTAAGCCCGTGTGTTTCGCAGTAGCGCAGATACATGCGATAGAGCTCGGCCGCAAAGAGACTAGCCTCATCACCACCTGCACCTGCGCGGATTTCCATAATGACGTTTTTCTCGTCATTTGGATCTTTCGGCGTGAGCATGACAAAAAGCTCTTCGTCGAGTTTCGCAAGTTCCGCTTCACTATCGGCAACCTCTTGCTTCGCAAGCTCGGCGAGCTCATCGTTGCCACTGGCAAGCTCTTTTGCTTCGACGATATTCTGCGTGAGTTGCTCGCGACGCTTGGCAAGGGCTATGAGCGCCTCTAGCTCGGAGAAGCGTTTGTTTTTGCTACTGAACTGAGGGTCTGAATAAGCCTCGGGTGTGGCGAGAAAGTCCCTGAGCGTATCATATTCGGTAGTAAGCGCGGCAAGATCAAGATTTATTTGTGACATTATCTAATATTGTAACAGGATTTAGCTTTTTTTAACAGTAGTGGTGAAGTGGTCTAGTGCTTTCGAAGAGCTTTGTTGACAAACAAGAGCACGCTACTTGTCATAAGCAGAAAATACGAAAAGAAAAGCGCCATATCCATGACAGCCAATGAGCTCGGTATGAACAGTTGGAGCGTTTCCAGGCTTGGAAATGGAGGTTGGCCGTTAATCTTTAGTAAGATACATATAAATACGCAGCTGATAGAGGCGATGTTGAACAGCTTTAGGTAGAACCATCCAGTATTGTTATCGCGTAGCGTGACGCGTCGGGCAGTCTGGAATGCAAATAGCATAAATAACAGAACCCCTGCAACGTAAATCGCACTAAGTGCATAGTAGACGATTTTGCCAAAATCGAGTATCTCTTGTGGGCGTGTGTTGGTAGGTCTCACGTCCCCAAGAAGTGCCATGCCTGCTATGAAGTATATACCAGGAACGAATACAAGAATGCTGATTAAACTGAGCACTGAAAAGCAAAGTGAGATTGCCTGCCGTGACATTGACGTGTCCTCTGGGATATTTTCATCGTCGGACTGTTGGTTTTCTGGTTTTTCCATAGCTACAAGTATACAAGACGGAACGTGTTTTTTGTTCACTGGCGCGTGGGTAGCATCTGAGTTTATCTGTAGCGTGCGTAGGAAACAAGTGCGGTGATCGCTAGACCTGCAGATAAAGTTGCGCTGATGGTCGCGAGGTAGGGGCTAGCAGATACTTCTGCTAGGTTGAGACCGAAGGGCAGCGCAATGAAAAGTATCGCTAGCAAGGACGTGATCAAGGACAAGCGTGTTTTTCTCTGTTGGGGATTTGTCGCCGCACTCGTGGAGGCGTGAGTGCGCTGGTGTCGGTACCTAGCGATGGACGCAATATAAAAACCGACAATCACAACACCGAGTATGATGGGCTCTGGTGATATTTGGCAGAATTCAAGATAGGGGTTTCTTTCGCAGTTACTGAGTTTGTAGTTGAATGTGCTCATCTGCCATGCCAGGACTATAGAGGGTAGTACTATGAAAATCCCCGCAAGTATGAGGGCTGCTTTTTGATTTGTTTGTTTTTGGTTTTCAGTCATATTCCACATGAGTGTACCACAGGTTGTATGTGCGTGGAATAATGTGGTGATCTTGGATGGATAGACGATGCACAGAATCGAAGGTGTTGTCTGAGCTTTTTAACGGTAGTGTGCGCCGGCGAGATTACTGGCTCGTTCTTTTATTTAAGCTTTTTGGCTACTATCACTATGGTGCTGATGAAAATAACTATCATGTACACAGCAAAATACGTTCCAATATATGTGGGCTGGCAGTGACCGGCGGAGGGGTTTTGTATACACCCAGATCCATCCATTGCGCGAGCAAATCCATCAGCGGCAAGTAGGATAAGAAAACCAAATGGGATCAATAGCCAGAGTATAACGAGAGCCACTGACATGACGGCCGTCTGTGTGGTGCGTATTGGTTGAGGGGCAGTAGGAGGGGTTGGTGTTTCTAGGTGACCTTGGTTAGTAGTTAGCTTGTGGCTGCGAATTCGTTTAAACAAGAGTATGGAGCCGATGATAAGACAGGGCGGAATGGCAAGTAGCGAAAGGATAGCTACGATAATGATTAGCATATGAAAGTAGCCAATCAGCGGAGAGGCCGGGGTATTATACATCTGCGAGAGTAGTGTACTAGCCAGTAGAGCAAGGGCTAGTGATAATACCGGTGATATTATAAGTAGAATGGGTGATCTAAGATTTTTAGGAAATCGTTTTGTTGTCTGTACTGATGTTTGTGGTTTGGGTGTTTCTTCCATGCGTACCTATAATATATCATGAAGTGACTTAGTGTGGTATTATCCGTGCGCAGTACTAACAAAAACACCCCACAAGGAGGTGCTTTTGTCTTTCGTCTTACTATTAGACGGCAGATTTGTCAGCTTTTTTGCTGTTTTCAGCTTTTTGCTTCTTAGCCTTGTTTGCCAAAGCTTGTTTGCGCTCTTCGGCTTTTGCGAAGCGTGCTTTGAAGCGATCGACACGACCTTCGGTGTCGATAATCTTCTCTTCACCAGTAAAGAACGGGTGACTGGCACTAGAAATGTGCACTTTTACGAGAGGGTAGTCGTTGCCGTCTTCCCATTTTACTGTGTCCTTAGTTGGCGCTGTAGAGCGGGTCAAGAACGAAAACCCTGCAACTTCGTCGCTAAATACGACAAGTCGGTAGTTCGTAGGGTGTATACTGCTTTTCATATCTGAACCATATTACCAGATACCAGTATCTATGTAAAGACTCTATCTGAGTACTCGGCGAGTAGAGTTGTGAGGGTGGGCACGGTGACGAGGGAGTAGGCGACCATGCACTTGTCGGTAAGTGCGTCCATCGGGTTGAATAACCTTGGCGCCGGGCTCAGGCTGGGGCTCATCGACAGGTGTCTTGGGCGCTTTTACGTGGCTGGAGTGTTGGCGCATTTTATGGCGACGAGTGTGTTCGGCACTGAGTTTGTTGCGCATCTTTTCGATTGCCCGAGCAGAGTCTGCGTTTTGGGCCATGCGCTTGAAGCCTTCATCTAGAGTAGAAAGGTCGGCATCACTGAGGTCTTCAAGGCCAACATATTGTGTACGAGCACCTGTGGCGCGGATAAGCTCGTCGAGCTTGATTTGTACGGCTTTGCCATCACGGTTTTGAGTATTCTGGATGAGAAACACCATCAAGAAGGTGACGATCGTAGTACCTGTATTTATGACAAGTTGCCAGGTATCAGAAAAGTTAAAGAGTGGTCCGGTGATAGACCAGATTAAGACTACGGCTACCGCAAGCAAAAAGACTGTTGCCGTCCCGGCTAAATTGGAAACTCGTGTCGCTGCCCGACGAAACGCATCTTTCATGGTTATGCTTATAGTAGCGCATCTATCTGTATTGCACCAGGCTTTTTGTAAAACAATGCTATGAGTAGTGGGCATTTACCTGCGTGGTACAAAGAAGAAGTTTGACCCCTGGGGATATCTCTGTTATATTAGAAAAGTAATTAATTTAACGACACAACCGTTCGCACACTCCTGAGTTTCAGGGTGAACGGTGAGGAAAAAGGAGTAATATCATGGCCGTGAAGGTTGATATTAAAGCTCTGCTCGAAGCTGGTGTACATTTTGGACACAAAACGAGCCGTTGGCACCCTAAAATGGCGCCATACATTCATAGCAAACGTCAAGATAGCCATATCATTGACCTAACTAAAACTGTCGAAGGCCTAGAGGCGGCACTGCCATTTGTTACTAAGGTGGCGGCAAGCGGCAAGCAAGTACTTTTTGTAGGTACTAAGAAGCAAGCCAAGGATATCGTACGAACTGTTGCCGAAAAAGCTGGCCAGCCATACGTTACTGAGCGCTGGGTCGGCGGTATGCTTACAAACTCAACAACTGTCAATCAGCAGATCAAGAAACTCAAAAATCTTGAAAAGCGTATGGAGAGTGGTGAGCTTGAGAAGCGCTACAACAAGCTAGAAGTTCAGCGTTTCCAAGAAGAGATTGACGCGCTAAACGTCAAATACGGCGGTATTAAAAATCTTAACGGCAAGCCAGGCGCTATCATTATTGTTGATGTTATCTCTGATGCAAATGCAGTGCGTGAAGCTAAGACACTTGGTTCACCAGTGGTGGCAATTGTAGATACAAATGCAAATCCAGACGGTATTGATTACGTGATACCTGGTAATGACGATGCCATTAAGGGCTTGTCATTAATTCTAGACTACTTCGCAGAAGCAGTCGCAGAAGGTGTGAAAAAAGAAGATCAGCAAGTTAGCAACTAAGTAGGAACAACCACTCGGTTTATTCTATTTCCAGAGGAGAAGATATGGGCGTTACAATTGAAGATATCAAGAAACTAAAAGAACTTACTGGTATTGGTCTGACTGATGCTAAAAAAGCACTTGTAGAAGCCGACGGCGACTTTGACAGCGCTCTTGAGACACTTCGCAAAAAAGGTCTCACGAAGGCTGAGAAAAAAGGCGACCGTGAGACTCGTGAAGGTTTGATCGAAAGCTATGTGCATTCAAATCGAATCGGTGTAGTAGTAGAAGTGAACTGCGAAACTGATTTCGTGGCACGCCTCCCAGAGTTTAAAGAGTTTGCACACCAGATTGCTATGCAGATTGCTGCGATGGCACCTGTGTATTCGACTATCGAAGATGTGCCTGCTGATGTGTACGAGGCTAAGAAGCAGGAGTTGCTCGCGAGTGATGCACTTAGTAGCAAGCCTGCTGAGATGGCCGAAAAGATCGTTGAAGGTCAGTTGAAGAAGCATTTTGCTGAACAAGTACTTACCGAACAAGTATTCATTCTCGACGACAGCATGACTGTTGGTGAGCGAATCAAAGAACAGATTGCGAAGAGCGGCGAAAACATTCGCGTGAGTCAGTTCCGACGCATCGAGCTTGGCGTAAGCGAATAATCTACCGAGATTCATACAAAACCACACCTACTCTAGGTGTGGTTTTTTGATAATTGTCATATGGGTGTTGTGTACATAAGAACTTTAAAATGGTATACTTCATATACTATGAATAGGGGTGGGATGAGGCACAGTAGTGGATTTACGGTAGTTGAGTTGCTTGTAGTGATTGTAGTTATTGGTATTTTGGCTGCGGTCTCGATTGTGGCATTTACCGGCGTGCGCCAGCATGCTACGGATACGTCGCAGGTGGCTGCTGTCGGCAACTGGGAGAAGGTGCTTAAGGCCTACTATGCGCGCTACAATAAGCTGCCTACTATTACTTCTACGTCTATGCCACCGTCGATGTTTGGTGGAACGCCTGTCGATCGTGCGGTGTGTTTGGGTAGAAGCTATCCAGCGGATGGCTATTTCGGAAACGGTGAGTGTCTATCTATTTTCATGGGTAAAGCTGGAGCCGTCGATACACCATTTATGAATCAGATAGAAACCATGGCTACGGTAAACGGGCTGAACATGGAGCGTATCGGAGCAGAGGTGGAAGAGGATGGTGTGCAGTATTCTTTTGTAACCAGAGGAGCAGCGCTACTGGCTGATCCGAATGATTCTGCGGCTACCGCTAGAATCTTTTATGGGATTATGGGAAAAAAATGTGAAGCAGGTGATGAGTCAGTACTTAATTATGATGAAATCGATAATCCAACGCTACGTGGCAACCTGTGTATCCGTCATCTCAAACTTGTACTATAATAGTATTAGATTAAATACAGAAGTTGATGGAGCGAGAAGGAGAACATATGTTTGATACAACAGTGTATGAACTAAAAATGAATGGTGCACTTGAGCACTTTGAAGATGAACTCAAGAAAGTGCGTACGGGTCGTGCGCACCCAGGTATGCTTGAAGGCGTACAAGCCGAAGTATATGGCGCAAAAATGCCACTCAACCAAATCGCCAATGTGACAGCCCCTGAGCCACAAATGCTCCTCGTGACGCCATTTGATCCAAGTAACATCGTGGCGATTGTCACGGCGATCCGTGATGATCAAGGTCTCGGATTTAATCCAAGTGATGACGGTCGCGTGGTACGCGTGCCAGTACCTGCTCTTACCGGAGAGCGCCGCAAACAGCTTGTGAAGCAAACTGGCGAAAAGGTAGAGGAAACTCGTATCGCGCTACGTAATATTCGTCAGGATGCACTTAAAGAGGCTAAAGCCAAGAAGCAGGCTAAAGAACTCTCCGAAGATGACGAAAAGCGTATAGGAAAAGAGATAGATAAGTTGGTAAGCGATATGCAGATTAAACTTGATGAGCTCTTTAAGGCCAAAGAGAAGGATATACTTACGATCTAATGTCGGTTATCGACAAGGTTCGAGCACTTGATTTGCCCAAAGACCAATATGTTGTGATTAGCAGTGGACTATTAGACGCCTGGGATCTTCGTGAGGCGAGTGATGTTGATCTGGTGGTTTCTGATGAGTTATTTGACAAATTAGCGCAAGACAGGCGGTTTAGCTCTGGAGAGAAGCACGGAGATCGATTTCTGGAATGGAATGATTATGAGGTTTTTGACAACTGGGGTGCGGAGGGAACATTCGATCAGCTATATGTAACCAGTATTATTGTCGAAGGCGTACGCTTCGTGGCGCCAAGTTATTTGATCGCATGGAAAGAAAAGCGCAATTGGGAAAAAGATAGACGGGACATATCACTTCTAAGAGAAAGGTTGCGTCATGACAAATAACACGAACAATAAAGAGCTTGAGCCTCCTCAGCATATTGGCTATATAGTTGACGGCAATCGTCGCTGGGCGCGCCAACACGGATTGCCTTCGTATGAGGGTCATCTCGCGGGATACAACGCGATACAGGATGTGGCGCGTGCAACATTTGATGCGGGTGTGCCGTATATGTCTGCATACATTTTTAGCACAGAAAACTGGAAGCGTAGCGAGGACGAGGTACGCAAGCTTATGGGGTTGGTGCTGCGACTACTTTCGGCCGACTTGCATATCTTTTCCGATAGTAATATACGACTTCGTATACTGGGGTCTCGTGAAGGTGTAGATCAGAAGATTCTCAAAGAGATCGATCGAGCAGAAGAGGAAACTAGGGATAATACCGCTGGCACCTTGGCTATTTGTTTTAACTATGGCGGCCAGCTTGAGATTGCCGAGGCAGTCCAAAAAGCGGCTTCAGCTGGTGAATCTATGGAAGACATGAGTCCGGATACACTTGCACAATATATGTATGCACCAGATATTCCACCGGTTGATTTGATTGTCCGAAGCGGCGGCGATCAACGTATTAGTAATTTTATGCTGTGGCGTGCGGCGTATAGTGAAATGATGTTTCTCGATAATGCATGGCCAGACATGACAAAAGAAGACGTAAGCGCTATCATAGAGGAATATAACAATCGAAATAGAAGGTTCGGAAAATAAATGGAGTTAGTGTTTGGGATAGTCCTGGGATTATTTATCCTTGTGTTGCTCGTGGTGGTGCATGAAATAGGTCATGGTATTGTAGCTAGGCGCAATGGGGTAGAGGTTGAAGAATTTGGCGTAGGGTTTCCACCTTTAGCCTGGGGTAAAAAGATCAAGAAAAGCTTCCTTGGTAAAAATGTTTTATACAGTGTAAACTGGCTTCCACTTGGCGGGTTCGTTCGCCTCAAGGGTGAATATGACAGTGCTACGGTAAAGGGTGGCTACGGCGCAGCTACTTACTGGGTCAAGACGAAGATCTTGTTTGCTGGCGTAGCAATGAACTGGCTAGTGGCAATCCTTTTGTTTACTGTTTTGGCGTGGACAGGTATGCCGAAAATCATCGAAAATCAGTTTACGGTACCAGCGGATACGCGCATTACTCGACAAGGTTCCCCAGATGTAACAGTTTCACAGGTGATCGCCGACTCGCCAGCAGCGAAAGCTGGACTCGTGCAAGGTGATACGCTAGTGGCGATACAAGGTACTGACATTACAAGTTCGTCTCAATTTGTGACATTAACCAAGCAGTATCAGGGTCAAGAAGTGACACTTGAGTATGAGCGTGACGGCAAGACTATTCCTGTCGATGTGCAACTACGCAGCGGTGGCTCGAGTGGCTACCTCGGCGTGAGTGCAAGCGGTGGTGCACAAGAGGTGATTCATGCAACATGGTCTGCGCCAATCGTCGGCGTGGGTACAACTGCACAGCTGACATTTGTGACGCTACAAGGACTTGGTGATATGGTGGCTAATCTTGCAACGGGCAGCATCAATCGATTTAGCGCCGATGCGCAGACGCGACAAGAGGGTGAGCGCTCACTAGAGACGGTGAGTAATAGCGTGGCGGGTCCAGTTGGTATTCTCGGTGTGATTTTCCCGCAAGCAGGTCAAGCGGGCTTGACTCCAGTTATATTTTTGACAGCCATCATCTCGTTAAGTCTTGCTGTGATGAACACGCTGCCGATACCTGCACTTGACGGTGGTCGTTGGGCAACTATGACAATATATCGTCTGCGTCGTAAGGTACTGACAAAAGAACGAGAAGAGTCAATTCAGGGCACGGGTATGCTGGTGCTGTTCGGGCTGATTATACTGATCACGATAGCAGATATCGGAAAGGTAGTACGATGACACGGCATCCTGTACATCATGAGTCTCGCGGTCAATCACAGCCAGAGGCACCTACAGGCAACAAGAAGAAGCCAAGACACACAGTGCCACTTGGTAGAAGAATCGGTCTAGGCTTGGCATTCGCTGCGTGGACGGTTGCCGCTTTCGTATTCGCGCAGCTATTTATCGTAGCAGTGATGTGGGGGATGCTTCAACTTAATATATCGCTGCCAGTTGCACTTAACGATACGGTAGTGCAAACATCCGTATCGGTCATAGTGTATATAGTTACAATCGCACTTGCGGTGTACGCGCCCTGGAGGCTTCTTGGACAGAAGCTAACTTGGGAAGATGTGGGTTTGGGGCAGTCATTACCGAGGTGGAGAGATATCGGACTCGCGCCAGTGATGCTTGTATTTTCGCTTATCGCTACGGGTATTGTGATGTATGTGGCAAATCTTTTGCTGCCGGCTGTTGATCTTGAAACGCAGCAGCAGATTGGATTTGAAAACCTCACTCAGCGATATGAGATGCTTTTGGCGTTTTTCACTCTTGTGGTGTTGGCGCCGATTTGTGAGGAGTTTCTGTTTCGCGGCTACCTTTATGGAAGGGTACGTAAGTATTACAATGCATTTTGGGCGATTGCACTGACATCTGTTGTGTTTGGATTGATGCATATTTATGCCGGACCTGGATTGCCATTGCAATGGAATGTTATGATTGGCACCACTGTTTTGGCGGTGTTTATCGCTATACTTCGTGAATACACGGGCAGTATATGGGCGGGTATACTGGTGCATATGCTCAAAAATGGTATCGCGTTTTTTGTACTTTTTATCGCGCCATTGCTTGGTATGACTCTGATTCCGTAGTGTTTTCAGGTACGCTTGCGGTGTTAAATTTTATCTCAGACGCGCGCCGTAGTACAATAAGGATAGTTATGATGAAACAGATGATTGCAATCGTACCTATGACACCACCGGCTTGCCGGTAACTTACTTTATATTATTGCGAACTACACAATATCTAATCATCAGGGAGAGTGAACATGAGAGTTTCAAATCTATTTACAAAAACAAGCAAAACTTCGCCAAGCGACGAGGTGGCAAAAAATGCGCAGTTACTAATCCGCGCAGGTTTTATCAACAAGGAGATGGCCGGAGTGTACTCGTATTTGCCACTTGGTAAAAAGACACTCGATAATATCGTACAAATTATTCGCGAAGAGATGAATCGTATCGGTGGTAACGAGATTAGTCTGACGGCATTGCAGCAAAAAGATGCCTGGGAGGCTTCGGGGCGCTGGAGTGATGAGGTACTTGACGTGTGGTTTAAGACAAAGCTCGCAAACGGTACCGAACTCGGCCTTGCCCCAACTCACGAAGAGCCACTCACGAAGCTTATGAAGAATTTCATCTCTAGCTACAAAGATCTGCCGTCATATCCATACCAGTTTCAGATAAAGTTTCGTAATGAACTTCGCTCAAAAAGTGGTTTGATGCGTGGACGTGAATTTTGGATGAAAGACCTTTATAGTTTTAGTCGAGATCAGGCCGAACACGATGCATTTTATGAGAAGGCAGCAGAGGCATATCACAAGGTGTACGAACGGCTCGGGCTCGGTGGGTTCACCTACAAGACATTTGCCAGCGGTGGAAGCTTTTCGCGCTATAGTCACGAGTTTCAGACTCTTAGTGACGTGGGCGAAGATATAATATACGTACACGAGGGCAAGAAGATTGCTATCAACGAAGAAGTATATACAGACGAAGTGCTGCGAGATCTTGGTGTAACAAAAGACGAGCTTGTTGAGCGCAAGGCAGTCGAGGTGGGTAATATATTTACGCTAGGTACAAGGTTTTCGGATGTGCTGGACCTTAATTATACAAACGAAAAGGGTGAACGCCAGAAGGTGTTTATGGGTAGTTATGGTATCGGGCCCAGCCGCCTGATGGGTTTGATAGCAGAGCACTTTAGCGATGAAAAAGGGCTAGTGTGGCCAGAGAATATTGCACCAGCCAAGATATACCTAGTCTCTATTGGCCAGAAGGGCAGTGAGGCTGCTGAAGTACTGTATGAAACACTCGGGGCAAAAGGTATCGAAGTACTGTATGACGACCGGGACGTGCGTCCAGGCGAAAAGTTCGCCGACGGTGAGCTTATGGGTATACCGTACACGCTCACGGTAAGTGACAGGCTCGTTGAGTCTGGCCAGTTTGAGCTCAAGTCTCGCAGCGGTGATACAGAAGCCAGGTTATTGACCCAGGATGAGCTGTTTGCTAGTATAAGTGTATCGTAGACCACTACTAAGGGAGGGTTTGCCACAACAACGCATCAAACACCCGCTGATCACCAAAGGCGGGTGTCTTATAAAGGATGAACCTAAAAAGGATAAATATAATGAAGAAAACCTACCAGATAACCAATGAAGGTAAAAAAGAATTAGAAAAAGAACTCGAGCAGCTAAAGGGCCGTCGCGGTGATGTAGCTGACAAGATTGCTGAAGCACGTGATTACGGCGACCTAAGTGAAAATGCAGAGTATGACGCAGCTCGCGAGGAACAGGGTATATTAGAAACTCGTATTATCGAGATTGAAGATATTTTGCAAAATGCTGAGATTATTTCTGGCGGCAAAAAGGGTGAAGTAGGCCTGGGGTCGACAGTTGAGCTCAAAACCGGCAGCAAGACAGTTAAATATACGGTTGTTGGTCCGGTAGAGGCAGATCCGCTTGAGGGTAAGATCAGTAACGAATCTCCAATCGGTCAAGCGCTTATCGGTAAAAAAGTTGGCGACGCAGTGACTATCAAAACGCCAAAAGGCGAGACCGAATACGAAGTAGTTAGTATTTAATATAAGATAGCGGCTATAAAAATACCCTCGCGTATTCGGGGGTATTTTTTACTCTACTCTAATCGTTTAGGAACTGGCTCATGTCGGTCTGAACAGTTCCTTCACTGTCTGTTACCGGATTGACTTTTTCCTGGACGCGCTTCCGTATTTCTTCAGGAACAATCATCATGTCCGCTCTATTTACGAGTATGTTGTCTTGGTTTGGTGCGTACGGGTCGTATGCTGGATTCGAGAGATTGTAGTAGGGTACGAATTCACCTTCGGCTGTGACGGAGGGAACATCCTCGATGTCGATAAGCTTGTTTGCTCGTTCAAGATGATAGTGCGCAAGTATGCTCTCGCCCGTGACATATGCATTTGCAAAAGCCTGCCCAAACATGTCCCTTGTTTCGCGATCTGTCAAAAAATCCAGGGATGCTGCTAGCGCAGCGCCTATTTTATTGTTATCCTCTTCAGCTAGTTCTGAAAGTGTCTCGTTACTGTTGCTACGAACATTATCCCAAGCGCCAGCAAGTAACATGACACCTTCTAGTGTTGGGGGTTTAGATACAGATATGCTATCGAGAATGTCGTGATCTATCTTTAGTTTTTGAGAGATTTCTTCTGGAAGAATCTCGGCGGCGTATTTCAACGCCGTAGTGCGCACGGCTTCCACTGAGTAATCGATATCACGCTCACGTAGGTGAGGTGGGAGTGCAGGTGGGTTTTGGAGTTGATCGCGACTGGCGGAGCCTTGGAGCTGTATTCGCAGGAGGTCATGAGTCGGTACGAGAGTTTCTGTCGGAAGCTCATGAATTGGCACATGGCTGGGCGAGTTACTGATTTTTTCATGACGATTTTTTGTGCTGATCATGTTTATATCATCCTTGCTATATTGACATGTCTCGATAATACTACTAACAGATACGAAACTCAAGCACAATGGGAATATTTATATCAAGAGATGGTTATTTTTTACAAAAAAGATAAGCCTACACAATATGTAGTGTCTCGTATGTCGCAGATAACACTAGATAATGATAGATATTGTAATGTAGAATTTACAACTGTGCACCTAACTATAAGATACACGTAAAATACGGTATACTAATAACAATATGGCTACATTGCAAGATTACAGAGACGAACGGGTCCGAAAACTCGAAGAACTACAAACGCTAGGTATCAATCCTTACCCGGCAAAAAGCAATCGCACGGCGACTGCTCAACAGGTCGTGAGTGAGTTTGATTCTCGCGAAGGCCAAGCCGTCACAGTAACAGGACGGATTATGGG
This sequence comes from Candidatus Saccharimonadota bacterium, assembly GCA_015999875.1. Classification (GTDB taxonomy): domain Bacteria; phylum Patescibacteriota; class Saccharimonadia; order Saccharimonadales; family Saccharimonadaceae; genus Mycosynbacter. The sequence goes on from JAECRG010000002.1 coordinate 67,989, forward strand.
TCTACGCAAGTTTGGTAAGCTGGCATTTATTGTACTGCGTGATATGAGCGGACAGGTACAGCTATTTCTGCATGCACCAGATGTGGCTGAGCTGGATGCGCCGAACGGCATTATCGGCATGAAGCAACTGAATCTGCTCGATACAGGTGATTTTATCGAAGCTACCGGTGAGGTAATCAAGACGAAGACTGGTGAAGTCTCCGTGGGCGTGAAAACACTGCGACTCCTCACCAAAGCGCTTCGTCCATTGCCAACCGAACTGACGAACAAAGAAGAGCGTTTCCGCCGTCGATACGTCGATATGAACGTTAATACAGACGTACGAGAACGATTTATTCGTCGCAGTAAATTTTGGAAAGCAACACGCGAATTTATGGAAGGCGAGGGCTTCGTGGAAGTCAACAACACTGTGCTCGAAGCAACCGCCGGAGGCGCAGATGCAAACCCATTTGTGTCTCATATGGACGCACTTGATCAAGATTTCTATCTTCGCATTAGCCATGAGTTACCACTCAAGCGGTTGCTCGTCGCAGGTTTCGAAAAAGTTTTTGACTTAGGGCCACGATTCCGCAACGAAAACTATACAGAGGAGCATTTGCCAGAACACAACGCCATGGAATGGTATTGGGCCTACGCAGACTGGGAGCAGGGGATGGAGCTTACGGAGCGAATGATCCGCTTTATCTGTGATCAGACATGGGGTACGCGCCAGTTTACCCTTATGGGTGGCGCAGAAGTTGATTTTGGCGCGGATGATACACATTTTCCTCGTATTAGCTTCGTAGATATACTTAAAGAGCAATACGATATCGACGTATTTGATTCACCGATTGAAGCTATCCAGGCGAAGCTCAAAGAGCATGGTCTTGAGGTAGAGGAAGTAGACAACCGTATCCGTAGTCTTGATAAACTATGGAAGAAATATCGTAAAACACTTGCTGGTCCTGCATTTCTTGTTGATATGCCGGTATTTATGCAGCCGCTGGCGAAAGTTAATCAAAAAGACCCACGTCTCACGGAGCAATTTAATCTGGTGTTTGGCGGAAGTGAAATGTGCAAAGCATTTAGTGAGCTCAACGATCCTGTAGATCAGCTCAATCGCTTCAAAGAGCAGCAAGCTTTGCGTGATGCGGGTGATGACGAAGCACAAATGCTCGACATAGACTATGTGGAAGCGCTCGAATATGGCATGCCGCCTGCATGCGGACTTGGTTATAGCGAGCGTGTGTTTTGGAGTCTCGAAGGTATTCCGGCTCGAGAGGGCGTACCGTTTCCGCAGCTACGCAATGAAATCGACGAGACGACAAAAGCGATTTATTCCGACCTGGAGCTGTAGCTCATGAGGCTCACACTGGTTCGTCATGGTGAGACGACCGCGAATCGTGACGGCATCACTCAAGGTCAACTCGATACTGATTTGACCGAGCTTGGTCGGTCTCAGGCTGGTAGGATAGGGGGCGTACTGAGCGATGAAACTTTTCATCGTATCGTCACATCTGACCTTAAGCGATGCATGGATACCGCAGCAGCTATTTCTCGGCACCATGAGAATATTCCTGTAGAATATGACAAGCGCTTGAGGGAGTATAGCTTCGGCATTCACCAGGGTAAGCCAACGGGTTCATGGGACTGGCCGGATGCAATTGATGTTGAAGACATCGACGCCAGGGCGCCGAAAGGTGAAAGTGCACGCGATGTTACGCGACGCATTGTGCAGTCGCTCAACGAGCTCTATAGCCGTGACTCAGAGCAGCATGTGTTAATTGTTACTCACGGGGGAGTTATCCGACTACTTCGAGTGCTACTAGGTGAAGTGCAGTTTCACGAACGCATGAGCCAGCCGGTTGAGAACGTAAGTGTGTGGCGCTTTGTAATAGAGAAGCCACTAGAGGAGCTCAAATAGATGGCAAACTACAAGGGTCATATAGTGGGTGGACTGGCGGCTGGCGTGGTCTATGCAATTGCCATGACTGCTGTGCCAGTGGAGCAACTAGCGGAGTATGCACAGTTACTTGATGACTGGCAGGCGCTCGCCGCGGTGTTCGTGATTGCTATGTTGTTTGCGTTGTTTCCAGACGTCGATACTAATTCCAAGGCACAGGATATTTTCTTCTGGCTGATTTTTATGGTGGATGTGCTTTTGATATGGAATGGGTATTTTATAGCCGCGGCATTTCTCGGTTTAATAGCAATGCTACCAATACTTACGCATCATAGGGGCTGGACGCATGCAAAATGGGCGATTGTGCTAGTGCCTTTGCCTATCGTGCTAGTACCGTTACTTTATAGCAGTACACTACTACCCATAGCAGTAGTGTACTATGGAGCCGCAGTGACAGGCTATTTTAGTCACTTGCTACTTGATGGCCTGATCTGGAAGAGGTTTCGTGTTAAAAACTAGGATGTTGGTATAATAGTTTATACAAGAGGAGGCGTATGAAACTGGCAGTTATTGTGGGAAGTCTAAGGAATGAATCATACAACCGTGCACTGGCGGGCGTACTAGTTAACCGTCTGCCAAGCGGTGTGACGGCGGAAATGCTTGAGCTGGCTGATATTCCGTTTATGAACGAAGATCTTGAATCGAATGTCCCGGCAAGTGTGCGTAGGGTGGCGAATCAGGTTGCGCAGGCCGATGGAGTGATGATTCTGTCTCCGGAGTATAACCGGGGCATACCGGCAGTGACAAAAAACATCGTCGATTGGCTGAGTCGTGGAAGTACGGGACATCCTCTCAAAGGTAAACCAGTGGCTATTGGGGGTATTTCGAGCGGACCAATTCGAACGATGGTGATGCAGTCGCAATTACGGCCAGTACTGGCTCACACTGAGGCAATTGTGATGACAAGTCCTGTGCTCGCATTGACAGAAGGTCAAGACAATATGTCTGCGAGTGGTGAGCTGAGCGATGCAACGGCCGAGCACATCAAAAGGTATTTGGCAGCAGTTGTGCAACACGTACAGCGATATGAGGTAGTGACATGAAGCTGAGCACATTTATCGGATTTATCGGTGTTACAGTGGTAGCTAGCACATTATTGTTTGCAAATAGCGCTCAAGCGGCGGTAAACGATTTTGAGATTACCAACTACGATATGACCCTGGAACTTGGTCGTGATAGCGAGCAGCGCTCGACGCTTACAACAACCGAAACTATTGCCGCAAACTTTCCTATGATCAATCAAAATCGCGGTATTGAACGTGCAATTCCTACATCGTATGATGGACATTCTACAAGCCTGGAAATTGAATCTGTTACAGATGAGAGCGGAAATGCAATTAGCTACACTACTTACGATAATGGTGGCAACACTATTGTACGCGTCGGTGATAAAGATGTGTATGTGCAGGGGCTAAAAACCTACGTCCTAAAATACACGCAGCGTGACGTGACGCGCTATTATGCGGATACAGACAAAGATGAATTCTACTGGGATCTTAACGGTACGGCATGGCGCGTACCGATACGACAGTTTAGCGCGACAATCAAGCTATCTCCGACAATAGAGTCTGCATATACTCAGTCGAGCTGCTATACGGGGGTAGCAGGCTCAAATGACATATGCCAGCTTACGAAAGAAGGGGCGGTTTTTCGCGTCAGTGCTTTGGAGCTTGGTCCTGGAGAAAATGTGACAGTGGCGCTTGGCTTTTCACCAGAAACTTTTGCCCAGTATCAAAAAACATTCTGGGAGCGAATACTACCATTGTGGGTCGGGTTGATATTTGTGACGGGTATTGCTGGCATGGGTGTGCTGGTCTGGGCAATTGCTCGCTACTCGAAGCAATCGAATCGCACAAATGAGATGGGTACTATTGTTCCAGAATACCTGCCACCGCGAGACCAAAGTGTTACCACTGCTGCTGAGGTGATAGATTCGCCGCGAGCAGTACTGGCGGCGCAGCTGATTGATTTTGCGGTGCGACATTATATTAAGATCTACGAGACAAAAGAAAAGACATTTTGGTCGAATGCCGACTACACCCTTGAGATTGTCAAAGACATTTCTACGCTCAAAGACGAAGAGAGGGAGCTGCTCTCGGATCTCTACGGTGGATCAACAGCGGTAGGCACTAAACTTGAGATGAAGAAGTTGCAAAATAATACCGCGCTCTACACTCGAATGCAGGACAACCCAGGCAAGCTCAAAAAGCTAGTTCGTGAAGATTACGAGCTTCGTGCAAAAGTTGCAAGCAAAACAGGCTGGTTTAATCGTGTAGCCTTGACATTATTGATGTTAGGCCTCGTAACCTTCTCGCCGTTTCTGTTGATCTACGCATTGATTATATGGATTATGGGTACAACATTGTGGCCACTGACAGACAAAGGCCTAAGGTTGCGTCGATACTTGGAGGGGCTAAAGCTGTATATTGGAGTGGCCGAGGTTGAGCGACTTAGGATGTTACAGAGTCCAGACGGCGCAGAAAAAGTAGGTAAAGTTTCCGAGTCCGACGCCGGACAGCTGGTGAAACTTTACGAGAGGGTACTGCCGTATGCTATCTTATTCGGTCAAGAAAAGGAGTGGGGGCAGCGACTCGGCGATTACTATGAGTCGACAGGCGACAGTCCTTCTTGGTATGGAGGTACAAACGGGGCCGTCTTTAATGCAGCCGTGTTGACGTCGGCTATCGGCAATTTTAGTACGTCTGCAGCATATACATCTGCGAGTAGTTCATCGACTGGTGGGTCGGGCGGCGGCGGTTCTTCGGGTGGAGGTGGCGGTGGTGGCGGCGGCGGTGGCTGGTAAAGTCACCGTACGTCGAAATATACTTATCGTAGCGGGGGTACTTGCGGTGTTTGTATGTGGGTGCGTAATGCTGCTTTTGAGCCAAGGCCAATCTAAAGACGAGGTGGCAAAAACCACTGAAGGAAAGGTCGTGTGCCTATCGAAAACTGGACCAGGTCCACACACGATGGAATGCGCCATAGGACTGGAGACAGACGACGGCTCCTATATGCTCAAAGACATGAGTGAAAGTGAGATGGCAACTGCAAAGATGGATCAAGAAGTAGTGGTGAAGGGTGAGATGATTCCGAGAAGCGAGGCTGATGTACTCTATGCGATAACTGGTGCTATCCGGGTTGATGAGGTTAAGGAGAAGTAGAGTTTATTTTTTACTAGTTGACTTTCTGTAGTACCTTGTATAACATAGAACTATGAAGCAGAAAGTTTTAACGATGAAAGATGCATATGGACGAGAGTGAACGATATGCCGAACAGCTCGCTACACAGCTACGCAAGGGTTTTCTTGCGTACTGCGTGCTTAAGGTTTGTTCGCATGAGCCAAAGTACACAAGTGATATCATCAAGCAACTTAGTGAAGCCGAACTTGTTGTGGTAGAGGGTACGATTTATCCGCTCCTTAGTCGTTTGCAAAAAGATGGACTTTTGCTGCATGAATGGCAAGAGAGTGAACAAGGGCCACCGCGAAAATATTATAAGATTACGCAATTTGGACAAGAGGTTATGGATCAGGTTACTAAAAAAATTACAGCGTTAAATACAACGCTAAAGAAGTTATAGGAGAGGAGCTATGAAAGAAATTACTCGAATTCATCTCGCAGCAACACCGTACAATATTGAGCTAGCTGCGAAGAAAGATCTTGAAAAGTACATCACTAGTATCGAGAACGTCTTGGCTGCAGATGACGAGACTGTGCGAGAAATTGAAGCACGTATGATTGAGTTGCTCGCGGAACGCGGAGTAAAGGACGAGCAAGTGATAACTGCCGCAGATGTGGCCGCACTCAAAGAACGCCTCGGGGCTCCAGGTGAATTTGTAGATGAACCCATAGAAGAAGCGACTCCGGATAAGAAGCGTTTGTTGCGCGACGAGCAAAAAGGCATGGTGGGTGGCGTACTAGCTGGTATTGCTGCGTATACTGGTGTCGATGTGACATGGTATCGTGTAGCTGCGATTATTCTCGCATTTATGTCGTTTGGCACGATGTTTATCGTGTATGCAGTCTTGTGGATCGCCATACCGCCAGCGCGAACAGCAGCAGAGCGGCTACAGATGCGCGGAAAGCAGATGACACTCAAGAATATTCAGGATGAAAGTAGTGCTGAAGTACGTGATGTCTCTTCATATAAAAAACCTTTGGTAGTTATTCTGCGTATCATTGGTATTCTGTGTTTGCTCGGTATCGTGTTCGTAGCTATTGCTATTCTTGCAGCTGCACTTTTTGCAGGTGTACCAATGTTTAGCGTGGCAAGCTGGCTCACAAATGGCTGGCTGATTGCAGCGCTGTTGGTAGGCTCACTAAGCGGTATTCTCCTGGTAATACTAATGGGTATGGCAATATACATGCTTGCAGCGTGGCGTGCCCCTAAGACGCTTATTATACTTAGTGGTGTTGTGATTGTTGCGGGACTTGTTGCGTTTGGTACAAGCGCAGGCACAGCCATCTATGGTGCACAGCAGATGAAAGCGGCTATCGACGAGAATACCACGACTCGACGCGAAACATTACCGCAGCTTGGAGGAGCAACCGTGCTTCGTATCGAAAAGACTTCTACGCCAGTGACCTACAAGACAGTTGTAGGCGAACCCTACGCAGAAGTCAGAACATTCCAGCGTGATAAGACAACTCGGCTACCTCTGAAGATGATACGAGATGGAGAGACGGCAGTACTGCAAGTCGGCGAACTACCAAAGCAAGAGTGTGCTGAGTGGATTGACTATTGTATGTTAGAAAATGCTTCGGTTACGATATACGGCCCATCACTTAGTATGCTTGATGTTGTCGGTGCTACTGTAGCATATGAAACAGATGCCACTCAGCAAATTTTAAAAACTACGATTCGTGATGATGCAACACTACGCTTAGCGGGTCGTTTCGGTGCTATCGATATGGCTGGACGCAACGGTACGCTTCATGCGAGTGATGCGGCGATTGATGATGTGACACTGCGCCTAGAAGACAACTCAGATGTAGTCGTCGGGGTGGTGCGTACATTGTCGGTAGAGGCTCCCGCTAGCTGTGGGGTGGATAGTAAGAGTGGGGTGACGTATGAGCGTGCGACGAATGTGCTTGTGAACGGTGCACAGTATAGTGGTGTATCTACCGCTTGTCTGACACTTGAAAGTACACAAGAGATTGGTACGCCAGAGGCATGATATACTTGAATAAAGATTTTCTAAGAGAGGGGCGATAAGTACGTGGAGTGGTGGCATGCGATTCTGTTCGGTGTAATTGAGGGTGTGACAGAGTTTTTGCCCGTATCAAGCACGGGCCATCTGACAATCGCTGAAAAATTACTAGGCTATCGTATCGACGACCCTGATATTACGGCTTTTACGGCGATCATACAGGTAGGCGCGGTGCTGGCAACTGTACTATATCTACGTCGCGATATTTGGCGCGTAGGCGTAGCATGGTTTAGGGGATTGGCAGATGAAAAGCAACGCAAGCGAGATTACAAATTTGGCTGGGCGGTACTCATTGGTTCGATTCCTATCGGCATCATAGGTCTATTGTTTAAGGACGAGATCGAAGGTGTGCTGCGCAGTCTCTGGTTTGTAGCAGGCGCATTGATCCTCTGGAGTGTAGTGATGTGGTTTGCGGATCGTCATGCCAAGCAAGATCGTGGTGAAAGAGATACAACGTGGCATGATACGTTGATAATAGGTATTACTCAGTGTTTGGCACTCATACCTGGTATCTCGCGTTCGGGCGCCACTATGTCGGCAGGATTACTGCGCGGATTTGACCGCGTGACTGTCACGAGGCTGTCGTTTTTCTTGAGTATACCGGCGTTACTCGCAGCAGCTATTTTGCAGACAGCTACGGAGTTCGACCAGATTAACAATGGGGTTGGCTGGGGTCCGACGCTACTTGCGACTACTGTATCGTTTGGAGTGGCATATGTAGCGGTGGCATGGCTCCTTAAGTTTATCGCACGACACGACTACTCAATTTTCATATGGTACCGGGTAGCGATTGGTCTCGTGTTGATTGTGTTGCTTTCAACTAATATAATAGAACCAGTATAAAAGGAGGCGGGATGATTGAAGTAAAAAACCTAACAAAGACATACGGTAAAAAGCAGAATGTTTTCATGGCGCTTGATGACGTGAGCTTCACGATTCCTGATGGGGCGAGCGTGGCGATTCTGGGTAAATCCGGAAGTGGTAAATCTACACTGATGCATGCCATGAGCGGACTTGATAGACCGCAGCATGGTGAGATCGTGATTGATGGCGAGAATATACTGAAACTCAAGGCAAAGGCTGTCGATAAGTTTCGCGCGACCAAGATGAGTTTTATCTTCCAGTCGTTTTTCGTGCAGGCAAACGAGACATGTTTTGACAATGTGAGCCTGCCACTTGAGATTGCGAATGTCTCTGGTGGTGAGCGACGTAAAAAGGTCATCGCTGCGCTTGAAGCCGTAGAGCTTGGTGACAAGATTAAGTCAAAAGCAAAAAATCTTTCTGGCGGCCAGAAGCAGCGACTAGCAGTGGCGCGAGCTATTGTGAATAGCCCAAAAGTGCTGTTTGCTGATGAGCCTACGGGTAACCTAGATAGCACTACAGGTGAGGTTATCGAAGATTTGCTATTTGGCCATACTAAGACAAACGGGACAACACTTATTATCGTGACACATGATCCAGACCTAGCTGAGAAATGCGATATACAGATTCGCATAAAAGACGGCAAGATAGAGTCTATATCCGAGCCAAAGAAAGCAGAAATTAAGAAGCCAGTTACCAGGAGGATTCAATAATGCGATTACGGGATATTACGCGCCGAGCAGGCCGAAGCCTAAAAAATGCTAAAGCACGTACTCTGCTGACAAGTCTCGCGATCGGTGTGGGCGCGTTTACGATTACGTTGAGCCTAGCAGCGGGTACTGGCGGTAAACAATACGCCGAAGATATAGTGAGTAGTAACACGAATGTTAAAGAACTCTATGTGCAACCAAAGCAGGACGCACAAGGTGATTCATCACAGCCAAAAGAATATTCAGATACACCCGCACTTTCATACGGGGGTGGCTTTAGCCTCAAGCTACTCGAGCAATCAGATATTGATAAGATTACCAAGATAGATGGTATCGAAACAGTGACGCCTATTTATAATGTTACGGCGAAGTATGTAACTCGAGAAGGTCAGAAAAAGTATCAGACGAGCGTAGAGGCGTTTCTCTCTACAATCACACAAGAGTACGCTGCTGGTAGCGGCGACTCAGTAACGGGTAATGAGGCAATTTTGCCAGATACCTTTAGTAAAGCGCTTGGTTTTGAGAATCCAGATGACGCAATTGGTCAGACGATAGATGTTGTTGTGTCCGGAACGATACCTGGATCTGGCGACAAAACATTCCCACTCACAATCGTGGGTGTTACGAAGAAATCCGAGCTCGCAGCAGTGAGCGGACAGAGCGGTATTCAGGCCTCAAGCGAAATCGTCAAAGAAATGTACCAGTTTAGTCAAAAAGGCACTCCAATTGAAAATGCATACATGGGTGCAACGGTACTCGCACAAAACGAAGGCGATGTAGAATCAATCAAAGAAAAAATCAATCAACAAGGCTACGATGCACAAACCGCTGAAGATTTGATGGGCTTCATCTTTCAGTTTATAAACGTTTTGCAGGGGATCTTGATTGGATTTGGCGCGCTTGCAGTATTGACGTCTGTGTTTGGCATCATTAACACACAGTACATCAGTGTGTTAGAGCGCACGCAGCAGATTGGGCTTATGAAGGCACTCGGTATGCGGCGTCGAGATGTGGGGCGATTGTTTAAACTCGAAGCTGCATGGATTGGGTTTTTGGGTGGTGCTATCGGTTCAGGACTAGCATTTGCCGCCGGTTCCGCAGCAAATCCGTGGATTCGCGAAACACTGACACTCGGTGAGAATACAAATCTACTCATTTTCCAGCCATGGGTGTTTGGTGTAGTGATTATTGGCCTGATGCTGATATCCGTCGGGGCAGGTATCATGCCAGCGCGCAAGGCAGCTAAGCTTGATCCTATAGAAGCTCTACGCACAGAGTAATCTCAAGAGGTTAAAAAATCTCGCTACTACTGATATACTAAGGGGTATGTTAGATATCCGCTTCATACGAGAAAATCCAGAAAAAGTCCAAGCCAACGCTGAACAAAAAGGTTACCGCAACCTATCGGTGTCGTCGCTATTGGTTCTCGATGAATCGCGTCGTAGTTTGCAGCAGCAGGTCGATGTACTGCGTGAAAAACGTAATGCCAATGCCGCTAAAATGAAGGGTGGCAAGCCTGCTCAGGAACTTATCGACGAGGGCAAGCAGATTAAGATTGAGCTAGCTGAGCGCGAAGAGTATCTCAAAAAAGCCGACGAAGAATTTGCGACTCAACTAAACATGTTCCCGAACATGACCGATGCCGACGTGCCGCTTGGTGGCGAAGAAGACAGTGTTGAAATCAAGCAATGGGGCGAGCAGTCGACTGGCGCACGAGATCATTTGGATTATGCGACCGAGCGTGACTGGGTTGATTTCGAGCGTGGCGCAAAGGTTGCGGGCGCAAAGTTTTACTATCTCAAGGGTGATTTGGCGTTGCTTGAACAGGCGATCACGCAGTACGCTCTGAACGTACTAGTGGGCAAGGGGTTCACCTTTATGGCTGTGCCACATATGGTGAACGCTCGCACGATGACGGGGACGGGTTTTGCACCACGCAGTAGCGACCAGAGCGACGAGTATGCGATCGATGGTGAAGATCTGTCTCTTATTGCTACAGCAGAGATTCCATTGACCGGCTACCATGCCGACGAAATTTTGGACGAAAGTGATCTGCCGCTGCTCTACGCTGGTCTCAGCCCATGCTATCGCAAAGAAGCTGGTACTTATGGCAAGCACACACGGGGACTATTCCGCGTACACCAGTTTAATAAACTTGAGATGTACGCATACGCATTGCCAGAGAAGTCGCACGCAGTCCACGAGCAGTTGCTTGCAATCGAAGAAGAGATTTGGCAGGCGATGAACGTGCCGTATCATGTGATAAATATTGCGAGCGGCGACTTGGGTGCTCCGGCGGCCAAGAAGTTTGATATCGAATATTGGTCTCCAGTGGACGGTACCTACCGGGAGCTTACGAGCTGTAGCAACTGTACTGATTTCCAGACGCGCAACCTCAATATCCGCGTGCGTCGTACTGACGGAACTGTGGAGATGGTACATTCGCTCAATGGTACGGCCGTGAGTTTGGCGCGTTCACTTGTGGCGGTGATTGAGCATAACCAGCGTGAAGATGGAAAGCTTAATGTGCCAGAGGTGTTACGGCCATATATGGGCGGCAGAGAAGTTGTTTAGATTCGCTTTCGTCCTTTTGGACTCATCAGCGTAGATATGCATCTACGGAGCAAATATGACAAGCAGACAAGTACTGAGATCAAGAGTACGACTCTCTGAAATCGTATCTTTTCTGAGAATCATATTCGCCACTGGATGGAGACTCCTCAGGGTATTATCTACTGTTTAGGAGTTTTCGCAGCCAACCTTTCTTCGGTGCTAATGGCTTGATCAGGAATGTACTCACGAGACCCTGTGAATCGGGCCGACCGAATGACGCGTTATGCCACTTGCGCAGGTCTTCTCCGTGTCGCCATGTTTCAACGAGTTGCTGGACAGCGCGACCGTACATTGCGCCGGAGAGATCGTGGGTGTCGGCAGTGTAGCTAGTTGAAACTGCCACCTCATCGATACTCCGTCCCTGGGCCATCTCATATTGCATGAGCTTAGCCCAACGCTCCGCATACTCCACGGTCTCACGGCCATACTTACTAACTGAGTTGGCCTGTACGTACTCCTTCCAACGTGCAGAGTCCTTCAGGTCAATTTCTGGTAACTGCTCGAAATTTACCGCGTCGGTCATGATTACTCCTTGGCGTGTCTGCTTGTCAACGGTCTCGTCAGTGGTGTTATATGAACCTCACGTCAGATAAGTATATTATAACATAATAGAGTACACATATCAATATAACAGATGGCGCTAATAGCTGAAAACTGCTATACTAATAGCACAAGCACCTAACAAGAGGAGGGATATGATCTCACCAATTGCAATAACCGGAATCAAATACGACGTGGACGAAAAGACCAAAAAGTATGTAGAACAGAAGGTAGGTAAACTCGAACGATTTCTTCCGAGACACGCCCGCAAAAGCGCCAGTGCTGAAGTGAAATTAACCCAGATTGATCAGAAAAATGGAAATAAGTACGAAGCAGAGATCTTGCTCTTCGTCCCAGATAAGGTTCTGGCTGCCAAGGACTCGACTGTAAATGTACTCGCGGCTGTTGACATCGTAGAAGCGAAGCTTCAGGCGCAGCTTGCTAAGTACAAAGAACAGCATAGTGAAGATCGTAGTGTGCTGAGCAAATTCAAACGTAGTTTTGCACGCGAATCGCAGTAATTACTACGAAATACTCTTTAAATTTCAGCTAACTCCTCGTATAATGAGTAGGAGTTAATGCTGGAATTTTCTGGAAGTGAGGGATTTCTTATATGGTAAATAGACAAAAAGTACTGACGAAAGTCTTTGGAGATCCGCAAAAGCGCCTAGTAAAGGTGCTTGAGAAGCGTGTCAAAGCAATCAATGATCTTGAAGATAAGTACAAAAAAATGAGTGACGCTGAGCTGGCAAAGCAGACAGAGGTGCTCAAGAAAAAATTACAAGCAAAGAAAAAGGCGTCGCTCGATGCAGTGCTACCTGATGCGTTTGCTATTGCGCGCGAAGCGAGCCAGCGTGTGCTCGGTATGCGTCACTTTGACGTGCAGCTTATCGGCGGTATTGTGCTCCATGATGGCGACGTGGCAGAGATGAAGACTGGTGAAGGTAAAACTCTTGTCGCCACTGCGCCGGTATATCTGAATGCGCTCGAAGAAAAAGGTGTGCATGTCGTGACAGTAAACGACTATCTGGCTCAGCGTGACGCGAGCTGGATGGGCGAGCTGTATCATTTCCTCGGTCTGAGTACTGGTGTAATTATCAATGACGCGTCATTTATCTTTGACCCTGAGTATGATAATGAAGCACACGAAGACGAAAAAATGCGCCGTCTGCGACCAGCAACTCGTAAAGAAGCCTATGCTGCGGATATTACGTACGGTACAAACAACGAGTTCGGTTTCGACTACTTGCGAGACAACATGGTTAACGACGAAGACTTGCTGCGTCAGCGCGAACTCAACTTTGCGATCGTGGACGAAGTTGACTCGATTTTGATCGATGAAGCGCGTACACCGCTCATTATCTCTGCACCTGCGGCAGAAAACCCAGAGCATTATCTGACGTTTTCTAAGATTGCCTCTAAGCTTCTGCCAGAAGATTACATACTCGACGAAAAACGCAAAAGCGTTGCACTCAGTGATGAGGGCGTCGAGAAGGTGCAAAAGATGCTTGGCATCAAGAATCTATATCTGCCAGAAAATGTTCGCTCCGTATATCATATGGATCAAGCGCTTCGCGCACAGACGCTGTTTAAACGTGATAAAGATTACGTGGTGACACATGACGGCGAAGTAGTCATTGTCGACGAACACACTGGTCGCCTGATGCAGGGTCGTCGTTATTCAGAGGGTCTTCACCAGGCTATCGAAGCCAAAGAGGCGGTGAGCGTGCAGACTGAAAGTATGACACTTGCGACTATTTCGTTCCAGAATTTCTTCCGTCTCTATAAGAAACTTGCTGGCATGACCGGTACGGCGTTTACTGAGCTCGAAGAATTCCATCAGATTTACAGTCTTGATGTAGTGCAAGTGCCATCCAACAGGCCGCTCGCACGTATCGACAAAGAAGATTTGATCTACAAGAGCGAAAAAGCCAAACTTAAGGCTGTAGCCGATGCGATCAAAGAGTATCACAAGCAAGGTCGCCCTGTACTCGTGGGCTCTGGCTCTATCGTTAAAAACGAGATGATTGCAAAATATCTCGATAAAGAAGATATCAAGTACGAGCTGCTCAACGCAAAAAACAACGAGCGTGAGGCAGCTATCGTAGAGAAGGCTGGAGAGAAAGGTGCAATTACACTTGCGACCAATATCGCCGGACGCGGTACCGACATCAAGCTCGGTGAGGGCGTAATAGATCTTGGTGGACTTGTGGTGATTGGTAGCGAACGTCACGAATCGCGTCGCATCGACAATCAGCTTCGTGGTCGTGGTGGTCGTCAGGGTGACCCTGGTGAGACACAATTCTACGTGTCGACTGAAGATGACCTGATGCGTATTTTCCAAGGTGAGCGTATCGCAAGCCTGATGGATCGCCTCGGTGTCGATGATGATATGCCAATTCAGAACAAGACGGTTTCCAAGACACTTGAAGCGGCGCAGAAGCGTGTCGAAGGCTATAACTACGATACCCGTAAAAACGTCGTGCAATATGACAACGTTATCAATCGTCACCGCAAGGTGGTGTATAAGATTCGTCGTAAGATTCTCGAAGGCGACGACATCAAATATGAAATTGAGCGTCTGATCGGTGAAGCGGTACATCAGCTCACGATAGTACCTGCCAAAAATAACAAGCAATTTGTTGATGAATTTGAAGTAATCTTTCCAATTGGTGATGATAAAATCAAAGAAATTGGCGCTGAAAAGCGTGACAAAGTCCGTTTCACGATCGCAAAAGAACGTGTTGAGGAATTTTATGCCGAACGCGAAAAAGCTATTACACCTGAGCTTATGCGTAAGCTCGAGCGTCAGGTGTATATGGAGGTACTTGATCAGCTCTGGATGCAACATCTTGAGAACATGCAGCATTTGCGCGAAGGTATTCACTGGCGTGGCGTTGGCCAGCGCGATCCACTAGTGGAATACCGTGTAGAGTCGCAGAAACTGTTTGAAGGATTGCAGGCAACGCTACGTGAAGAAGTGCTCAAGATTCTGACCCATATTCGCCCAAGTGACGTGACGGTGCAGATTGAAGAAGACCATGAGACGGAGCTTACTAGGCTCGCTGAAGGCTCTGTAGAAAAGGGTGTCAACGAAGTCTCAAATGTCACACATCTCGGCGATGATGATTTCGACGGAAGTGTACAAAAGGCTCAAACGGTTAGTGATGCAAATCGTGCTAAGAACGAAGCACGCAAAAAGAAAAAAGCTCAGCGCCAAAACCGTAAAAAGAATCGAAAATAGTAGGTCAGGATAGATGAAACATACAGTTGAAGAAGTCCGTCTCAAAAACGGGGCGCGAGGACTATTGATAGACGTGCCCGGTGCGACCGTAATGAGCTTTGAATTTCAGTTTCGTGCGGGCAATCGCTATGTTAAACACAAAGACATTTACGAGACGGCGCACCTTATGGAGCACATGGCCTTTGGCGCAAATTCTCAGTTCAAAACAGAGCATGAGTTTGAGGCAGAGTTCACTAAAAACGGAGCGTACCATAACGCATACACAAGCGATTTGTCGATGGTATATATGGCGGAATGTGCCGATTTCGAGTGGGAGCGAATCCTCAAGCTCCAGGAAGTTTCGATTTGTCAGCCGAAATTCAACGAAGAAGAGCTTGTAGCCGAAAAGGGTAACGTACGCAGTGAGTTGACAGGCTATCTCAACAACCACATCCGTTTACTATGGCCGAAGGCACAGCAGCTATTGGGCGAGGATATCTTGACGTTTAACCAGCGTATCAAGACAATTCCGCATGTGACACTTCGTGATATCCGTGAACACCACAAACGCACCCACACAAGTGAGAATATGCGTTTTGTAATCGCAGGTCGTCTACAGGGTCGCAAGGCCGAGATTCGTAGGCAACTCGAAGATTGGCCACTTGCACAGGGCGAACATTTTGTTGTGCCACACGATGAGTTGCATTCGGCAAATGCGAGTTTGATCCGTCGCAAAGAAGCGTCAAATATTACATTTGGCTGGTCAAACATTATTCCAAGGGTACTTGATGACACGGAGCTTGATGCTATGGCGTGCCTTAACCATCTACTTACAGGCACTATGCACTCGCGTATCTTTGGAACTGCCCGTAAAAAAGGTGTGTCATACAATATTTTTAGTGATGCGGCAGCTAGTTTTTATGAGAGTAGCTGGGATTTTGGTGGTCAGGTTAACCACGAGTCGGCGCAAGAGCTCTTTGTAATTATTCGTGACCAAATCAAGCAAGTGCTTGACGGGGAAATCACTCAGGCAGAGATCGATGCAGCAAAGTCATATGCACTCGGGCGTCATCAGATGGGTGCGCAAACTGTTGCGCAGATTAGTAATTTTTATACATCACGATATTTCGGAGACGGTGTTGTAAAAGATTATGAGAAAGTACCGGATTCGATCACAAACACATCACTTGAATGTATGATCGAAACTGCACGCGAATTTATCAATGCCGATACATGGGTGCTCGCAGCTGTTGGTAGTGGGGAAAAGGCCGAAATCAACGAGCTAAACAGCCTGCTAGAGGAACTTTATACGGTAAAGTCGTAGTATGGCTCTTACGCATGCTGTCGAAGAAGTAACGCTACATAGTGGTGCTCGAGGTATTATTATCAAAATACCAGGTGTACATACTGTCTATACTACTTACGCCTTTCGTGCAGGTGCACAGTATCTCTCAGACGAGCTATGCCAAGTGCCGCACATTATTGAACATATGGCGTTTACTAGCCCCGGCGCATTTACGAGTCAAGAAGAGTTTAGCCGGGAGTTTACCAAGCACTCAGCTTCGGAGGATGCGATGACTGATGAGGCGCATGTCACATACGAGGCAACATGCTCGCTATCTGAATATGAACGCATTGTGGCGCTGATGGGAAAGGTGATAGCCGAGCCAACATTCACCCAAGAGCACTTCGATGTCGAGAAATCTACTGTGCTTGAAGAGCTGACGAGCAATTTAAATAATGACGGTAGAATATTTTGGCAAACAGCCAATAGGATGTCGGGCGGTGGTGGTCGCAAAGACCAGGAGAAAATTGATTCGCTTGCTACGACAACTGTCGAAGATGTACGAAAATTTTATGCTGAATCACATGTGTCAGACAATCTTAGATTTGTAATTGCTGGCGACGTGCAAACACAAGATGTGGTGCGACTGTTAGAAGCCTGGCCGCTCGAGAGGGGCGCGCGCCCGGGGCTTCGCCAAGACATGTTTGAGACCTTGAGAAAACCAGTACTACTCGAACGTCCGCAATACGGCACTTTAGATTTTTCGCTGTCGTTGCTCACGCCTGGTTTGCTGAGCCACGAAGAAGATGTTGCATGGAATTTTGTAAATCATTTGCTCTTTCGAACCTATCATTCACGGGTTTTTGGCCAGCTTCGGAGCAAGGGCGTCTGCTATGACATCGGCGCGTCATATGTGAACATGATGTATAACTACCGAGAACTTGAAGTCTACGGCAGTGCTTCAAGCGAGCACATCGAAGAGACTATTGCCCATGTGGCAAAAGAGTTTACTTCACTTGCAAATGGTGGCCTTACAGAGGATGAGGTGGACGAAGTGCGCGCATATATCATGGGGTACCAGGAGCGACTCTTTGAAAGTCCGGGTGAAGTGGCTGGCTACTATGAAGGTCAGTATTTGCTCAACGAGACATATGTGCCAGATACAGTGATACTCGATATTATCAAAAAGATCACACGCGAAGCTATTGTTGAGTATGCTAATGAGTGGCTATACAAGAGTAAGTCTAGGTTTGGGCTCACGGGAAATGTTGACGCAGCACAAGCTGAACGCCTGCAGGATATAGTCAATAACATGATCGAAAGGTAAACTAGAGGCATGAAGGTAGCAGTAGTTGGATATGGTATCGAGGGCGAACAAAACTATCGTTATTGGACTGCACGTGGTGACGAAGTAACTATCGTAGACGAGCGTGCAACACCAAGTAGGGAGCTACCTTTGGGCGCCACAACGATACTGGGGGACGGCGCGCTTGAGAAGCTTGGCGGATTCGACCTCGTGGTGCGTACAGCTGGGCTTGCACCAACCAAGCTCCACACTACAGCAAAGCTTTGGTCGGCAACTAATGAATTTTTTCGACAGTGTCCCGCGCCTATTATCGGGGTGACAGGAAGTAAGGGTAAAGGTACAACTTGCAGTCTCGTGACTAGTATCTTACGCGCGGCTGGGTATACGGTGCATTTGGTCGGTAACATCGGTATTCCTGCATTAGAGGTCTTGCCAGATATCGAAACTGATCACATTGTTGTCTACGAGCTCAGCAGTTTTCAGCTGTGGGATCTTGAGCGATCACCGCATCAGGCTGCAGTGCTCTATATCGAGCCAGATCATCTCGACGTGCATAAGGATTTTGCAGAATATATCGGCGCAAAATCAAACATCGTTAAATTTCAATCCCGCACCGATATCTGCGTGTACCATCCTTCGAATGAATGGAGTCTCGCAATTGCTCGCAATCAGCCAGATTTTACTACACATGCTGCAAAATATAATACTGAGCAAAATGGTAACGACCGACTTGAAACCGTCTACGTGCATGACGGCATGTTTGTGACTACGCGTGGCCGAAAGATATGTCCAACAAACGTAGTGAAACTGCCCGGGATGTTTAATCTCGATAATGCCAGTGCGGCTATGAGTTTGTGTCTTTCCTACGAGGTGGACGACGGACAGTTTGCACAGGGTTTGGCGGATTTTACTGGCTTGCCACATAGGTTGAGATTTGTCGCTGTGAAGTCGGATGTGAAGTACTATGATGATAGTATCGCGACGACACCAGGTAGTGCAGTCGCGGCCGTTGGTGCTTTTGTTGAACCAAAGGTTTTGATTTTAGGCGGATCCTCAAAAGGCGCAGATTTTACCGGGCTGGCACACGCCTTGCAGGATGTGCACATGCGCAAAATATTGCTGATTGGAAGTGAAGCTGGAGTGATTGCTGAGACTTTTGAACGTGAAGACGTAAAAGGATACGAAATTATTGATGGCACTATGCAGGATGTTGTAGCGCGCGCGCAGCAAGTTGCCGAGCCGGGTGATGTCGTGGTGCTGAGTCCTGCGTGCGCAAGCTTCGGCATGTTTCGAGATTATAAAGATCGCGGTGACCAGTTTATTGATGCTGTCGCCGCGCTCTAAATGTTATACTAACTATAGAAGAATAAGGAGATTATATGAACGAAGAAGTGACCCCCGCTGGCCCCGTGTCGCAGCCGCATGTGCCACCTGAACACCCGGCGGTTTCACAAGCAAATCGTAGGAGCGACTACTGGGTACTTGCCGCGGGAGTGGTGACCTCTTTGCTGGCAACTGGCCTAGTTTTCTTTACGAGTATTGCATCGGTACTTAGCGGCTATGACGAGGACGTGTACTACGAAGATACGGCTGCTGATGCTGGATTTTTCGGTGATCTACTTAGTTTTGTGGTTATCGGGGGTATTGCACTCATCTTGATTCTGACGTTGGTTCGTATGATGCGTCAGCAAGTGCTAGGTAACGCTTTGCAGGTCGAATACAGTGACTATGCATGGCTGAGGGAGTGGAGTAATCAAGTCGCACAAGATCTTCATATGCCACGAGTTGAGATTATGGTCACGCAAGATCCTGTAATCAACGCATATGCGTTTGGTTTTGCAACACCTTACACGATTGTACTCAATTCGGGATCAATCCGCTGGCTTACACAGGAACAGCTCAAAGCTGTAGTGGTGCATGAGATGGCACATGTCAAATATCATCATACGCAAATCGGCACGTATCTGAATCTCTTGCGACTCATGCCGATCTTGGGTACGCTCAACGGATGGCTGCTAGATTTTTGGAGTCGTCGTGCCGAGCTTACCGCTGATCGATTGGCACTATGTTATTTGCGCGACAACGAACAAGTCAAAGAGTCGCTTATTGGTGTACATGTTGGGCCGGATGTCGCGAAATCATTTAACGATATTGCACGACAATGGCAGGTGTACATGACGAGCAGTTACTTCAATCGCTTCACACAGACATTTAGTAGCCACCCTTTTCTAGTGCGTCGTCTGCAACATCTCGATGCCAAAACGGCAGAACTTTCCCCCATGTGGTCGCAGGCCGAGGTAGTCAAGAAGCCAGTTCGTACTCGCTCAACAACTAAGAAATCTTCAGACGAGTAGTATGCAGCCACTCAAAAAACGCCTCGCCGATCTCGAATCTCAGTTTAGTGATGCTTTTACGAAACTCGGTATTACTGAGAAGCAACGAGAGCGAGACGCGTTAGAGGTGGAGATGTCTCGGCCGGAGCTATGGAATAATCCCGCGCATGCTACAGAGGTAAATAAACGGTTTTCTGTGGTAGATGCTGCCGTGGAGCCGTGGCTGACTCTTCAGACGCAGCTGCGCGATATCGTCGAGCTTATGGAGCTAGGGGACGAAAGCATGCTAGGTGAGTTTGAAGGCCAGGTGACTGCCATGGAGGCGCAGCTCGATGAGCTGAAAAAGGCCCTTAGGTTCACGGGTAGGTTTGACAATCATAATGTAATTCTACGGCTCAGTGCAGGTGTGGGTGGCACGGACGCACAGGACTTCACAGAGATGTTGGAGCGTATGTATCTACGCTGGGCTGAACGGTCAAATCTCTCTGCTGCAATCGTAGAGCGCTCGGCGGGAGAAGAGGCGGGCGTAAAAACAAGCGTGTTACAGATAGAAGGTCCATATGCGTATGGTAAGTTGCAGGGAGAGCACGGCGTCCATCGGCTCGTACGACTAAGCCCGTTTAATAGTGACAATCTCCGTCAGACGAGTTTTGCACTTGTGGAGGTGCTGCCGCAGATTGATGCTCCGGATGAAATACAACTAGACGCCAAAGATCTCAAGATTGATGTATATCGCGCGGGCGGCCATGGTGGCCAAAGTGTCAATACGACCGACAGTGCAGTGCGAGTGACACATTTGCCTACGAATATCGTAGTTGCGATTCAAAATGAGCGTAGCCAGATTCAAAACAAAGAAACGGCCCTAAAAATTCTTCGTTCCAAGCTAGCGCAATTGCAGCTCGAGCAGCATACCTCGTCTATTACGGACCTCCAGGCTGGTGAGAGTGCTAACTGGGGATCTCAAATCCGTAATTATGTATTACATCCATACACACTTGTCAAAGATACGCGTACGAAGTACGAAGAAAAAGATCCGCAGGCTGTATTGGACGGAAAGATTGATGGCTTCATCGCGTCATATCTAGAATCGGAGATGGGGGATGCGGTACAAGATTAAACAGCTGTATGACAAGACGCATTGGTTTTCAGATGCTGATGCGTGGATGTTATTTCGGCTGGCGGCTTTTGTCGAGGCGATAGGATGGACATTGCTAATTTCTGCTATTGCTTCGCGCAGATTGGGTATGCCTGGCGCGGATATCGCTGTAAGTATCGCAGGCACGGTACACGGGGTATTTTTTCTCTGCTTTTTTATATTTTTGCTTGTGACCGCACGCAGCATGGCGTGGGGTCCATGGCGGATCGTGGGTGGCCTTGCAGCAGGGAATATCCCGTATGCCTCTGTGGCTTTTGAAAGACTTATGGCGTGGCATAGACGCAAAAATCCAATTAAAGTCGCCGCTCCTGTCGGCTATGACAAAGACTAGTTTTGCATTAAGTATCACAAAGTGATATAATATGTTTTGAATGAATAATAGAATTCCAGAGGTAATACCTACGATAGTAATGTCTAGAGACATTGGGTGTTTTTTCGAAGAGGCCTGTTTTGATGTTGATGCGCAAGGTATTGCGAGATACCTTTCTGATCGCGGTCTTACAGATGAAGAGATAGAGTGTTTAACGATAGAATTTGCAACCGAAAAACAAGACTATATAGAAGGACTGACGTTTCGTGGTCAATATATGGCAAAAGATGACAAAGTCACGGTTTATATGAACCCAGTACTAGATAAAGTCCACGATGTCATAATGGAAAACTTTGATGAAGATGACGAAGATAGTGTTCAAAGACGGGTTAAAAGAGAAGTCGATGATTTTGTAACTGAGCTAAATTTAGACGCTCGCTCTGAAGTCACAGATGCATTGGTAAATATTCGCGTGAGTCAAATTAAGTATGCACTTACCGAGCATATGTATGAGAGACCATTAAAGAATATGGACAGCACGATTGCTCATGAGCTCGAGCACCGGTTATTGCGAGACGACGAAATCCTGAAAGGGGCAAAAAGACAGCACGATAGAGAAGGCATGAAAAAAATCTTGCCACGCTTGGTCTCGAGAGGTGCGCTTTTTGTGGCAAATTTCTCAGGTGCAACGTATGTAAGCTCACTTGATACCGTGCGCAATGTCGTCGAAAGTCCTGAGCTGCTTACAGTCACTCCCTCGCAGGCTATTGGAAGTTTAGCGGTTTTCGTAGCACTTAGTAAAATCACTCGTCCTATCAACAGAAAGATGGAGCTAGGCGCCGATTTTGAATATGCACATTATCTTTCCGACCCAGAAGAAAAGCTGGCACGTGCGGTAGGTCATAAAAATACACAGCAGTTCGTTTCGCTCGCACCAAAAGCTGTAGCAAAGTAGGGAGGCCCCCCAATTACGTCAGGGCTGGGGGCGTTTATCTCCGAAGAACTTATGCTATACTATATGAAGTAATGATTCTGTTAGATAGGGTAACTAAGACATATGGCAAAACTGCAAAACCGGCGATTAATCGTGTCAGTTTGCATATTGAACCAAAAGAATTTGTGATTTTGGTAGGAACGAGTGGAGCAGGTAAGTCTACCTTGCTTAAGTTGCTTACTCGAGAAGAGAAGCCTTCTAGCGGTAAAATTGTTGTAGGTGGTATAGACTACGACACACTCAAGGATAAGCACATTCCACTTCTTAGGCGTAAGATTGGTGTAGTGTTCCAGGATTTCAAGCTTTTACCGCAGCGCACCGTGTACGAAAATGTCGCCTTTGCACTTGAGATTGCTGGTATGACTGGTCGTGAGATCAAGGCGACTGTGCCGAAGGTGATCGAACTGGTAGGGCTCAAGGGTAAAGAAAAAAGCTTCCCTCGTCAACTATCTGGCGGCGAGCGTCAGCGTGTGGCTATTGCACGTGCAATTGTGCGTCAGCCAAAAATTCTAATCGCCGACGAGCCTACGGGAAATCTCGACCCACGGCATAGTTGGGATATCGTGAAGCTTCTTGAGAAAATCAATCGCTATGGGACTACTGTACTCCTCACTACTCACAACGTTGAGATAGTAAACAAACTCAAGCGTCGCGTGATTACACTTGAACATGGTAAAATCACGAGCGACCAGGTCTCGGGGAGTTATAAGCAATGAGTCGTGGTAATAAATCGGAAGCAAAAGTATTTGCACTCAAAAAACGCCGCAGGCGACAGTGGCTTACATTTGTACGAATGTGTCGCTACGGGGTCAATAACTTTAGTCGTAATGCATGGCTAACTATCGCAGCGACTGCAATGATGACTCTTACGTTATTTGTGATACTTATGACACTTGTATCACGTAATATATTGCTTGATAGCGTATCGGAGATCAAAAACAAAGTTGATATGTCTGTATATGTAGAACACAATACAAAAGAAAGTGATTTGAAAAAGCTACAGACAGCGTTAGAGGACATAGATGACGTGACTCGTGTTACGTATGTCACTCCACAGCAGGCGCGAGCTAACTATGCACAGGCAAACCGCAATAATCCTCGTGCACTTGATGCATTGAACCTTGCTGATGCGAAATTCCCGGGGACGTTCCGTATAAATGTTGAGGATATCAACGACACCTCGGGCCTCACTAAGTTTACAGAGACAAATGAGCTATATAAAAAGGTTCATGATGCAGACAGGCCGGCTTCGTTTGCTGGAGATAAACGTGAAGCGATTGCCAATATAGGGCGATGGGTGAGTTTCGCTGAAAAGATGGGGCTTTTAATCAGTATTATACTTGTAACTATATCGTCGCTGATCGTCTTCAACACTATACGTATGGCTATTTTCAATCGCAAAGAAGAAATTGAAATGATGAAGCTAATCGGCGCAGACAAGGCATTTATTCGCGGCCCATTTGTCGTCGAAGCAGTAGTATATGGCTTCATAGCTGCAATTGTTGCTACCGGATTAAGCTTGCTTGCGTTGTATGGTGCCCAACCTACCCTTGAGTCATATGGCATTATCGTGGGAACAACTCTTGAAAATCTCATAGTCTACATAGGTTTTGTACTGCCAGGAATGATTGTGGTAGGTGGTGTAATTGGTGTGATTTCATCGCTACTTGCTACGCGTAAGTACCTCAAGATTTAATCTCGATAGGTGTCTGCTGCATAAGCATCTTGACTCAAGCAAGATGCTTATGCTATATTAGGTACTAATGAAACAACGGTCCACCACACCAGTTTCCGATTACTCGTTTGCTGCAAAAGCAGCAATGGTCGCGTGTGCAATCTTGATGGCCATCGCTACGCCAGTTGCAATCGGAAAAACTGCATTTGCAAACTATGATGCTCAGATCAATGCTGCGCAGCAGGAAGCTAATCAGAACAGCGCTCAGGCGGCAGAAGTTGGACGCATGGCCGATACTTTGCAAGCCGAACTGAGCACTCTAGAGACTCAAAAAGCGGCCATACAGGCCCAAATAAATGACAGCGAAGCACGTCGTGATAAATATGCCGGTGATATTAAAACGAGCGAAGCAAAGATAACTGAAAATAAATCTGCTCTTGGCGCTACAATCACCGATATGTACGTCGATTCGGACACTTCGGCCCTAGAAATGATCGCTAGCAGCAAGACAATAGGTGACTTCGTAGATAAGCAGGCGCAGCAGACATCTGTACAGAACAAGCTCGATGATACGATCGACAAGATTGATGCACTTAAGAAAGAGCTTGTGAAACAAAAGCAGGGTGTAGAGCGAGAACTTCTGAATCAAGAAGCTCAGCGTAGACAGCTTGCCGAAAAAGAAGCTGAAAAAGCAAAGCTAGTAGCTGAAACTCGTGGACAAGAAGATGCATATCGGCAGAAGGCTAACGCTAAGAATGCGGAAGTTGAGAAGCTTCGTGCAACACAAGCAGAAGAAAACCGACGTGCAGCAGCAGCCGCAGCAGCAGCCGCAGCGCAAAGCGGCGGTGGCAATTGGAGTGGATCTATACCTGCTGGTACTGCTGGCGGAGGCGGATATCCTGGTGTATGGGCTAACGCACCGCTTGATGCATTCGTAGATCCATGGGGTCTCTATACACGAGAATGCGTAAGCTATACTGCATGGAAGGTTGCGAGTACCGGTCGCTTTGTCCCGCATTTTGGCGGAGCAGGTAATGCAAAGCAGTGGCCGTCGACTGTTGCTCGTTATGGCATTCAGAGCGGCTCAGCACCACGCGCAGGTTCAGTGGCTATGTGGCCAATCGGATACTACGGTCATGTAATGTACGTAGAAAGTGTCAATGCCGACGGCACTATCACGGTTAGCGATTATAACCTCGAATGGGATGGTCTGTATCGCATCTACACACGTTCTGCAGCAGGGCTTACTTACATTTATTTCTAGTAGAAGAATTCTATAAATACTTATGCTTTTTATACCGCACAGTAGCAATTGTGCGGTATACTAGTAGGTAGTAAAAAGACGGAGGAATACGTGGCATCTACTGAGCCTACACATGGTTCGCATGCGCCAAGCGCCAAGCGAAAACAAAAAGCAAATTTTAGTGTATCGTTTGTGATAGCTGCGGTGATCGTTGCCTCTATCGTGAGTTTTATTGCGGGTACGCGTGGCACGGAACTGCTGGGGCTGGCGGGCTCTACTTTTGGCGTGGAGGTGCGTACTGGCGAGCTTGACCTGAGCTCTCTACAGGAGACGTATCGCAAGCTAGACGCCAAATACGACGGTAAGCTCGACAAAGAGAAGCTGGTCGAGAGTGCAAACAAGGGTCTTGTCAGCGCTGCTGGCGATGAATATACACAGTTTTTCACTGCAGCTGAGGCACAGGCTCTACAAGATGACCTGTCTGGAAATATTGGCGGTGGCATAGGTGCTGAGCTTGGTAATCGCAACGACAAAGTAACCGTTATCCGCCCACTTGAAAATTCTCCTGCAGCAAAAGCTGGGCTGGCTGCTGGTGACGTGGTAGTAGCGGTTAACGGCGACGATACTCGTACAGCGACCGTAGACGATGTCGTGAAGAAGATCCGCGGAGAGATAGGCTCGACTGTGAAGATGATAGTGAATCGTGATGGTGAGCCAAAAGAATTTAGCGTAACGCGCGAAGAGATTGTAGCGCCTGATGTCGAATCGAAGGTAGTAGACGGAGTAGGCGTGCTCAAGGTGAGCCGTTTTGATAAAGAAACAGGCACACATGTCCGTGCTGCTGCAGAAGACTTTAAGAAACAAGGTGTCAAAGGTGTCGTACTCGACCTGCGAGGCAACGGGGGTGGATATCTAGAAGCGGGTATTGATGTTGCGAGCGTGTGGCTCGATAATCAAGTGGTTGTTTCGGAGCGTCGTGGTGAAAAGGTAATCGATGAGCGTAAGTCTGCGAAGAACCCAGTGCTCGGCGACGTCCCGACAGTTGTACTGATAAACGCCGGGTCAGCAAGCGCGAGTGAGATTGTGGCAGGTGCACTGCATGATCACGGGAAGGCAAAACTTGTGGGCGAGAAGTCGTTTGGCAAGGGAAGCGTACAGGAGCTTATCAATCTTTCAACTGGCGCACAGCTAAAAGTCACCGTGGCCAGGTGGTATACTCCAAATGGCAAAAATATCACCAAAGAGGGAATAGCGCCAGACACGAAAGTTGACCTGACAAAAGATGACATTAACGCAAATAGAGACCCTCAACTTGATGCGGCACTTGGGCAGCTAGCAGGGTAGTAAGCTTGTGCTTTTCGGGGTAAGTGAGTACAATAACAGCATGGATAACAAAAAGAAAATTCTCCTCGTAGAAGACGACACAACACTTGCAGAGGTTTATCGATCTCGACTTGAACTCGAAGGCTTTGAGACAAAAACTGTATATAACGGAGAGGAAGCTCTTTCTGCTATACAGGAATTTAAGCCCGACCTAGTGCTACTAGATGCGATGATGCCGAAGATAAGCGGATTTGATGTACTTGATATCATCCGTAATACTCCAGCAACAGCAAATACGCGCGTGATTATGCTTACGGCACTAAGTCAGCCAAAAGACAAAGAGCGAGCTGAAAATCTTGGTGTAGATGAGTATTTGGTGAAATCACAAGTAGTGATTGGCGACGTGATTGCTCGTGTGAAGCACCATCTTGGCTTATCTGTTGATGCAGCATAGGCATCGATAGCTCACATACAATAACCGCCAGCAGCTGTTGGCGGTTATTGTATTTAGATAGGTCTCAAGATTTATGGGTCAAATAAAAACACCTCGAGTAAGGTGTTTTTATATAGCTAGTGATAACTATTTAACTAGTACTTGCGTACGAGGTGCAGTCTTGCCAGTGAAAAGTCCTTTTTTGACTTTTTTATACTCTACGACGCCATCTTTGCCAGCGTGAATCGTGAAGTTTTTGCTGATGTATGTACCATCGCCAGCAATTTTGTTTGCACCAGTCTGACGTACGATTACTTGGCCTTCTTTGACAGCTTGGCCACCAAAGAGCTTAACGCCGAGACGTTTGCCGGGACTTTTGCGGTTATTTTTACTAGAACCACCTGCCTTGACTTTTGACATGGATTAACTCCTTAACGTTTCTATAATCAATCTACACCATTGTAGCGAACTGACCCCTATATGTCAAGCTTCTTGACCGTACTGGTGCGAGCGGGTACTATAGAGATAAGTAAAATAAGGGTGAGCGGTATGAATGATGATGACAAGAAACCTGTGAATCTAGACGATGACATGGGATCAAAAGATGAAAAGGGATTTGAAGAAGATACATCTGTGAAAGTAACCTTCGGAGGTGCCGATATAGATACTGATTCCAAATCTACAGACAAAGAGGTAGGGACAAAGAAAAAGGACGAGTCCGCAGATCTGCTGGTGCTTGATGACGAGCATGATACCAAGGAAAGTGATTTCGACTCGCTCTTGGAAGTACCCGAGCCAGAGGAAGAAATTAGCGAAGTTGATCGTGAGCTTGGGCGTATTGAAGGTATTGAGAGTGTCGAGATAAGCAAGCCGGTAGTGGATGAGCTTATCCCAGATGGTGTAGGTGATAGTAAATTGGATTCAGATAAGGACTTGGTATCGGCACGCGACGAGGACGGCGCGGCAGGCAGTATCACTGGGCCAGTTGACCTTGGATCTAAGGATTTAGGGGAGGCAAAGGAAAACCCTGTAGTGCTCGCTATGCGCAAGCAGGAGCAAGAAAAGAAACAAAAAGGCAGCAAGACAGGGCTCGTTGCGCTCGTCTTCTCGATTCTGTTAGTAGCAGCACTAGGTGTCGGTGCATATTTCTATATGCAATCTACTGATGCTTCGAACAAGATTACTGAGCTTGAGGCTAGCGCCGCAGCCGCAGAGACGACAAACGCTACGCTACGGGCGCAGATAAAAGCAGGCCAAGCAGAGCAGCAGCATGTAGCAGCTGCATCGAGTGAATACCGCACTATCGGCGAACTCGGCGTTCGATTTAAGGATACTGACGCCACTAAAGCTGCTATTTTTGGATACACCGCAGTTCCTACTGATGGAGTGGCCGATGCTGTGGCTGTCTCGACAAAACCGCTCGCAAGATTGGCTGTCGGAGCAGGCGCTTCAGCGACCTATCCATGTGCTTTTACTGGTAACGTACCGACGATTGCTCGCTACGAGACGGATGCAAAGATAGGTAATGGCAGTGCAAGTACACTGGGTAAAAAGATCGGTGACATCTACTACGTATACACCGCACCAACAGGAAACTGTGCGCCGACCGAGGCTGCTGCACAGGCTGCTCGTAACGCAACTGCAAAAGCTATATACGATAGTCTAGAGGCAATTCCGGCCGCTACTGTGACTCAACAGAATTCTACGTCGGCAGGGTCAAGCGCTGCGACAAGTAACTCGGCTAATCCTTCCAACTAGTTACGGTAAATAGTTACAATCTAGCCGCTCGGTACTTTGAGCGGCTAGATTTTTTCTATAACGAGAAGTTCGCGTGCGACGACTTGATCTTCGCGGTAATAGAGTAGCTCTCTGGAGCTGACTCCCTGAATCTTGATACGTCGATATCCGTAGGAATCTAGTTCGTTTGTGAGAGGTAAGTGTGTGAATGTACTATCGACGGCGCGCCAAGCAGGCACTGCAACACAGAGTGGCGTGCCTGCGGGAAGCTGTGCGCCGATATTGCGAAGAAATAGTCCGATGATATGGTCACAATTGCCTCGAACCTCACGAAGCTTACTCGGCGATGGAGGAGCGGAAAATGGTTGTCCGAGATATGACTCACAGGCTACGGCATCTACGGGAGGCTGCCATGTAGTGGTCATCGCATCTCCCTGGGTGACGCGAAATGACTTTTGCGTATGGAGGGTTTGCTGTGCCCATTCTAGGTTGACCTGCGAAAAATCGATCATCTTGTCTGCAAGGTCGGTGCCATATGCATCATAGTCAAGTAGCATTGCCTCTTGTAGGATGACACCCGTGCCACAGAAAGGGTCGAGGATCGTCAGATTGCTACCGCTATGACGGGGGCCGACTGCTAGATTTGTAATAATCTGTGCGAGTTTTGGAGGCAGCATGCCAACAAACGCGTCACGTTTAGGGCGGCCTTGATCTCGCCTAGCTAGCGCTGTGATGTTTTGAGAACCGGTGCTCTCGGCAACTACGATAGCGCCATCCGCTCCTTGAACAACTAGCAGTTCAACTTTGTTGGGGGATAGTCCGAGCTTGTTGTGGTGTGCGGTGGCTGTGTTGAGTGCGGGCTCTGCGTTGGGGATGAGGCGCAAACTTGTGCCGTGTTTTTTGAGTTGTTGCTTGAGGGTAATACCTGTTCGCTGAATGTCACGGCCACTAGTGCGTAGGCCGTAGGTACTGATGCCGAGTGTGATTTTGTGATCGACAGACTGCCAGTTTTTTTCATAGTGTTGCAAGATTTTTGTGTGCACTGCTCGCCAGTCACCACGAGGTAGTTCGAGTACGATCTTACCAGCTTTGAGCGAACCGCCGAGTCGTTGAATATCTGGCGCATACTCAAGCCGAGCACTTTCATGAGAAAAACGAGAGACACCGCCATAGACACGCTCAAGTTCAGCAAGTCCAAGTGCGCTTTGTCGGCCAAGAATAGCAATATACATATCACTAGTATACATGGGTGACGTGCATATCGTATAATAGAGGGCAGCATGCAGCGACAAATTTCTGGACGCACTTGGGTAAGCATCATCACTATCGCATTTCTTGCGCTAGTGCTTTTTCTGGCGCGGCATGAAATAGAGAGAGCATATGACTTGCTCGATCAGGTAAATTTATGGATATTGTTGCTACTCGTCCCACTGCAGTTTGTGTCGTATTATGCGGCAGGCGAAATGATTTTTTCTTTCTTGCGTAAGCAGGGTCACATCAAAAACGTCTCAACGCTCACGTTACCGCGTTTGGCGCTCGAGATGAATTTTGTAAATCACGTGCTGCCAAGTGGTGGGGTGAGCGGTATTTCGTACATGGGGTGGCGGCTGAAGCACTTCGGCGTGTCAGCTAGCCGCTCTACCGCAGCACAGCTTGTTCGTATGGTGGCGGCGTTTTTGTCGTTTAGCGTACTGCTCTTGTTGGCAATTATCTTTATGATTATTGATGGTAACATCAACCGATGGGTAGTTGCCTCGTCTGTGGGCTTAGTGGTGGTGATGGGTGGCGCATTGGCGCTTGTCATGTATCTTCTTGCGCACAAAGAGCGTATTGGCGGCTTTTCTCGACGATTTACGCGCACAGTTAATAGAGTGGTGAAGTGGGTAACCTTTGGTCGCAAGGAAGCGGTGTTGCATGAAGTGACTATTCAGAAGTTCTTCGAAGAATTACAAGATGATTATAAGTTTATTCGGCGCAATATGAGAGTACTTGTGGTACCTTTTTTATGGGGTTTACTCTTTAATATTGTTGAAGTCGGTTTGTTTTATGTGGCATTCCTTGCACTTGGTCATCCTGTAAATCCTGCGCCGTTGGTGATCGCGTATGGCTTGGCTGGTGTGGCAGGCTTTTTCATGGTTACTCCGGGTGGCGCTGGTGCATACGAAGCGATCATGGTGGCATTTTTGACAGTAGCTGGTATCAATCCTGGCGTTGCGCTCCTTGCAATTTTATTGACACGGGTGCTGCTCATGCTAGGTACGATTGTGGCTGGCTACGCTTTTTATCAACAGGCGATTTTGACTCATGGAAAACGACCTCCTACCGAAGTTTAGTGTCTCAGATTTCGTGGCAAGCACGAATCAAACACTCGAATATGCGTATCCGAGTGTCGTTATTGAAGGTGAAGTAGAATCGTTTAAGGTTAATCAAGGCAAGTTTGTATTCTTTAACCTTAAGGACGCGGGAGCAAGTGTGGGATGTTTCATGATGGTTTTTAATCTCCGGGTTCCCCTAGAGGATGGAATGACAGTGACCGTACGTGCAAAGCCAAAGCTGACGAACTTCGGTAAATTTAGTCTGACGATCGATAGTATTAAGCCAGTGGGCGAGGGAAGTATCAAAAAAGGATTTGAACTACTCAAGGCGAAGCTTGATAAAGAGGGGCTATTTGCGCTGGATCGTAAGCGATCACTACCAGAGTTACCAAAAACTGTAGGTGTGATAGCAAGTATGCAGTCCGCAGGCTACGGCGATTTCATGAAGATAGCCGATCAACGCTGGGGTGGTGTGACATTTCGGGTATATCATACGCTTGTCCAGGGGCTAGACGCACCTGACGCACTCATCAAAGCAATTCGCTACTTTAACCAACTCGAAGTGCCACTTGATGCACTGGTGATTATAAGAGGTGGCGGTAGTGCTGATGACCTCAGCGCGTTCAACGATGAGCTGCTTGTGCGTGAAATTGCTGCTAGTCGTACACCGACGCTTGTGGGCGTAGGACATGAGGTGGATGTGACACTGAGTGATCTTGCTGCAGATGTACGAGCAGCGACGCCAAGTAATGCTGCGCAGCTGCTACTGCCGGACAAGCAGGAGATTTTGAGTCGCATACGATACATGAGTGCGCGTCTATCTCCACGTATGTTGAGGCTTGTTGCTCAACGTGCCGAATACACTACTACTTTACTGCGCGGTGCTCAGGACATGATTACTGTA
Organism: Candidatus Saccharimonadota bacterium; assembly: GCA_015999875.1. Classification (GTDB taxonomy): domain Bacteria; phylum Patescibacteriota; class Saccharimonadia; order Saccharimonadales; family Saccharimonadaceae; genus Mycosynbacter. The sequence goes on from JAECRG010000002.1 coordinate 100,102, forward strand.
CAGTTCGAGCGTACTGCTAGGCGATTTGAGTATGCCCGACAGCTTGTCGAGTCGTATAATCCAGATCATATACTGCGGCGAGGCTATGCACTTGTAAGAGGCGAGAAAGTACCCGGTAGTATTATTGAAGTAGAAGCTCATAACTATAAATTAACAGCAGAGGTACGTACTTATGAACAAAAGTAAAACACTTACAGTCGAAGAAAAAATTACTGAACTCGAAAAACTCGTTGCGTGGTTTGATAGTGAAGAGTTTGTGTTGGAGCAAGCGGTCGCAAAGTATGAATCAGCGCAGAAACTAGCCGATGAGATTCAGCGTGATATCGGCACATTGAAAAACACTATTGAGCAAGTGGGTGGTGCGGCTGAATAGCTATGATGATCTTTTTGACAGCGCTAGTTGTTTTTACGCTAGTTGTTTTTTTACTGACGGCACTGACGGGGGCGCCATATGTACCTACGCAGCGAAAAGAAATCCAGCAAGCGTTTGATGAACTCCGCCCTATAGGCATGCATGACACTGTGCTTGATATAGGAAGCGGTGACGGTGTGATACTGAGTGAAGTGGCAGATAGGGGTGCACAGGCGGTAGGGTATGAACTGAATTTTTATCTGGTATGGATTTCTCGTTGGCGACTGCGTAAATATGGGGATAGAGTCCGGGTATCGCTGAAGAATTTATGGTCCTCGCCATTTCCAGATGATGTGACGCTTGTATACACGTTTGGTGAATCACGCGACATTGCCAAGATGTATCGTAAGGTTGAGCAAGAGGCAACCCGACTTGGTCGACCGCTTGAATTGCTGAGTTATGGCTTCGCAGTGCCGGGTATTGAGTGCGTTCGCCAGCATAGGGCGCATTTCTTGTATCAAGTTACACCTTTACACCTCAAGGAACCATAAGTATAATGAGCCGTATGAGTACACTACACAAACAAGAAGAAGGCGTCTCGCTGCTACTTGTCATGACAATTATCTTGTCGGTGACGACGGTGATTTTTGGCGGTCTGTCTATCTGGGCGTATACCCAGTACCAGGCAAAGAATGCTGATGTAAATGGTCAGATCAAAGTTGCGGTAGTTGAGGCTGAAAAAGTCCAACAAGAAGTCGATGAGAAGAAGTTCGCTGAACGTGAGAAAGAGCCAAACCTACAGTTTGTTGGTCCGGACGACTACGGTCGCGTGACGTTTAACTATCCAAAAACATGGAGCGTCTATGAGGCGTCAGACCCTACGAGAGGCGGTAAATATGAGGCGTATCTGCACCCAAAGACTGTGCCACTTGTAAGCGCGTCAACACAGTACGCACTCCGTGTAACTGTGGAGGAGCGCGATTACGATCAAGTGCTTGAGAGTTATAAGTCTAAAGTAAATAGCGGTGATCTCGCATCATCATCTACAACATCTCAGGGTGAAGTGGGTACACGTTTCGATGGCAATTTCAGTCAGAACATTCGCGGCTCGGCTGTTGTATTCAAAATTCGCGACAAAACGCTTACACTACGTAGTGACGCAAATACATTTAAGCCCGATTTTGAAAACATTATCAAGTCAGTATCGTTCAACCAGTAGCAATATTACCGAGAGCCCAAGCGTGCTACCATAGGAGTATGACACGGAGGGAAACATCGCGTACGTATGACCCATCGTTGGATGGGTCATTTGGTTTGTTGAGTGCGGCACATGAGCTCAAGGCGCCAACGGCGCTATTGCGCCAGCTTGCGCTAGAGCTTAGAGGGATAGCCGAGGGTGACACTGAACGCCGATTAATTGACCAGATGATTCTCACAAGTGAACGCTCTCTCAGGCTTACAAGTGATCTGACGAAAACTGCACGCCTGCAAGATGGGTTGTTTGAGATGGAGCCTGTCAATGCCCAGCAACTATGCGAAGAGGTGGCCCATGAGCTCACACCGCTCTACAGAGCACATGGTCGCACTATTAATGTGCGACCTCGCCGTCAGGCACCTCTTGTAGTTGCGAATCGAGATCTTCTACGTCGCGTATTGCTTGGGTTTGGTGATAATGCATTGCACTATAGTCACGAAGATACGTCAGTAGTACTGGGCGTAGAGCAGCGCGATAGATTTGTACAGCTTGGAGTTCGAGACCAGGGTCCGATACTCCCGTACAGAGGAGTAGACGCTCGACCTGCGGTGACGGGTAGGCCGCAGTCTAGTGGGCTTGGACTCATGATCGCGCAACAATTTGCCGATGTGATGAATGGCACTGTTGGTACCCGGCGTCACAAAGACGGTATGACGTTTTATATTAACATGGCAATGTCTGAGCAGCTTTCGCTACTATGACGATGGTGCTACTAGTGGAAGACGACGCGTGGTATGCTGAGCAGCAACAGCGTCTATTGAAGGCCTCAGGCTACGAGGTGCAGCACGCATCCGACGCGCAGCGGGCGATTGATCTTACGAGCACGCAACTGCCAGCGGCCATAGTGCTCGATATACTTCTCACATACAATACAGCGTTTGCATTGCTGCACGAACTGCAGTCATACGCAGAGACAAGTGAGTTGCCCGTGATACTATATAGCACGCAAACCGAGCTTATGAATCGCGACGCGCTGGCCGCCTATGGTGTAGTGGCAGTGCTCGATAAGACAAATATGCATCCACTCGACGTAGTGCGTGCACTTAAAAAAGTTGGCATATGAAAGCAGAGCGTACACGGGCGATAGTACTGCGCAGGACGAATTACGGAGAGAGTGACCGTATATTGCAGCTCATTACTCCACTTGGCAAACGTAGTGCGATGGCTCGCGGCGTGCGTAAACCGCGTTCTAAGCTTGCTGGTGGTGTTGAGCTCCTTGCGGAGTCAGAGCTACTTCTGAGACCTGGAAAAGGTGATCTGATGATATTAAGCTCGGCGCGTATGACAGCGTTCTATCGAGAAATAATGAGTGATTATGACAGACTTACGTTTGCCTATGAGGTACTTAAGCTGATTTCGCGTGGCAGCGAGAACATCGATAGTCCAGATTGGTTCAATGTTACGAGTGAAGTCTTGCAAGCGCTCGACGACAAAAAAACCAGCCTAGCGCTTACGAAAGCATGGTTTTATGTGCAATATAGCGCACTCATGGGTGACGAGCTCAATGTAGAGCGTGATATACACGGCGCACCACTGCAGGCAGATCAAAGGTATCGCTACGCAGTGGGTGACAAAGTGCTGGTGCAGCACATGGCTGGTGAGATTACCGCAAGTCATATCAAATTATTGCGTCTACTTAGGGAGCGCCCTCTTCACGTTGCGCGACATGTAAGCGGCATCGAAGAGTATCTGGTGGTTGTGGCCGCTACTGCTCACCAACACGCTTCGACAGACTAGTCGGGCGTATGGCGCGGAGCTGCTATATCTGTTATAATGTTGTTAATTATGACAAAAGCACACGAACGCAACACAGAGATGGAAAACCTAATCAGCCTGGCGAAACGTCGCGGCTTTATCTATCCAGGTAGCGATGTGTACGGTGGCCTCAGTGGCACTTGGGATTACGGTCCACTTGGTGTAGCGCTCAAGCGCAACATTATGCAACTATGGTGGAAGATGTTTGTCGATGACCGCGAAGATATGTACGGTGTCGACGCAGCTATATTGATGAACCAAAAGGTTTGGCAGGCGAGCGGTCATGTCGACACGTTCGTGGATCCACTGTGTGAAGATACGGTAAATCATCGCCGTTATCGTACTGATCACATACTCAAAGATGCAGGTGTGGATGTCGAAGGCTTCACGATGCAGCAGATGGACGAGGCAATTAAGGAGAAGGGTATCAAAAGCCCAGACGGCAATCAACTCAGTAAGTCTCGTACATTCAATATGATGTTCGAGACGACAATTGGACCGATTTCGAGTGATGTCGATGCAATGGATATTACTGCTCTTCGTCGAGCCGTCGATCGTTCAAAGAATGGTTCTGCTGTTGAGATTGAGGCTTGGACAGAGATTGCAGAGAAGCGAATCAACCAAGGTCTCCAAGAGCGTCAAACTGCAAAGGTGTATCTTCGCCCAGAGACAGCCCAGGGTATCTTCACGAACTACAAAAACGTAGTAGATAGCTTCTATCCCGATCTTCCATTTGGTCTCGCGCAACAGGGTAAGGCGTTTCGGAATGAAATCGCACCTCGTGATTTCATCTTCCGCAGTCGCGAGTTCGAGCAGATGGAGATTGAATATTTCGTCAATCCTGAAAACTGGGAAGAATCGTTTGCTGCACTTCTCAAAGATATTCACGCATATCTCGAGGCGCTCGGCTTGCCGGCAGATAAGATCCACGAGCTCGAAGTAGCCTCAGAAGATCGTGCGCACTATAGTAAACGCACTATTGATATCGAATACGATTTCCCGATAGGGAAAGAAGAGCTACTCGGTCTGGCGTATCGCACAGATTTCGATCTAAAGAACATCCATGACAATTCTGGCAAAAGCATGGAATACACGATTAAAGGCACGAATACCAAGTTTATTCCGCACGTGATCGAACCCAGCTTCGGCGTAGAGCGAGCGATTATGGCAGTGCTATCTGCTGCCTATACCGAAGACGAAGTAAACGGCGAGAAGCGCGTTGTGATGAAGTTCCCAGAACACCTTGCACCAATCAAATATGCCGTGAGTCCACTTCTCAAAAACAAGCCAGAGCTTGTAGAAAAAGCTCGTGACGTTTACCAGATTCTCAAAAAGAAGCATGGAGCTGTGATGTGGGACGATAATGGCAATATCGGTAAACGCTATCGCCGCCAAGATGAAATCGGCACACCGTACTGCGTAGTGATTGATTTTGAAACGATTGAGGGGGATGGCACTGTGACTATCCGTGATCGTGATACGACAGAACAGAAGCGTATCAGTATCAGTGATCTTTCGTAAATAAAAGGCCGAAAATGGAAGAAGGGGTAGTGAGGCGCCGAAGCGCAACACTACCCCTTTTATGTGAAGCTGTTACTGCTTCACGGGTTCTGCGGAGGCGACCACCTCCTCCAGCTCCGCGTTGACCGCGGTGAGACTCTCGCGTAACGCTTCCATGGCATCCAGGAGTTGCTCCAGATCTGTCACGGGAGTGTAGGAGTAGTCATCGTCTTCGTACTTCACGAAATGAAGACTGCCATCGGTCTCGGTAGAGATGCGCCTTCCTCCGAGGAACACGATGCCTAGCTTGTCGTCGCGGCCGAATGTCATCTCTGTCCCGTCGTACGAGATAGAGCTCGATCCATCCCAGCGGACACGGAGGGAGTGTGCGAACTTGCCCTGCGCTTGGCCGAAACCGTGCAGGTAGTACAGCGACCCCTCCATGTTTCCGATAGGGTACCAGTCCCCGTAAACGAGGCAGGTGCCCTTGTTGGGGTTGTGATATCCAACCTCGCCGTTGAGCAGCATCTCGCTGTTGAAGCGACGCATGCCGGCGATCACCTGCAAGACGGGGTCGCCTGCAGGTAGTATCTTGGTGTTCCAGGTCTCAAGGACCTGGGCGTAAGCCTGGCGGATGGACTCGAGCGCATCGATGTATTCCTCGTTGGAGGTGGTGATTGTGGTGGTCATGTAAAGGCCTTCCTCTAGGAATGGTAGTCGAACTACGAACTCACTAACAGAACCGTAATATTATATCAAATAATATCTATATTGTCAATAGTAAGTGCAAGAACATCGACCAATAAGCCGTGCTACACTATGGATATGAAAACACAGAGTCTCCCTGAGATCCGCATCAAATATGCATGGCTACTGGCAGAAAACACTTCTACTGCTTTGATGGACTACTACGACAAGGGTGGAAAGCTGCGTGGCTTCGAAGAATACGAGGCTATTGCTGCGCAGTATGCAGAGTGGTGGTTACCATACGAAAAGAACATTTTAACCGCTATGCAAGAGGCAACTGGCCTAACCTTCAAGCAGAACGTCATAAATGTGTATGTGGCGCCATTTTTCTATGCGTTTAGTGAGCCACTTGTGCTGGGTGTGCAGTTTGATTCTCGAGAAAAACTTGTGTGTAATCTTACTCATGAGCTAATTCATAGGCTGCTGATGGATAATACTACTCATGATGATTCGCGGACCTATGATGAGTGGACGAGCCTTTTTGGAGAGCGTAGCCCCACAGAACTGGTTCATATCCCTGTACACGCTATCATGCACGAGATATTTATTGATAAGATTGGTGAGCCGGAGTTTTTGACGCAGGAGGTGCTCGACGAAGGGGATTACCGGGCATCATGGCAGTATGTGCAGCAACATACCTACATGAAGATCACCAAAGATCTCAGGAATTTATATGCAGGGGGTGCAATATAGCATGAAGTGGCCATCTCGTACGTCAGAACCACTTGTCTCACCAGCACTTGTGCGTGTCGTTGCGTCAGTATTGCTCGTCATCGGAATTTTTCTCATATATATTGCCGCGACGAATTATGAGATGCTAGGTATCTGGCCTGCAATTCTTATTGGATTTGGTGGGGTTACGACATCTGGGCTCGCCATTGTGTCGATTATTACGGCCGACCCGACGTGGATTATGCTTGATTTGATTTTGCCAGGTTAAAATGACGCTTGATCCTGATCTGGTTACTACTTGGTTCCGTATGATATAATGAGGATAATCAGATAGGAAGGAGATACGATGCCTAGTCAGCGGCAAGATGCTAAAGACAATCAATCACCACCGTCTTCAACTTTGTCCATGAGCCCAGCCTCGTGGATGCGCAGGAGCAAGAAACTCGGAAACGTCGCAATGCATGGAATCTATGCAACGCGGCGTTTTCTTGATTCTGAGATAGCCGCACCTGCACCGGGTACTATCGTGCCTACGCTTGTGGCGCCGGAGGATGCACATACCAGCAATTTGCGTAAAATTGACAAGTTGCGCAACATAGCAAAACGCTCACATGAAGTGCTGGCCAGTGTTAATACTGTGTTTCCGATGACATTTTTTGTTGACACAGTAATCGTAGATCGCACCAAAGTTACTATCATCAACCGCACCTTCTTCTTTACTGCTAAAACAATTTCTGTTCGCATAGAAGACATCCTCAACGTAACGTGTAGTGTTGGACCATTTTTTGGCTCGGTTATGATTTCGAGCCGTGTCATGAACTCTACAGACCATTTCGAAATAGAGCGGTTTTGGCGTCATGACGCGATTATGCTCAAACACATCATCCAAGGCTATATGATTGCTCTGCATAATGATGTCGACACAACACAACTCAATCGCGAAGAGTTGATAGAGCATCTCATCGAACTTGGGCATGAGAGTGGCGGCTAGTTGCTTAGTGGGGCTATAGTCCCGTACAATAGTCCATATGATTATGTACTATACAGATGGCAGCGCGAGTCCAAATCCAGGACCTGGAGGATTTGCGGTGATACGCGACGGAAAACCGCATGTTCTTGGCAGCGAAGAAGGTGATACAACAAATATCCGTATGGAAGGTATGGCTATCGTGGCGGCGCTTAAAGATGCAGCTGGCTCGCCGTGTAGTATCCATACAGACAGCGAGTTTTGGATCAACGTGATCACCAAATGGGCGCCAAACTGGGCCGCAAAAGGTTGGCAGAAAAAAGGTGGAGAAATTAAAAATCTCGATATTGTCAAAGAGGCATACACGCTCTACGGTGAATCTCAGGCGACTCTTGTATGGGTTCGAGCCCATGTGGGCACCGAGCTCAACGAGATGGCTGACGAATGGGCTAACAAAGCGCGCGAAGGACAGCGTCTCTAAGCGTTATGCCTAGTCGATCTCTTGGGGAGGGATCGCGAATTACGAGTGAGTATGCAAATAGTTTGATTCTAGGACAATTTAGTGAGCTTGAACAGGAGGCTTCAGTCGTTGCGGACATAGCCTATGTTGAAAAAAAAGAGTGGCATGGAGAAAACGAAGAACATATATATTCGGCTAGTTATGTACCACCGGCAGGCAATAGGTCACCGGAAAGTCTGTCCATACGACACTCGAGCAAAATGTATCTTAATTGTATCAGCCCAGGCCTAGCGCCCTATGAGCTGTATGATAGGGTTTTTGACTATGGTTACAAATTAACTGATGAGGTGCAAGTGGTATGTTCAGGTCTTCACCAATACTTTAAAAAAGGTGCAGCTATCCGGAGATATTACGAAGTCTCGGCTCATCTAACCATGGAGGATGTGAGTGAAGAGATAGGCATAGTCGCTGTCAATGGAACCGTCGTGCCAGGCTTGCCTCGCAAAGGAGATTTTTTGTCTCTTGCGGACTCAATGAATACGCTGGACAGAAATGATGTGAAACGCGTGAAGCAGGCTGTTGCCTGGCTACTTGCAACATGATACGATAAAAACTATTAACATCTAAGTATCAAGAGCGTGGCGAGGGACTGGCCCTATGACCCACCGGCAAACGGGTGTATTTCCATTACATCACGGTGCCAACTCCAGCCTGAACAATTTCAGGATAGATATGAGCAATCTTTTTGTACATCTCTTTTCTGATCTGTTTGGGGCAGATAGAAAGGGGATTTTTTATGTCTGTACAAACCAATTACCGAACCGCTGAGAGCGTCAGCCCAAAACATCCGGATAAACTATGTGATCAGATATCTGACGCAATATTGGACGCACATCTAGCTACGGATCCAAATGCACGCGTAGCTGTGGATGTGGCCGGCGGGCATGGTACGGTATTTGTAACAGGAGAAATCACATCAGTTGCACAGGTGGATGTTGAGTCAATCATACAGCGGATCGCTGGAGATGTAGAAGTTATCAATACGCTTGCGCCACAGAGTACGGAGATTGCTCAGGGTGTGGACGATGGTGGGGCGGGTGACCAGGGGATTATGATTGGCTACGCTACAAGCGAAACTCCTGAATTATTACCACTCGAAGTAGTGCTATCTCGCACGCTTAATCAAAAACTGTATGAACATTGGCCATATGACGGCAAGACTCAGGTGACGCTCGATGGTGCTGAAATCGTGAGTGTAGTGGCCAGCTTTCAAAATGCGACACACGATGAACTGCAGAATGTGGTGGAAGTGTGGCTGGATGAGCAGACGATCGCATCTGTGCGTGATGAGGTACAGCTATTTATCAATCCTGCAGGAGATTGGCAGGTTGGCGGTTTCGATGCGGATGCAGGTTTGACGGGTCGTAAGCTTACAGTCGACAACTATGGACCGCGCATCCCAATTGGCGGCGGCGCATTTAGTGGTAAAGATCCAAGCAAGGTAGATCGAAGTGCTGCCTATATTGCTCGCAAAATCGCAGTAGAGTATCTCAAGAGTCGAAATGCAAGCGAAGTGTTTGTGCGACTTGCATATGCGATAGGTTACGACCAGCCGCTTGAGGCGACGGTGATTGTCGATGGTCAACAGGAGAGAGTGAGTGGCTACGATCTATCTCCTAACGGTATTATTAAGACACTTAGGTTAAAACGGCCAATTTATGAACAGACCGCTCGCTATGGACATTTTGGTCATGAGTTTGACTGGGATTGATGTTGTCTCCAAAATATGCGATATTGATACAAACTACAGGGAGACATAAGTGGCTGAATTATTACGAGGCGAGCAGTTAAATGGGGACGCAGCGGAACGTATTGAGGGAGAGGGCATATATTCGCCTGATTATGATATTGCGTTGTCTCACCAGGATGCAGACCGCGACCCCGCACAACTAGACGCGGTACTTGGGTTGCAGGCATTCGTGATGAGTAGGGTTTATCCTCAGGCGACGCGAACCCGGGCCAGTCCATTAAAAACACCGCGTAGGCATGGATTCGCAATCGTGCGAGAAAGCATCCATAGCCATGAGTCGGCATATGACGGTACGAAAGAGCAGTACATGGCGTATCTAGTGAGTAAATATAACAGCTCTATATGGAGTATGCGTGTGCGCTTCAGGAGTAACACACTGAGTCGTGAGGAAAAGGCCAAGACAATGCTTGAGGACTATAGTTTTATGTGGACACGAGACCGGGTGCTTACTGCAGCAGCGTTCGATGGTCATCTTGTAGTAAATGATTCTACGACGAATGCTACAAATGATATCCACCATAGTGTCCGTCCTGTTGCAAACGGTGAGATCTTAGAATTGCCGGAGAGGATACTTGATCATGCGACATTGTCAGGGGCGATGAATCCAAGAAGTTGGTACCATACGAGACTAGATAAAGCTGGTTAAGTGAGTGAGTTCTTTGATACAATACTAGGTAGTTGTAAACAAAACGAAAGTTAGAATATGGAAGAATCAAAAGAACGCGAAGCGACCGATATTTTTTTATGGGCAAATAACATTGATGGAGTAAAAAACGAGCTGGACGTTGAGTTGTTTCTTTTTAACAAAAACTACACACCGTACAGTACGAATTTTGCGAGTGAACTGAATGCGCAAATAAAACCGCTATTTCTCTATGATGTACTCGGTTTTGTCACTATGGGTGCGGGCACAGGCCTCAGTGTGCGTGATTTTGAGCTTAGTGACGGGGAGGAGAATACTCTTCTACGGACAGATCTTGAAAAAGTTGGACGTGCCGAGACGCTACTGCATCTCATCGAGCACGAGCGCCACGACATTGTGGAGTTTAGCGAAGAAGAGCATGAATTCAAGCGTATCAAGGGTATTGCTGCGAAGTTTACGCACAAAGACGATCCTACTAAGAAATTCTATGTGATCAAGATGATCCAGCAGAGCAATGTCCTTAAGGGTGCAACATCGTGGGAATTCCGCGAAGGCAAATTTGGTGCTTTTGCCGCTGAAGTTGGGTTTAAGCTCCCGACAGATAATCAGGTTGTTGTGATCGACAAAGATATCTTTGTGTTTAATCAAGGCAAATTTGAACGCTTGTTTAATTACGATTACAAGAAACAGGCTATAGCCGATGCGCGCGTGGCAGAGATCGAGAGTCAATATAAACTCAGTTTCCCAGAAGGCGTCTCGCTGCAGGATATGGTGCGTGAGCGCAAGAAGATCGTGACTAAGCTACAGAAACTTGAAGTCGGTGGCGTGACACAGGAGCAGGCCGTAGAGTATGCAGACGAGATGCAACTCGACATCATGACGGATGACTCGGGCGCTATCATTATCATGGACGGCCACGATCTAGATACATTTGTCTCACTGATCAACGAAGACTATATGACGAGCCAGATTACTGGCAAGCGTTATGAAATTAAGAGCAAGAAGCTGCTCGACGAGCCTGACGGTGAGCCGCCACGAGGCTAAGCCCTTCTAGGGTGTTATATCAAACGAGTAACGTGGTGAGAGGGTGATTTGGCAGAGCATTAGGTTTGTTCCGGCAGGGCCGACTGGCGTAGTTGTTTTGGGGCAAGTAGTGCCTATAAAGGCCTGACTTATAATGACGCTGTTTGTGCCTTGATACGTAACATACGGAGTAACCATCCAGTCGTAATCTCCGCCAAACTGCTGGTTTGATGGAAGCTTGCCAACTGATGATAGTTGGGTATTGAGGCTTGTGTTGACGGCGTGACGTGCTTGCCAATTGCCCGAGCCGTACGACATGATATTGCGACAATAGCCTTCCGCAGGGTTAGCTGTTTCCGCAGGAGACCATCGTGCAGACGCAGCAGGAGGAGAACCCCATGAGCTGAACTCATCATCTATCTGGGTCTTTGTGGGAAACCCGGAACCAAGGCAGTAACCACCGAGAGCGGGTACGCTAGGATATTTCTTTTCCTGGGCGGCATAGATTGTGAAAATATTTTCCCAGCCTTTCATCTCATTGAGACGCTCTAAATTATATGCGCGGTCTTGTACGCCGTTAAACATTACTATGCCGATTGCTGCTAGTATGCCAATCATAGCTATAACTACGATCAGCTCAACGATAGTGAAGCCTAGTTTTTTGTGAACTCGATATAGCATATTGTAGCTCCTGCGTAAGATGTGTCTTTTGTGATGCCAGTAGGGCAGTCGGTGTTTTCGTATGAATGATACACCCGAATCGCTCCTGGTGTGCCTGTTATGAATTGTACCCATGGTCCTACGTAGCCACGAGCGGCCGTGTGCTTGTAAATCGGAAGTGTACCTACTTTTGCAAGCTGCTGCATGATTGTACTGGTTGCGTTTTCGGTGATAGGGCTGCCGCCGCCCTTGCATCTTCCACTTGGGAAACCGGTGCCCAGGCAGTGTTCACCAGTAATGGCTACACCTGAATCATTCGCGTTCGGATAGACCGTGTTTTTGCTGCGGAATGTCTCAAAACGCTTTGCCCAGTCTTTGTGCTCGCTTGCTCGCACGTCGTCGCGGCTATTTCTTAGTGTGGCTGACCAACTGACTATTCCTATGCTTGCAAGTATAGCGACAACAACGCAGACGATGATAATTTCTACGATGGTAAATCCTGGAGATTTTTGCATAATCTAATCATAAGCGATTTATAGAGATGATACAATAGTAGTAATGAGACAAGATATTGCATTGGAGGTGCTACTTGACGGGCATAGCGCACTGCTGACAGGCCCGGCTGGTACTGGTAAAACATACCTGCTGAATCAGTTTATAAGTACCGCAAAGGCTGAGGGTAAGCATGTGTCAGTTACTGCTACGACAGGACTTGCGGCAACACATCTTGGCGGTAATACGATTCATGCGTGGAGCGGGATGGGTATTGCTGATGCTGTGAATCCAGGCTTTGCGGATCATATAAGTAAGACAAGACGCGAGACGATCGAGAAAACAGACGTGCTGATTATCGATGAGATCAGTATGCTGCACGATTTTCGTCTCGATATGGTAGATGAGATTTGCCGATTGGTTCGTCGCAAAGACGAGCCGTTCGGTGGTATACAGATTGTCATGAGTGGTGATTTCTTTCAGTTGCCACCAGTAAATCGACAAGATTCACGAGCTGGAGGTTTCGTGGTGAGTAGTCAAGTGTGGCAAGAGCTTGACCCGGTCGTGCTTTATCTTGACGAGCAACACCGGCAAGATGATGAAGAGCTTCTAGAGATTCTCACGGCTCTTAGGGCGGGCGATATACGTCGGCATCACGCAGAAAAACTGCTCGCACGTGCCGAAGTAGAGCCGGACAATCCGGATACCATCACGGAGCTGCATACGGTCAATATAGATGTAGATACTATTAATCACGCCAAGCTCGCAGCACTTGATACAGAAGAACGAGAGTTTCAACAGTTTACTACTGGCTCTGCTAATTACGTCGAGACGCTGCAACGCTCAGTGCTTGCGCCATCTCAACTAGTGCTACGAAAAGGCGCACTGGTGATGGCTGTCAAGAACTCACCTCAGCGCACCTATGCAAACGGCAGTATTGGTACGGTAGTGGATTTCGAGCCGGGCACAGACTACCCAGTAGTGGAGTTTCGAAATGGCCGCACTGTCACGATGGTGCCGGATAGCTGGGAATTGCGCGATGGTGACAAGAAGCGCGCCAGCATCAGTCAGGTGCCTCTGCGACTGGCGTGGGCAATTACTGTACACAAGAGTCAAGGTATGACTCTCGACGCAGCGCGTATTGATTTACGCAAGGCATTTGTGCCGGGCATGGGATATGTCGCGCTCTCTCGTGTTAAAAATATTGAAAGCCTGTATCTCTATGGCATCAATCGTACTGCACTGTCTATCAGCGAAGACGCACTGGCTATCGACGACGTGCTTCGTGTCAAGACGAAAAACGATTCGACGCGATTTGCATATTTGGCCGAGCGAGCCGCCAAGCGCGCAGAAGAGGCGAAGAACCCTGCTAAGATTAAGAAAAAGGCGGGTGCCTCGGGCTGGTCGGAAAAAATTGCAAAAATGCGCGAGACATATCCAAACGCATACAAACCCTGGACTAATCAAGATGATGCGATGCTGAAGCAAGAATTCCAAAACGGTCGTAACGCAAAAGCGTTATCTGAGTTACTTGGTCGGCACGAAGGGAGCATCACTATGCGCCTACAAAAGCACTTCGGCGACGACATAATATCAGAAAGTGACCTGGCTATTTGATGTCGATGACTTTGATTGTGCCATCGGTGATAAAAGTACCAAATTGTTGACCGCGAAAGCGGTAGGGCTCGCCAGGTTCACTTGCATCGGTTGACTTGATTAGCCCAGCATCTCGTAGTGTGCCAATAGTATAATCACGCTCCACGTCGGCATTGTGGTCAATGGCGTGTGTGATTGTGCCAGTGCGAAATCGTACGCCGATAGGGTGTACATCTTCGGTGCAGGCTGCCACCCATACTTCTTTTTCACCAGATATCCATTTGAAAAGCTTCTTGCTCCAGAAGTCAAAATGATTATGATCAGGTTTCTCTGCAAGTGGTGCTTCCAGACGCCATAGCCGCAGATGATGACGAGAACGAGCACTCATGCGGCCGTTTGTCGGTATTTGAAATGCCACATCGTGTTTGCGATTAAAAAGATACAAACTACTAACTGGTGCAGTGGGGTACGCCATATTGAGTACAATTGATGCACCTTCACGAAGCATATTCATAAGCGTCGGAGGGTCTGCTTTGTACCAGCCAGCTTGCGCAAATGCTTTTTCGAGCTGTTTTTGGTCTTTGACGATGATAGCAAGATTGACTGGATCCGAAGCCCAGCCATCACCAGTAGTTACATACAGGGGAATATGATCATGCTTCACGATGACATGATACAGGCGAAACAACGCTGGTATAACGAGATAGGCGAGTAGGCAATACGCTATCAAGATAGCAAAAAAGGTCGGAAGGCGCTTGTCAGCATAGGGGACTATTTCAAACACAATAAACCAGATAGCTACACCACCAATTGAAAAAACCAGAATACGCCAAAGCGTGTGGAGCAGAAGAGTAACCATATAGATATCATACACCATAAGAGGCACGGTATTTGATAGCAAATATAGGTAAGCCAACTATCTTCGCATCTCCTAGTGTTATAATAATGAGTATGCCAAAAACGCCTCAAACGTTTTCAAAACACTTTCTCTGGGGTGCAGCCACCTCGGCTCATCAGGTAGAGGGGGGCAATCACAACACATGGAGCGTGTGGGAGCTTGAAAATGCTCGCGCACTTGCCGCTCGCGCCTTGTATCAATATGGTGATCTATCTTCATGGGGTTATACATCTAAGCTAGCGACAAATCCGGCAAACTATGTTTCTGGACGAGCGGTCGATCACTATAAGCGCTACGAGCAGGATTTTGATTTGCTCGGCGACCTCAACATGAATGCGTTTCGCTTTAGTATTGAGTGGTCACGTATCGAGCCACAAGAGGGTGCATGGAATGTCGAGGCTATCGCGCACTACAAGACATACATAGACACGCTTCATAAGCGTGGTATTGAGCCGGTCATGACTCTTTTTCACTTTACGTTGCCAGTCTGGTTCGCCGAGAAGGGCGGATTTGAAAAGCGCGCTAACATCAAGTATTTCCTGCGATATGTTGAAAAAGTGATGGAAGAGCTCAGTACGAATGTTCGCTACGCAATTACTATCAACGAGCCAAACATTTATTCTGAGCGTAGTTATCATGAAGGCGCATGGCCACCAAATACTCAGAGCAATTGGAAGACTTTGGCGGTGATGAACAATCTTATTCGCGCACACAATCAGGCGGCAGTGTTGATCTATAAGCTTAAACCTCGCATGAAGGTTTCAATCGCCTACCATACTGCATATATCTATGCGGGCGATGATGCATGGCTTAGCCAGCTGAGTGCATCTTTTATGCAATACGTGCACGACGATTATTACCTGAAGCGTGTATATAAAAACTGTGATTTCTTGGGTATAAATTACTACCGTAGCTACCGTGTATACGGTTATCGCATTCACAACCCAGAGCAGCACCACAGTGATTTGGGTTGGGAAATTAGCCCGGACAATATTGAGCACGCACTCGTGCGACTTCACGACAAATACAAACTACCGATTTTGATTACAGAAAACGGTATTGCCGATGCCCGCGATGAAAAGCGCCAAGCATGGATCGAAGCGACGATTCGTGCAATGCTTGCCGCGCAGAGCGAAGGCGTGAATCTGATTGGCTATTTACACTGGAGCCTGCTCGATAATATCGAACTCGACAGTGGCCGCTGGCCTCGATTTGGTTTAGCGCAGGTAAATTACCTCACGATGGAGCGTAAACTTCGTCCTAGCGCAGTCTGGTTTGGAAAAGTCATCAAGCGCCTGCGGAAGGCAGAAAAGGAAGAATCATGAATGATCCGTTTGCTCGTACTGAGATTAAAATCGCTGTTATCGGCGGTGGTACTGGTAGCTTTACGCTACTGTCGGCACTCAAAAACCACACTTCGCAGCTTGCTGCGATAGTGAGTATGGCTGACGACGGCGGAAGCACCGGTGTGCTTCGGGATGAGCTTGGCGTATTGCCGCCAGGAGATGTGCGTCAATGCCTCGTGGCGCTCAGTGATTCACCAAAAATTCGCGATCTATTTAATTATCGTTTTGAAGAGGGTACTTTTGGCGGACACTCATTTGGTAATATCTTACTTACGGCACTCGAGAAAGCCACAGGGAATTTCAGTGAGGCCGTAGAAACCGCCTCCGAGATACTTCGCGTCAACGGCACGGTTATCCCGGCAACGCTTGATAACGTACGTCTCAAGATGGAATGGCCAGATGCGAGTTTGACATTGCATGGGGAGAGGGTGATAGACGCAGACTACTTCAAAAACGATCCACGTCTTGCACAGCTTTCGCTTGAGCCGAGTGCTTCAGCTAATCCACTTGCCCTCAAAGCAATCGAGCAAGCGGATTTGGTCGTACTCGCACCAGGCGACCTGTATACCTCGCTCGGTGCACTGCTTGCGATTGGTGGTATTGCGGATGCGCTTGAGCAAACCACTGCGCCTATTGTCTATGTATCAAATCTCGTAACCAAACGTGGGCAGACAGAAGGTTTTAGCGTGAGTGATCATGCTGCCGAGATCGAGCGACTCATCGGGTCCCCAGTGCTGGACTACGTGTTATACAATCAGCAGATGCCAACCGAGGAGCTTGCAAGACGCTACGAAGAGTTCGAAGGATCGTATGCAGTAGAGGTAGATACGGCAGCTCTCGAAGACGCGCATTACCAGGCATATGCGGGTGAGTTTTTGAGTAGTGATCTGCAGCCAGTACACGAAGCCGACAAACTGCCTGTTACACGCTCGTTCATTCGCCATGACGCAGATGCGGTGGCAAATGCTATAATCAAGCTATATGAATACTCTCGTGCAGCCAACAAGTAGTACCGATACATTCTATATCGTTGATTTCGATCGAACGCTGGCTGACAGTGATAAGTTGCTGCAGGTGTTTATCGAAATTACAAATCAGTATATCGTATTACCACTTTCGCAGGTGGAGAAGATCGACACTGATGTAAAGGCAAAAGGTGATTCATTTGATACGGCGAGTTACGTACGCAATCATTTGGCTGACCAAGATCAGCTAGATATATGGGATCGTTTACAGAAGCAGTTTATTCATGAATCGCGAGCACTCAATATGCTGCTCCCGGGGGCAAGCGAGCTACTACATGTACTGAATCAGAATCAACTGTCCCACGGTATTCTGACGTACGGTAATCCTATGTGGCAGCACCTTAAACTAGCTGCGGCAGGCTTCAATCATGTACATCGTATCGTCACAACAAATAAGCACAAAGGATTGCTGATTTCCAGCTGGCTCAAAGAAGACGGGTTATTTCATTTGCCACAGGAGTTTGGCGGGGGTACTGCTCATAAGATTGTACTGATCGACGACAAGGCTGCAAGTTTTGAGGGCTTTCCGAGTAAGCCCTCGATGGGATATCAAGTGTTGGATCTTGCGACAGCGTTGCCAGCCCAGCTTGGTGATGTGCCTAGTAATGTGATGCATGTCACGACACTACGTGAAGTTATAGATAGCCTTTAAAGTCTGCTCTTTCTGGGTATATAGACTCGAGAAGTAACAGCGATAGTTGGGTGCGTGATTACGCAATGATATTACTAATTGTTGTAAGGTATGTTTTATAGACAGGGTAGGGGATTGACAAAGCATAACTACTATGCTAATATTGCTAGTACGATGACACAGAAAACAAAAACCACAACCAAAAAAACAACTACAAAAACAGCACCTAAAAAACAATCATTGGCAGTTCGTCTTGCAAAAGATGAGAAGCAGCTAGCAAAAGACAAAGTATTGCTCGCTGAGGCCGAAGAGCGTATCGTCGAGATGACTATTGGTGAAGATGTGCGCAATGCAGTCTTGATCGTATCGCTACTTATAAACATGTTTATATTGATCACATGGATTCTACTACAAGTGACTACGCAGTATGATTATGCGATTTCAGCCCTCGTTTTTGGTCGGTAGTCGATAGTACAACGTGGTATTTTTGTGAAAAGTTCCCCCGCCTTTGGCGGGGGATTTACTCTGTTGTAGCGTAAACTTATCCACAGAAGTGTGGATAACGAGACGTGGAACTGACAAAAAAGTCAAAAATGGGGGTTGCGGTGGGTAAAAGTGGGTAGTATGATGAGTCCAGTGGCAAACGTAAAGCATACGAACAAAAACAAACAAGTCCACTAAAACCACAACAATCAACACTTAAGCCCGAAAAGGAATCAGAGTGGCAACGGTAGATTACTTCGAGCGAAAGCTGGACGACAAGCACCGACTTACCATCCCAGCCGAGCTGCGACAAGAATTTGCCAGCGGAGTTGTCATCACTAGAGGGTTTAAGAATTATCTACATCTGTATCCACAAGACGTGTGGGACAGGGAAGTAGAGTACGCACTCAAAGGTAGTGTCCTCGATGAACAGATCGCTGATCTGAACGTCAAATTCCGAAGAGGCAAAACTATCGATGAGCTCGACCAAAAGCAAGGCCGAGTCAAACTAGAGCAACATTTGCTCGACTACGCAAGCATCAGCCGAGATATCGTGGCAACACGAGCAGGGTTGTACTGGCGTATCGAAGCAGCTGACTAGTAGACGCTATATCGCTCGCACTTTAACAAATAGAAATTATCAGAAGAAACTCTCGAGATCTGCCAATCTGGCAGCGTGGTGTGACCCTTCCGAAGTCACGTAAAATCAATTCGGCGTACCTTTCTCAAAAAACACACCTCCCAAAAAAACTCCACCTCACACATAAGTCTCTCACTTGTGACACCTCATAACGGTTGCACGTCAACTTTATACATATAGGTGTCACCGACTAATGAAAAAAACAAACACACCACAAAAACAAACAACACAGCCACGTTGTCAGTTTGGTGATCTCGAGTCCTTATCAGGTATACTGGTAGGGATATGAGTATAAAAGAACACGTTCCACCACAGTCTCGTAACTCGAAAGAGTACGAGCTACATGTTCCTGTACTTCTTGAAGCGACGCTTGATTTGCTCAAACCTCAAAAAGGGGAGAGCTATCTCGATTTGACTGCCGGTTACGGTGGTCATGCCGAGGCGTTTCTAGAGAAGACAGAAAACTACACTGATTCTGCATTAGTTGATCGCGACGAGTACGCCATAGGCCATCTCCAACGATTTTCCGAACAAGGCGTACGGTTGTTACAGACCGATTTCGTGAGCGCTGCTCACGAGTTACTCGCCGAGCAGAAACGGTTTGACATCGTAGTTGTGGATTTGGGAGTGTCGTCACCACAACTCGATCAAGGCGAGCGAGGGTTTTCTTTTGCTAAATCGGGTCCGCTCGACATGAGGATGGATCGTAGTCAAACTACGAGTGCAGAGACGATTGTGAATACTTATTCACAGGATGCTTTGTTCAATATCATCATGCGATACGGAGAAGAAAAGCGAGGCTTCGCAAGAAGAATCGCTGCCGAAATAGTAAACGGAAGACCATTCTCATCCACCAAGGAACTTGCTGATATGATCGCGCACCTTCATCGTGGCAAATGGCAACGCGTCCATCCTGCTACACGCACCTTTCAAGCACTGCGAATCGAGGTTAATCAAGAACTCGCGCAAGTGGAAGCGGTTTTACCACTCCTACCACGCCTTTTACACCAGAACGGTAGAGTAGGGGTGATAAGCTTCCATAGTCTCGAGGACAGATTGGTTAAGCAATTTTTTAAAGAACAGGCTGAGGCTGGCTTTGAAGCCGAGCTGCACTTGCTAAACAAAAAACCACTCGACGGTGCCACCTATGATGTTCACAATCCGCGATCGCGTAGTGCAAAGCTACGTGGAGCAGTGAAAAAATAAACACAAAAGAAAGGGAGAAGCTATTATGCCAATCCACATCAAAGTACAAAAAGCCAACACAGCTGTTCAATCAGTAGCTGTAAAGGTTAAATAACTCAACACGACCACCTACCTACGGGTAGGTGGTCACCACAATACGACACAAAAATATAAAACAGAAAGATACCACCACAATGTCTTACACTCGTACCGCCACGTACGCAGCTCGGCGTCAGCAAAGCTGGGGGCGCAATCAGAACACCGCTCGGTTTGTTTCTCCAGTCAAATTGGGGCCTGTCATGCACACGATTCTCGTCGCATTGATGATCCTTGTACTAGGACTCATTTATCTCACGCAAGCCTCGGGCTCAGCGTCTTACGATTACCAAGCGAGCGACCTTGATCGCAAGATCAACGAACTTGCTACTAAAAAAGCTGACTTAGAAGTCGAAAATGCTCGCCTCAGTTCACTTGAATCTGTCAAGAATAGCGATGTTGCTAAGGCAATGACGCAGCCAAGTACTGAATACGTTCGATAACTACGCTACAATAGAAAGAGTTTATGCCGCACGCACTACGCCACATAACCAGATCGGGTTTTTTGGCCATGCTTCTTACGGGAGCGATGGTAGTGATTGTATTGCGGCTTTTTTTCTTGCAAGTTATCCAGCATGATCACTATGTAGCACTTGCCACAGAAGAGCAGGTAAAGAAACTTGTTATTCCGGCGAGTCGCGGGACAGTGTATGCGCTTGATGGGGACACTCCAGTGCCTCTTGTCATGAATCAGCAGGTATATACATTATTTGCAGATCCGATGGTTGTTGATGAGCCGACACAAGTTGCGCAGGTGGTGCGTGATATTGCTGGCGGCAATCTAGTTGTTGACAACATTGAGCAAAATCTCACAGATGGCAAGAAGCAAAAATCCATGTACCGTGTGCTTGCGAAAAATGTAACGCTTCGACAAGCAGAACTTATCAAGGATAAAGACCTCAAGGGTATTGGTTTTCAGCGTGTGTCTAAGCGAGTGTATCCAGAGGGTGCGATGGCAGCCCAGACACTTGGTTTTGTGAACAACGAGGGTAAAGGTCAGTACGGCATCGAGCAGCAGCTCAATGATCGCTTAACGGGCACAGATGGCATTTTGAAGTCTGTGACAGACGTGGCAAACGTACCACTCTCTATCGGCAAAGACAATATTCGTCAAGAGCCGGTCAATGGCGATAATCTCGTGTTGACGATTGATCGAAATATTCAGGCAAAGGCGCAGGAAGCGTTACTTGCTGGTTTGCAGCGTTCTGGCGCTACTCACGGAAGCGTGCTTGTCATGGACCCGGCGACCGGGAAGGTGTTGGCTTTGGCTGATTTTCCTACGTATAGCCCAGCTGATTTCACAAATGTACAAGACGAACAGGTGTTTCGCAATATTGCGACAACTGAGCCGTATGAGCCAGGTTCGGTACTTAAGACATTTACGATCGCTACAGGTATCGACAAAGGTGTGATAGACGCAAATTCTACTTTTTATAACACTGACAAGATTAAGGTAGAAGACCGTACTATCACTAATGCACTCAAAGGTGTTACGGGTACAATTACTATGCAATCTGCGCTCAACAACTCACTCAACACGGGTATGGTCACAATTGCGCAGCGACTTGGTGACGGCGAACGTATTAACAAGACATCGCGTGATACAATTTATGAATATTTTCACAACAGGCTAGGTCTAGGTGAGCGTACGGGCGTCGAAATCGCCAACGAGCAAAAAGGTATCTTAATATCACCAGAAGAAGAACAGGGTAACGCCGTGCGCTACTCGAACATGGCGTTTGGCCAAGGGCTCAATGTCACAATGATGCAAGTGGCATCTGGGTTTTCTGCGATAATCAACGGAGGCACATATCACTCACCAACGGTACTCGCTGGCACGTACGATGGCGGTAAGTTGAAGCCAGAAAACAACTCCACTGCACGACCAAATGTAATTAGCCCAGGTGCATCTGCGAAGGCAAAAGAGATGATTCACCAGGCTCGCGTTGGATATACAAATACTGATACACCTGGCTACTACATAGGTGGTAAAACGGGTACGTCACAGACACTTGAAAACGGAGAATACATCAACAGTCAGACGGTCGGTACATATCTTGGCTTCGGCGGGACTGATGCAGAGGCTAAGTACGTTATAATGGTGCAAGTATCAGGCAAAAACATGAACCTTGAAGGTAACAAGCATGCGATGCCGATTTTTACAGATTTATCAAACTGGATGCTCGGCTATTACCAGCTGCAGCCAAGGGCATAGCAACATGACACAACATATAAAAAACAATAACAAAAAGAGACTAACCTATGCGTGATTCACTGCGCCAAGTACGCACGAGTGCTCAGGGTCTGGTGCGACGTCACAATCCAGATCATCGCATCATGATGTACACGTTGATACTTGTGATTGTAGGCCTTATTATTATCTTTGCGATTGGCCCGCAGCGTGCAAATGTACTCAATGAATCGTTCGGCAGTAATCTATCTGGTATGTATTTTGTAATCAAACAGGGGACAAGTGTCATGATCGCCGTGGTGTCGTTCTTCGTGTTTGCATATCTTTTAAAGGTTGATGTGTTACTTCGGCACAAGGCGATAATTCTTAGTATTGGCATAGCAGCGTGCGCACTCCTCGCATTGCTCGGTAATCTCGTGCATGTAGAGGCTATTACGCAGTGTGCACTTGGTGCATGTCGTTGGTTTGTACTTCCAGGGATAGGCACCTTTCAGCCAGCTGAGTTTTTGAAGTTCGGCATACTAATCTTTCTTGGTGGATTCCTTGCATCTCGTATGCGCGCAGGATTGATTAACGATACCGAAAAAACAATTATTCCTGCAGCAGTCTTGATGGGTGTGGCAGCGCTATTCGTAATAGTGCTGCAGAAAGATCTGGGTACTGGTATCGCGATGTTTGCTATCGTGATTTCTATGTTTGTGGTATCAGGTGTGAAGAAGCAGCTCGGTGTGATACTACTGGCCGTACTGTTGGCGGCGGGGCTTTTGATGATTATCACCGCACCGCACCGTATAGATCGTGTTACGACGTTTTTAAAGGGGGACGAGGCATCGATCGATGATCCATCTGGATATCATATTGCACACGCCAAGATTGCTATTGGGAGCGGAGGTATCGATGGTGTTGGTATCGGTAATAGCGTACAGGCAGCAGGTTATTTACCAGAGGCTATCAACGACTCGGTATTTGCCATACTCGGCGAAACATTTGGTTTTATCGGACTTGTGTTTATCTTGGCTATGTTCTATTTATTGCTATTACGAATCTTGCGACTTGTCGATAGGCTCGAGAAGCCCGAATACCGACTCATAGTTGCGGGAGTGTTCGGTTGGATCGCTTCGCATGTCGTGATCAATGTCGCAGCAATGACGGGATTGATGCCCCTGACAGGTATTACGCTACCGTTTTTGAGCTTTGGTGGTACGAGTATGCTGTTTATTGCCGCCGCCTTAGGTGTAGTTTTTCAGATTTCACGCTATACTGTACATACACAAATAAAGGAGGATGCAGATGAAGGTACTCGCAGTAGGCGGGGGGTCGGGCGGCCACGTTACGCCAGTCGCCGCAGTCGTTGAGCAGCTAGCTATTCAGTTACCTGCCGATTCACTTACAGTACTATTCGTCTGCGACAAGGCATTTGAATCTCAATCTAGGGGTATCATGGCTACGGTCTCTGTACCGATCGAAGTAAAAACGATTACCTCGGGCAAGCTTAGAAGATATGCACATCTGTCTCTTTGGCAACATTTTGCGCATATTAGCATAGTTGGCAGAAACATTATAGATATATTCAAGGTTGTTGTCGGATTTGTGCAGAGCCTTGTGCTGATAGCAAAATTCCAACCCGATGTTGTGTTTGCGAAAGGCGGCTTCGTATGCCTACCTGTGGGGTTTGCCGCATGGTGCTTACGCAGGCCACTTGTTATTCATGACTCTGATGTGCGCCCTGGACTTACGAACAGGCTCCTTGCTCGATTTGCAAATGTAATCGCTACTGGTTTTCCACTTGAGAATTATTCGTATCCGCCTGTAAAAAGCCACTATACTGGTGTGCCAATCGACCAAAAATACTCTCCAGTTTCTACTCAAAAACAATTGGAGTTCAAGAATGCGCTGGGTATTGATTCTTCTAAGCAGCTGATACTTGCATTTGGTGGGGGGTTGGGCTCTACTGTCATCAATGATGCAATGGCGAGTCTTGCACCTACGCTTGGTGAGTCTATCGTTATATATAACATTACGGGCAAGGGTAATATTGAACGAGCGAAAGAAAAAGGTGTAGGAATTGCGAATTATCGTGCCGAGGAGTTTGTATACGGCTTACACGATGCGATGGCGGCAGCTGACTTAGTTATCACTCGAGCAAGCGCAACTGCGCTGCAGGAGCTCGCTGGACTCAAGCGGGCTACAATTGCAGTCCCAGCAAGTCAGCTCGGGGATCAACAGCTTAATGCGAAGTTGTTTCAGGAGGCAAATGCAGTGATAGTTGTGCGTGATGAAGAGCTCGCAGACACTAGTTCGCTTACAAAGACAGTCCAAGAGATACTGCACTCTCCAACACATCGCGAACAGCTTGCAGAAGCACTGCATGTATTTGCTAGGCCAAAGGCGGCGAGCGATCTTGCTACGCTCATTATCGCTGCAAATAATGGATAGCGAGCTAATCAATAAACTGCTACAATATGCATAAGTATTATGTCGGTTTTTTCACGCAAGTCTTCTCAAGATGCCGCGCCACCTCGTCGTCGGCGCTCGTTTGAAGATGGGGGTGAGCAACGTCAAGAAGAGCGCAAGCGTCAATCTGTCCAGTACAAACGTGGTCGGACACTAGCTGGTAGCACGAGCCACACTCTACGTGCCGCAGATACGCGCGCCCTCAACAACGCCACTCCTCGCGAAAAAGTGCATCATCTGACGAATTTACGACGTAAGCTCTCGTTGATTTTGAGTATCTCGCTCATTGCAGTTGTCGCGCTACTCATATTTCTGCAGCAGTTCACGGCAAGTACGCATGTTGAGTTTAGTGGAGATGCACGAGCTCAATCTACGAAAGCGTATGAGCAGGCGATTCAAGATTACCTGACGCAGAATCCACTGGAGCGCGTCCGTTTTAATCTTGATTCAGACAAGCTTAACGCATTTGTGATCGCTAAATTGCCAGAAGTTGAAAATATTGTTCCTGGTGGATATGTTGAGCCTGTGACCTCTAGTTTTGCTATTACGCTGCGTAAACCAGTTGTTAGCTGGCAGGTAGATGATAAATTATATTTTGTTGACTCACACGGTGTTTCGTTTACAAAAAATACTCATGACAATCCAGAGGTCAAGATTGTCGACAACAGTGGTGTGGAGCATACTTCTGGCACTGCTATTGCGAGCGCGCGCTTCTTGACCTTTGTAGGTAAGGCTGTTGCACTTGCCGAGAAAAGCGGCCTAAATGTTACGCAAGCGGCTATTCCAGCCGGTACATCTCGCCAGGTGCAGCTCACTGTCGATGGCCATGAGTATCCAATTATTATGTCGATAGATCGTGCGGTAGGTGAGCAAGTTGAAGATATGGGCAGGGCAATCGCATTCTTTGATAAGCAAGGGCGAAAGCCACAGTACATCGACCTACGTGTTAAAGGCAAAGTATTCTTTAGGGAGTAGGGCAGAGGGCGCAAAGAGGTGAGGAGTACAGGGTTACCTGCCCCTTCGTCTGTTGTTCTATAATTGTTCTATTTCTAAAAATATATATTTAGATATAAAATTATATAAAAGTCAAATATATAACTATGGATGATTGAGGGGTGGGGAGTAGTGGGGTTGGTGGAGGTTGGGCATTTCTAGTCCATGCCTTGATAAAAATCTGACCCCGACAATATTCGTACCATGAATCAAAAAACATATTCCTGTGGAAAAACTATATAATGTCAAATATTCATATAAAAGTCAAATAGACTGACTTGGTGTACGATCGACAATGTTGGCCGAGAGGCTTACTTTGGGTGTTGCTGCTGTGCATGCAGGTCATGTGGATGCGCTGTAAAGTCTACATGTATGGATACAGATAGCTTTGACTGTCATTGTGCATAGAAACAATAACGAGCACTCCTCTACTTGAAGTGCGAATTATATATTTGTTCTAGATGTGTTCATATTCAACCTGTGAGTATTCATTATGAGTCGTAAAAGATATATTGTGCGACGTTAGATTGTGATGTGAAAGTTGAATGTGTGTGCGTCTATTATGCTTACGTTTTCTGTGATTCTGAGTTACATATTGTTATTTGCGGCTATATCAGTACTCTCTTGTGGCTCATGTGTGCTAATTCCCGATTAGTCTATGTGTGGTCTGTCTCGTACGTATTGTCTATGTATGAATCTTTGTGTGCAGACTAAGGCGTGTTTTGTGAATCGTTTCAAGTACTTCCTGTAATATATTGCTGTAAAACTTTAGTTCTACTTATGTTCTATATGTTGTTGAAACATACTGAGTAGGTAGTGATGCCAGGGTAGCGGTTTATTTGCTTTTTTTGGCGGCTGCATGAAAATAGGGTAGCTCTCCCCTGCTTTGTCTGTGTGAAGATATATTTGTGTCATGACTTAGAAATGGTTAGTGTGTAGATGAAGTGTGTGTATGAATCCCCGCGGATATGCATTTGGCTATAATCGCTACGATGCCATAAGAGAGGCCGAGCACTACCCCGCAGTCTACTATCCCCCGCCACGGCTGTGGGAATTGATGAACGATGACGACAGCAATGATGATAACTATAATTGCAGCATAGCTTACGATCATCTGGCGTACTGGGGCTCGGAAATAGCCAAAACAGTACAGTGGTGCAAGCAGTATGGAGACGATATCTCCATCTACTTTGATCTGCTGAGCTCTGGTGGCAATCCGTGGTGCTAGGCGTCGTGCAAACCCATCGCGTCCTTCTGTGACGATCATAAATCCGCTCCAAACGACGAGAACCAGCCACTGCACAGGGGTGAGATCATAACGTATGGCTTCGATTCCATAAGGGATTAGCCTGAAGATTGCAAAACTAAGTAGTGCGACAATCCCAGCAATACCCCATAGTGCACCGTAGTATCTCAGCCGTGCTCGTGGTGGGTTCATGCTTCCCGGGAAGATTCAGACTCAACCCGTGCGAGTAGTGCATCCTCCTCGGGATCGATGGCTGTCGCTGAAGTCGGAGCGGCTGGGGTGTGGGCGATCAGGTCGGTACGAGGAGTCTGTAGAGGCGCAGTTGATATACTCCCCCGCTCCATAAGCTCTCGCATGCGGCGAATGTCTTTCTGCATCTCGATCGTGGCTTTTTCAACCTTATAGTGCCGAATAGAATTGAAGATCACATATACGAGAAACAGGATTGTCAAAACCCCTGTCACTACAGCACTAGTGACAATGAGAGGCATGAGCGCATCAAAATTAAGAGCTGGAGCGAGATCTGTCACCGATTCGCCATCAACACCGTATAAGGAGGAGTCTAGCTGCATATGCTTATAGTATACCAGGATTGGCGTGGACATTATATATGCGTCAAGGAATATTCACAGCACTCGGGAGCAGGAGTAGCCCGATGTTTATCGTCTAGGTATAGACTCGCCGACTCTCAGCTCGAGAGCTGCTCGGATTGCTGTGCGGCCTACGGAAAACGAGGCTTCTGGACGTCTTGTTAAGTTATAGAATCGCTCATATAGGGGGTCAGCTTGGTTTGGATACACTGCCATAGTGAGATCTATAAATGTTGCGCGTCCTTCGGAGGTGGAAAGCGCCTCCTCGATTGCAGTTTGCGCACCTATCTTTTCAAACTCTCGCTGTCGCTCTAGCTCCTTACCCTCGGCGTCGTATACTATGGCATCCGGACTTGGGCACAGTGCAAGCCAGCCATGCATATTGCGGGTTACCGATTCTTCGGTCGTGTTGGCGACGATCTCCCCTGCGGGGTACTCATACGTATATTTATCTTGTATACAGTTGTACTGGAGGCGATGCGAGTCACTCGTTGTCATACTGCGCAGATCGAGCGCGTAATAATTACTTGAATATAGTCCGCTAGTCGTAAGTGTGGCGGACCAAAGATTGCCCTCGATATCCAGGCCATCCCAGCTTAAGGACCTTATGAAATCATTACCAGTTTCTGGGTCGGACACGCGATCACCATTATGTAGTATGATATCGTGTGCCATGCTTATGGTATCTAGATGGTTATTGGTAGAAAATAGTTCGCTCATTGCACCTCTTGTGATTTATCATAGTAGATATTGAGTTTTTTGCAAGAAGTAGAGGGTTCTCCTTGGGCTTCTGGCGAGTTGGCGATAATAATCACTTATACCTAAAGATATTGCGACACAAGTATCTCTAGATGCTACGAGATTTTTAGCACGAAGACATCGAATTAATTAAATGATTTCGTCGATAAAAGCCTGAGGCATGCTCGAGTAGCCTATTTCAGCCGGCCTAGTGCTACGGCTATAACTAGTGATACACCAGCCACAACGATGAGAAGTGCCGAGGCGATAGATCCGAGTAGCGCATCAAACTGTACAGGCTCTACTATGTTGAGTGCCACTAGCACAGTGAGTGCAAGAGCTAGCACGGTGATGATATAGTGCGCACGTTGCAACTCTGCACGAGCGATCGGACCCTTGATGTCTTTGAGTTTTTTAGGGTGATTTTGTTTAGCCATGGCCGTATTGTAACACCTATGGTCGTATATACACATTGTGGTATAGTAATCTTATCCGGTCAGCCGGTGGTCTTATCGAAACAGGAGGCGCGAGATGCATAGCATTGATGCACTTATGAAAGTAGAAGATGCTCATGTGAGTATGCTTGAGCGTGTGAGTTCGTACTACGGCCGATACGTCGACACCATGTGGAGTGTGTTTGTACTCCACTCGAAATCCGTACTGGGAGAAGATTGGTGGCCAAGTCATGTGGAACTGTTCAGATCTGAATATGAGGGTCACATCAGCTTGGAGCATGAGTTGTGCCGGATTATCGATCGCGAAGACGGACTCAACGCACGCGTGGCGCTTGATGAGTTGCATGATGAGCTGGAATCTCGTGTGCTCATAGAGCTGCTCGCTCAGCGTGGGATGACAGTGGACATGGACATGCGATTAAGATGGCTGTCCAGCGTAAGATTGGCGCGTCATGCGGTACTTCGCAAACAAGTGCGATACGACATCGACACTGCACGATTCTACGTGAGCGACGCTGCAGCCAAGCATGAACGTCAGTTTGCCGAGGCTCCAAGAGCTGCTCGTGGTTCACTCCGACTCATGTCGAAGATGTATCCGCACGTCGTGCCGTTTTAGACCAACCCCCACCCTTTGTAGGCGAAAACATTTGCCTGTAAGGGTGGGTGTTTTCGTGTCGATATAGAATCTTTGGTGAGAAGACTGTACTGTACAACAACACACAATATATTTGAACCATGAGAATCTGCTTATTATACTGTATGCTCAACGTGCGCTATAATGGTGATACTGATGAGTAACTTTTCGACCGTCATAATCTCAAATCGTCTACCTGTGAGCGTTTCACGGCAAGACGGTGAACTCAAGTTTGACGCGAGTAGCGGTGGCCTGGCTACGGCCATGAGCTCACTTGAGGTAGAAAATAAGATATGGGTAGGTTGGCCGGGCATAGATGCGGACACCTTGAGTGACGAAGAACGCGAGATAATTACAGCGAAACTTCAGGAGAAAGGCTGTTACCCTGTATTTCTCACAGCAAAAGAGGTGGAACTGTACTACGAAGGCTATGCAAACGACACCTTGTGGCCGCTGTTTCACTATTTTCAGAGTGTTGCACGCTATCCTCAGGAATATTGGGATGCGTATCAACTCGTCAACGAGAAATTTGCTGATGTGGCGGCTCAGGTCGCCGCTGCAGATGCGCGAATCTGGATTCAAGATTACCACTTCATGCTACTTCCGGGTATGATTCGTGAGCGCGCAAGTGCGACGACGATTGGCTTCTTCTTGCATATTCCCTTTCCTAGTTTTGAGATTTTCCGCCTACTCCCTCAGCGTAAAGAGCTGCTACGTGGCCTCTTGGGCGCGGATGTGATCGGTTTTCATGTGTACGACTATGCGCAACACTTTCTCGATAGCTGTCGGAGGCTTCTGGGTGTGTCGGCTTCAAATGGTATGCTCGAGTATGAAGGCCGAATGGTCAAAGCCTCCGCCTACCCTATCGGGATCGATTACGCCAAATTTCGTGCACAGCTGGATGCCAAAGAAACAAAAGATGCACTCAAGCAGCTGGACGATGCATATGGTAAGCAAAAGCTCATCCTCTCCGTCGACAGACTCGACTACTCGAAGGGTATACCCGAACGCCTCGAGGCATTTAGGCTTCTGCTTGAAACTCACCCCGAACATCGCGGCAAAGTGAAGCTTCTGATGATTGCCGTACCCTCTCGCACCGGAGTACAGGCGTATCAGCAGCTACGCGACGAAATAGAGCGCACGGTGAGTCGTATCAATGGTACGTACGGCACCGTAGACTGGGCTCCGATTTCATATCAGTTTCAGAACAGGCCTTTTAGTGAGGTTGTCGCGCTCTATGCGCGTGCAGATATTATGCTAGTGACTCCTATCCGCGATGGCATGAATCTTGTTGCCAAAGAGTATGTAGCAAGCAAAAAGCGCCGCGGTGGTGTGCTAATACTAAGTGAGATGGCAGGTGCAATCGATGAAATGCCAGAAGCACTTAGTATAAATCCAAATAACGCACATTCTGTGTGTGAGGCTACTCACAATGCTCTATCGATGCCTATGAGCGAGCAGAAAAAACGTCTAAGCGCGATGCAAAAACGCCTAAGTGTTGTGACTGTGCAAAATTGGGGCAAGGAGTTTATGGGTGATCTCGAGACTGTCGCCAAGCGCGAAGGCAGCTCACGCAAGCAGCTTTCACTCACGCAGCGGCAACGTCTTGTAACGCGCTACCGCACGGCGGGTCATCGTCTGATAATACTTGATTATGACGGCACACTTCGTGGATTTGTAAAAACTCCTTCTCCGCTTGCAGCCGCACCGACACTTCGTGTTTGGCGTACGCTCAAAGTACTCAGTGACCAGCCAAATACCACGGTCGCGATAGTAAGCGGTCGCACTCGGCGTGCATTATCTAGCTGGTTTGTAGGCCTACCGTTGGTACTGGCCGCAGAGCATGGTGCATGGAAGCGGTATGGCCGCAAATGGGAAGAGATTGATAGTGGCTTTAAAAAAGACAAAAAACGCATACGCACAGTGATGGAAAAATACACTAGCCGTACCAACGGGTCGGAGATCGAGGAAAAAGATCATGCGCTTGTATGGCACTATACTAATGTTGAGCCAGATATCGCTTTCAAGCGCGCAAGCGAACTTAAGCGTGAGCTAACTGAACTACTCGCAGATGACGATGTAAACGTACACGATGGTCGTAATATCGTTGAAGTAAAGCCAAGCGCTATTACTAAAGGGAGTGTCGTGCGGGAGCTGAGGCGCATGTATCCGTCTGATTTCGTGCTATGCGCTGGTGACGATTATACCGATGAAGATATGTTTCGTGAGCTGCAGGATGATCCGAGCGCAGTGACGATTAAGGTTGGACAGGTGGACACGGCTGCTCGTCATACGGTAGCGAAGCCAGGCCAGCTACTAAAACTTCTCGAAGAGCTCTCCCCTCCTTCATCTCTGACTGTACTGACAGAGATTCCTACCAAAATCCCTCGCAAACTATTTCGCTGGTTACGTAAATAAACTTAGGGGCCATGAGTTCGCCAACGGCACGCTTTCGCTCGTTCTGCGCTGCTGCTACGATTTATGGGTCAATGCCGCTCGCGTAGCGACGTTACGCTTGGCGCTACGCTGTACTACTCAGCTACTTCAGTAGCTGCTGGCTTTTTCTTGCGAGTTCGTTTGCGTTTGCGCTTTTTTGGTGCCTCACCAGTTGGTTCACCGGTGCTGACTGGGGCTGGCGTCGGTGAACCTGTAGCAGCTGGCTTTGGTTCTTCGCGTTGCTTAGGAGTAGGTTTCTTCTCGGTCTTAGTAGGACCGCTGTGGTGAATGCGCAGAGTACCATCAGGCGCTGCTGATGCTTTTGGAGCTGGGGTCGGAGTCTGAGCAACGGGAGCTGTGGTTTGTGCTGGCTCCGGTGTGCCGTGGACTGGTTTTTGCGCGAGTACTACAGGGATTGCGGTCTGTGGTGGCACTTGGGGTGCTGGTTGCTTCTTGAGCTGTTCGGGTGGTCGTACGAGATCACTTATCGCCTGCTCGACGTCACCACGAGACCGGCTAAACTGTTCCCTAGAGTGCTGGATGATGTAGTGAGAGTTATCGGCTTGAGGTGGTGGCAGATTGAGCGTTGTGGCGCTAAATGCCGGAGCCTTCTCTCCTCCGATCACCATGTTCACGATGAAATGCCGATTGTGCATTTGCAGTAAGTCGCTTGGCTCAAATTGCGGCTGGAATTGCTGGGCGAGTATCTGGGCGTCTTCAGCAGATACACGGAAGCTAATCATGCTACCGACGTTGCCAAACACTGCTCCGCGTACGGTGTCACTCATCTGACTGATATACTGGTTGGCGACGGTTAAGTTGAGGCCGTATTTACGCGCTTCTGAGAGAATTGTGGCAAACGAATCGGTGGCGAAGTTTTGGAATTCGTCCACATACAGGTAGAATGGCCGGCGATCTTCGACATTTGGTATGTCCGAGCGACTCATTGCGGCGAGTTGGATTTTGGTGACAAGGAACGAGCCTAGTATACTTGCATTGTCTTCACCGATAAGGCCTTTCGACAAGTTCACTACTAGGATTTTGCCTTCGTCCATGATCTCACGGATATTAAAGGTGCTTGTAGGCTGGCCGATGATGTTACGGATCACGGGGTTAGCGGTAAACGCACCGACCTTGTTGAGGACAGGCGCGATCGCTTCGGCGACAAACTTGTCGTTCCAGCTGGCAAACTCTATTTTCCAAAACTGTAGTACTACTGTATCTGTACAGTAGTCGAGGGTTTCTTTGCGAAACTTTTTATCGGTAAGCATGCGGGTAATGTCGAGCATGGTAGTCTCTGGGCGATCGAGTAGTGCCAGGATCGTGTAGCGCAAGATGTACTCGAGGCGTGGTCCCCAGCTCTCGCCAAACATACGCTTGAGTACGCCGATCACCTCTGAGCTGATGTTGCTTTTCATGTTTGGATCGGTCACTTCGAGCGGATTAAATCCAATAGGATGCGCGGTGTCGGCCGGGTTGAAATAGACGACATCTTTGACACGATGTGCAGGGATAAACTTCATGTTGTTGATGGCAAAGTCGCCGTGCGGATCGATTATAGCGTAGCCTTGATTGTGATAGACGTCGCTGAGTGCAAACAGCTCGAGCAGACCTGATTTACCGGCGCCAGTCTGCCCTATGATATACACGTGACGTGAACGGTCGTAGCGTTGCATGCCAAATTGGTGATTAATGCCGCGGAAATTTGTGAGACCAAAGGCGGAGATGTTCTCATCGATAGCTTCGTTGCCTGTGATGAGTGGAAGCTTGGCTGGTGGCTCTGCTGTCTTGGTGTTTGCCCAGACGATATTTGGTGTCTCTACGTTTGTGTGAGGCAAGTGGAATACAGATGCGAGTTCTTCGATGTTGAGGATATAGCCGTCCCCTGCCATAAACACACGCCCACGGTAGCCGCCCAGCGCATCTTTGTCGAGGCTGCTGTTTGATTGCTTAAAGCCATTGAGGTTTGTACTGTTGAATTGTTTGAAAGTACCCACGAGTGCTTGCATGCGCAACTTGGCGTTGGCGTTGCTTTCACCGAGATATGCAAGACGGACCTTTACTTCGTAGCCAAGCTTGGTCGCTTTTTTTTCTGCTTCGGCGATACGAGTTTTGTCTCGTTCGGATACTTCTTTAGGCCCGCCCGATTTACCATCACCAGATTCAGGAGGTTTGACAAGTGCCTCGAGTAGCGTGCCAAACCATTTCATATCGAAGCCGCTGGCTATGCTGAAGCCACCGCCTTCTTTGACTTTCTTGATCCACTGGTAGCTCGACTTATGCCAGCTATCTGGGATAGGGCGTACGAGTACCTGGATCCATAGCTCTTCGCCAGTATCTTCGAGCTTTGCGAGTGTACCAGTGATGCCTGCAAGTGGATCGACTTCGAAGCTTTGAAAAGTCTTGAGTGGTAGAAATTCGCTATCCGCAAGGGTAATCTCTGCGGTATGGACCACACTGTGGTGACGTTCGTGCGCCACATAGTCTTCGTCTGCTTCGTGGATTTGGACTGTCGGGTACTGGGAATAGATCTGGCCTTCTACAAAGCTTTGTAGCGTAGTCGGAGTCCACACGTAGAAGCGGATTTGTCCACCTACTGATGCGATTTCGAAGCTCAGGTGTTCTTGCACGCCTCCTGTACGTTTGAGCTCTTCGGCGTCACGCAAGATACCATGGAGGCTGGCAAAGAGTTGTTCGGCGGCAAGCTCAGATTTGTCGTTTGTGCGAGGGATTTCGAGAATTAAAAGAGTACTTTCGTAGGTCTGAATCTGCTTAATTTTGCGATTGTTCCAAAGCGCGAGTCCACCCAAGATAATACATACGGGAACCCATACGTAGGGGGAAAGGATGAGCTGGATAAACTCTACGAAAAACGTCATAATTTGTGATTTTCATTATATCATACCTCTGTTAATTTTGCAAGCGGAGCTTTTTGTCGGTTACATACACCGGAACGTTTTATTTGTCAGTCCTGATTCGAGATACTCACTGCTCTCTAACTTAAGCTAACGAATAGCAGACGCGAGAAAAGCAACCAGAAATTGAAAACCCGCCTCGAGGAGGAGGCTGAGCTGGTAGCTCGAAGCGGGTTTCTCGGGGCGGTGGTCAAATTGTGGTGAGTACGTTGACGCGTTCGAGCAATCGTCGGTACAGTGTCGCGGCGGCCGGTGATGCTGCGCGGAAGTGATACGCGTTGCCAAAAAGCTCGTTGACAGGGACGGCCAAGATTTGTTCGTAGTGATGTCGCTTGCACTGACCGAGGGCCGCTCCGCACATAAAGCATGATACTGTAAACTTGAACTGGTCTGGTCCAATGTTAGACCAGTTCTTTTTGTCCAGAGTAATCATCTCATTCCAGAGTCGAGTCGTATTGGTTTTGCACGAACGACTGCCGAATGGATAGAGCTCTGCGGCGACAGACCCGACATTTTCTTTGGTGACGAGTCCTCGCTCGATGATGAAGTCGGGCTTGACTGCATCTTCCCGTAGAGCATCCTCTGCTAACTCTCGGGCTGTTTTAGCCAGTGCGATTGCTTCATGAGGTGTTATGACATGGGCACAATCTTCTACGGTTATCTCGACATCTGTCATGATTGCCTCTCATGTGTGTGAGTACTTACCTATCTATATTATAATATATTTATTTAAAAAGTAAATACGCAGTCGAAACTGCGCATCTTGAACGTTACCGATTACTCCCCTACTCCGCTAGTGCGTAAGTAGCTTTAGCTACTCGCTTGAACTGTGGCTTGCTCTGCAAGTTGAGCAAGATAGTAGTCTCTTTCACCTGGCGGCTTTTTAGTACGCGGCGTACGATTTCATCGCGGTGTAGTGGTTCCGGTGAATCACGAAGTACATCGGCGATAGTGTCTGCCACGGTACCTTTGCTGTAACCCCAGCTGTCGAGCGCGTATATGCCGCGACCGATAAGTACAAAGCGTTTGTCTTTGATCAGTTCGTTGTGAATCGCCTGTGTGGTGACGTCTTTTCGGTTGAAGTCGCTGTCTTTGATAGATTCGGCGATTTCTGAGAAATGGAGTGGTTTGGCAGCTTCGCTTAAGATGACGAAGATCTTGTCGCGGATATTTTTAGGGTTGACTGTTGGCCATTTGGTCAGTCCCCAGAGGTCTTTGAGGTGCGCAAGGTGCTTCGAGACGCTTGCAAGCGCTTCGACATGCTTTGGATGTTCGTAGCTGAGCTTATCGTGAAGAGCTTCGATAGTGAGTGGCTCTTTGTTGGCTTTGATGGCTTTTACGATCGCATCCACTTCGCTACGAATTTTTTTCTCATCGCCGTACTCTGCGATACCGACAGATAGGAAGTAATTGTCAGTCTCGTTTACGACCGTAAGGTGCGGTGCGAGCTCTGCGAGAAACGCGATATGTGCACGTTCGCGGGCATCGCTCTTTTTGCCGAGAAGTCCATCGGTGAGATCTTGGACGCGAGCGATACGACCCATGTCGCTCAAGGTACGGATAATAACTTTTTCGCTGGCTGTTACATCCGGTAGATCGCCACGTTCAGCTGACATTTTGATGCGAATAAGGATTGCTTTTTCAAGCTGGCGTACACGTTCGCGAGTGATACCGAGGAGTTCACCGATTTGCTCAAGTGTTTCTTTGCGCTCATAGAGGCCAAAACGACGAGTGATAATTTCACGCTCACGCTCCTGCTCAATAGCATCAATGATTGCAGTCACTGCTGCTTTGATATCTATAACCTGTTCTGTCGTCGCGGGAGCTTCGCTCATCTGTTTGGTTCCTCTCTGCCTCACTTGAGATTACGGTTGCTTTGTGTAGTATGTAAATCATTATAAAACATTGTGTCTTCAATGTCAAACAGATTTTCTGCTTAACGTATTATAGCACGATTTCGACTTTGTTTGTAAACAATGTTTTGAGGCTTTTTATATTACGTCTTTGTGCGCTTATGTATATACAGAGGCAAATAAATGTTTTATACGCTACAGATTGAGTTTATGCTTAGCTACAGGCGCCTTCGGTGGGTTTTGCGTCTTTGTCTATATGCCAGACCATATCCGGGTAGAGTTCATGGCGGGCTTGTACGCAATAAGTAGACGCATTTGGGTCGAGAGTCGGGGTCGGGAGAGCTTGATATGGTACGGGAATATTGCCTGGATTGCTCCAGAATGATGTTATTGGGAATGTTCCGCCTTTGGCGATGTAGCGATTTGTGAGTTCGTTGGCGAAGTCTTGGTAGATCTGCTGTCTGTTTGGAAACCATGCATTGTACGGTACATTACTCGCGTAATGTGAACTCAAGGAGTTTGCCGATATGGGGATAGGAAGGGTGACGGAATACCAGCCATCAATATGAATGCCTCCGTGCACATACACATGACACCCAGTGATGTAGGTTTCTTGCCCGCCTCCTCCATTGAGCCCTTTGCCATACCCTTCCGCTAAGAGCTGTTGGCAGATTGTATGGTAGAGTACTCCTGATTGTACGGCATTTAGGCCGCTGTAAGTCCCCCCGGTGCCGGTAAGTGCGAGTGTAACACCTTGAGACGGTCGAATATCTGAGGGTATTGTAGTGGGATACACGCCTTGGCGTGCCTTTTGGATATCGATTATACTGGTGCTGTTTTTGAGGTCGGTTTGCAGTGAGGAGGCGATACCCTGGCGCTGCAAGCCTTTGTATGCGACGAGGCTGATACTTGCGAGTATACCTATCACTACAATTACAACAATCAATTCGACAATAGTAAATCCAGAATGTGTAGCCCGCCACTTTTTCATAATTGTCCCTAGTATAAAGCTTATGTTCAAAAAACGAAAGAACCCGCCTCAAGCGCGAGTACCGAGATTTCTCGCGTGGAGAATCTCAAGGTGGGTTTTCGCGCCGTGTGGCGGGTGTGGAACGACGCTTACTTGCGCCTGCGTGATGTCCGGCGGTGATAGAGGGTGGGTATTACAAAGATTCCCGTACCTGCAACCACTATCCCTGTGACTATTCTGGCGAGGTTGCCCTCGCTACTTGTGATGATGCCTAGTCCCAAGATTGCACATACAAGTATCAGTAGATACGCAAAGCCTCTTATTCGAGTTTCTTTGGGTGAATCCATGAGTGTTCACTTCCCTCGACGGTCGATGTACGCTTTGGCCACAGATGGGCCGGAGCGTTGCGGTGTGAGTCCGATTTCTCCAGTGGGAACGGTGCGGTATTCGCCAGTTGTGCTGAACTGTCCATCGCTGTAGACGGTATCTACTACATCGATGACCGATTCTCCACCCTCTCGGTGGTCGAACCCTACGCCGGACTGTACGGTGAGGTACTGCGTATCTTTACCCGGTAGGTGGACTTCTATACGTTGTCCATTCCGGATCGATTCAAGACCAATCGGCTGTCGTGTATCACTCTCTGACATCAGATGCCCTTTCGGTAGATGGACTGATGTTCCGTATGTAGTTATAACATATTCAGATGATAAAGAAAATGTACCATTAAATTGATAGTGGGCGTGTCATGCGTTATAAAAGCAAAAGCCCGCCCCGAAAGAGCAACATCGACCCCTTCGGGGCGGGCTCTTTGCGGGGCGGGAATATCAGCCTTCATCGGCAACTGCGAGAGGTATTCCGATGAGAGACAAAGGGCCGCCGACTGCGGATAGTCCGAAGTACCAGCCGGCCCTCTTTGCTCCATCCTTTCCGGTGAATATGCTCGGAAGAAATCCCCCGACCAGCAATGACACGAATGTTCCGAGCAGAAGCCACGCTACTGCTGCTGCTGCGACACCAATCCCGATCCAGATTCCGATCCCGCAAATGATTTGCACGATAAGTGGCAGATTGCTCATGAGTTCTCCCGAGGTAGGAAATACGCTGACAAAAATAATATAATAGCTTGTGAATTGCAACGCTTTATTTTTTGCGTGGTTTTTTGGTAGCGGTTTTTTTGACAGGGGTCTTTTTCGCTGTAGTTGTTTTGCGGGCGAAGCGGCCTTTTGCGGTGGGTGCATCGGCAAGCATCTGCTTAGCTTGTTCGTGAGTAATGGATTTTGGTTCGGTGTCTTTTGGAATTTTGGCATTTTTCTTGCCATCGGTAATATAAGGGCCGTAGCGACCGTTGAGTACTTTGATTCCGTCACCAAAATCGGAAATGTTTTTCTCGGCCTCAGTCTTGAGTTTGGCTTCGTAGAGTTCAAGCGCCTGCTCGAGGGTGATGTCGTGTGGATCTAGCGGTTTGATACTGACAAAGAGCTTATCTATTTGGATATACGGTCCGAAACGGCCGATATTCGCTTTGATGTCTTTGCCGTCGGCTGTCTGCCCTACTGTGCGGGGTAGTTGAAATGCAGTCAGCGCCTGCTCGAGGGTGACTGTTTCAATCTTGGCGCCACTTGGCATAGGGGCAAACTTTGGCTTTTCTTCGTCGTCCGCGCTTCCGAGCTGAAGCATCGGGCCGAAACGGCCGAAGCGAGCTGTGATAGGCTTGCCGCTTTTTGGATCTATACCGACATCTTTCGAAGCGCCAACTTTGCTTCGGTCAATACCACCAGATTGCTCAATGAGTTTGTGAAATGGTGTATAGAAAGCTTTGAGCATGGCGTTTCGTGCGAGCTGATTTTCGGCGATACGGTCGAACTCTTCTTCGACATTGGCAGTGAAATCATAGTCTACGACTTGTTCGAAGTGATCACCTAGGAAGTCAGCGATAAGTTCACCGGCTGGTGTAGGGACAAGCTTGCCACGGTCTGCGCCAGTTTTTTCCTGGGTAACTTCGCGCTCTACGGCTGTACCGTCGTAGTTAAGTACGATGACATCTCGAGGCGTGCCTTCTCCCTCGCCTTTGACGACATAGCCTCGTGTCTGGACGGTGTCGATGATCGTGGCATATGTACTCGGGCGGCCGATACCGAGCTCTTCAAGCTTCTTCACCAAGCTACCTTCGCTGTAGCGAGCTGGCGGTCGGGCAAAGACTTGTTTGGCACTTGCAGTGATAAGATCAAGCTGGTCGCCGCTCGCCATAGCTGGCAAAATTTCAGCTTCTTTTTTGCTACCGCCGTATACTTTGAGAAAACCGTCAAACACAATCACTTCGCCTTTTGCTTCGAATTGCTTGTCGCCTGTCGAAATGGCGATAGTAATCGTTGTCTTTTCGAGCTTGGCAGGTGCCATCTGGCTTGCGAGTGTACGAGTGCGGATGAGATTGTAGAGTTTCTGGTCGTATTCGTTACTACTTCCCCGCTCTAGGCGCATGTCCGTCGGGCGAATCGCTTCGTGAGCTTCTTGAGCGCTTGAGTTTTTTGTCTTAAACTGGCGAACCTGAGAATATTCAGGGCCAAATGCACTAGAGATGAAATCTTTGGCAGCGGCGATTGCTTGACCACTCAAGTTGGTGCTATCGGTACGCATGTACGTGATCTTACCTTCTTGATAGAGTTTCTGGGCGCTCGACATGGTGGCTTTTGAGCCGAAACCAAGCTTGGCGTTGGCATCTTGCTGCAAGGTGCTGGTAGTGAATGGCCCTGCCGGGTTGCGAGTAGCTGGACTTTTAGTGACATTTGTCACGCTGAATGTTGCACCAGTCAGGCTCTCGAGGAACTCCTGAGCTTCTTGTTCGGTGTCGAAGCGCTGTGGTAGATCTGCTTTGACATCTTGGTTGTCATGTACAAAAGTCGCGGTGACTTTGAACTGGTATGAGCCAGCGAATTCATTGATTTCGCGTTCGCGTTCTACAAGTAGGCGTACCGCTGGGCTCTGCACGCGACCAGCAGATTTGCCACCAGGTACTTTTTGCCATACTACTGGACTGAGCTCAAACCCTACGATACGATCGAGGATCTGGCGAGCTTGCTGTGCGGCTACAAGGTTCATGTCTATATTGTGGACATCTTTGAGTGCTTGCTCGACGGCCGCTTTTGATATTTCATGGTAGGTGATTCGTTTTGTGGTAAGCGGATCAAGGCCTAGGACTTCACAAAGATGCCACGCAATGGCCTCTCCTTCTCGGTCAGGGTCGGTCGCTAGGTATACCTGGTCGGCTTCTTTAACTGCCCTTTTAAGTTCAGAGACAACCTTTTTCTTATCGGGATCAATTTCATAGGTAGTCTTGAAACCATTATCGACGTCGATGGGGGGCGTACCATCCTTAGTTTTCTTTACGATAGAGCGAATATGACCGACACTTGAGAGTACGCGAAAATCACTACCGAGATATTTCTCGATCGTCTTGGCTTTTGCTGGACTCTCTACTATAACTAAATTTTTTGCCATAAGCGTATTCCTATCTACTGTAACAAAGTAGACGCAAGTTACAATACTACAAGCGACTCCTGCTTTTGTAAACCCCGGCAAATAAAAAGCCTTCTCTGTGGAAGGGGTAGAACCCGATACACGTACGCAGAACAATCGGCGTAGTAGGTGTTGTGCGCTGTGTGACAGCGTACGTGTATCGAGGGTCGGGTTGAGGGTGGTTGGGCTTGCCGACTTCAATCGACGACGAGTTCTCCTGCGCTCGCGGCGATCTCTTCGATCAATGCTGCGGTGAACTCGGCGGTTCCATACTGGGGCATGTCCTGTCCTCTCTTCGTGTCCTAGGCCTTGCGCTTTGGACGTGAATGTACTATAGCATAAAAGCTATGAAAAAGCAATGCTTATTTTTATTATTAAATATTTATGCCTATATAAAAGTAGTCAAAACGAATTGAGGGCGCCCCCGCTCACAAAACCGGTGTGGTCTCATGAGCGGGAACGCCCCGGGGTGGATGGGATGTTTATTGGTCGCCGACATGACGTGGGCAGGCGGATACCCAGTTGAATTCGTTGACACCGAGGAAATCCTCGGTTGCGAATTCAAACTTGGTGTCGAGCTGCCGATCTGGCGAAACTGGCACGAGAAACTGCTGGTCAGACTCGCTGTCTCCGACGATGAGGGCTTTGACGAACGTGTCGGCGTTGTACGAAGCCGTTACGACGATTTCTTCGCCGGACTCGTCTAGCTTGAGCTTCATGCCGTAGGCTTCGCCACTGGTATTTGCGGTGCTCACGGCGACCGTGCGGTGGTCGTAGTTGATGCCGCACCAGTAGCGGCCATCGGCGCGTACGAACTCGTCTGTGATCTCCTTCGTGTAACTTGCCGGTGGTGCAAGACGTGTGTCTTGCGCAGCTTTGTCTTCTGTGGCCCCGCAGGCCGTGGCTGCCAGTATGGCGGCCGTCGAAACGCCGAGGATCGCCACGCGACTCCTCCGCAAAACACGACGTCGAAACGTCGTTCCATTACTACCCATAAATATACTTTATCATATTATAGCGATAATATCAAGTATCGGATGAATTGAGCGTGCCAATTTAAAGAGGCGTCACACAGGGTGACGCCTCTTGTCGAGTAACCCTTTCGGGTACTATGTGGCTGGTGGCCACGGCGCATCGATTGTGCGCAGCTCTACGTCTTGCAGACGTAGACCGTACGGCCTGCCATCGGTCCCCAGTCCATGTTGGACA
This sequence comes from Candidatus Saccharimonadota bacterium, assembly GCA_015999875.1. Taxonomy (GTDB): domain Bacteria; phylum Patescibacteriota; class Saccharimonadia; order Saccharimonadales; family Saccharimonadaceae; genus Mycosynbacter. The sequence continues at coordinate 142,538 of JAECRG010000002.1, forward strand.
GGGAGAGGAAGTAGGCAGAACGCTCCAGACTGGTCAGTTCCGCGACGCGGAACACTCCCGGTGTGGTTTCCAGCGCGATGCTCGCGACGGAGTGCGCGGAGACAAGTGCGTTGTTCTCGTTGGCAAACGAGATCGTTGCCGTCTCTCCGGTCCATCGCGTCGAGACGCGCAGGTTACCCACGGTTGCCGAACCATCCTGCGTGAGTGGAGCAACGATGTTGCTGCCGCAGATGTCCTCGATGGTCCCCTCGCTGTTGCCGGCGGCGGGGATCAAGGCAATCTGTCGGAGCGGTTCGGGCTCCGAATCGGTGATAGACTGGAACCACAAGGTTCCGAGCGTGCCGAGTGCAGCACCGATGCTCAGTATTGCCACGACGGCAATGATCAGCAGTGTGTGCTTCTTCGGCGCTTTGGACGGGTCTGGCTTGGGCAGCGGCTTGCCGCCGATGGCGGGCTTGCTGGTGTCTGTCAGGTTCGAGCTGATGCTCATGGCTATTCCGTTCTGTTGATGGATTGAAAAAAGCCTGATTGAGATAATAGCATATTATTACATATAAGTCAAGTATCTATCGCAACGTCCACTGATTTGCCCCAAGCGCTCGTACTACGCCATTTATCTCAAGCATGGTGAGTTCACTGGAGAATGTGCTTGTATCGAGTTGGCCTGCACGCTGGAGCTCTTCACCGTCACGTATGCCGCTAGAGAGCAATTCGATAATTTTTGCCTGGTATTCATTGTCGCCAAGTGGTATCTTCAGCTGATTCTCAATTTCACTCGGCATAATAACCTCTAAGATGTCCTCTACTCTCGTAACAGGCGTTGCACCTTGACGAAGCAATTGATTGCAACCAGCGCTCAGGGGACTAGTGATGTTTCCCGGCACTACAAATACTTCTTTCCCCTGTTCTAGTGCGCGGGCTGCTGTAGATAATGTACCGCTACGAGCGGCAGCTTCAGTGATGAGCACTCCATCGCCGAGTCCACTCACTATACGGTTGCGTTCGAGAAACCGATGCTGCATAGGTGGCACGTCAGGTTCGTACTCGCTCAGGATGGCACCACCGCTCGCGAGTATGTCTATACCAAGCTGCCGATGGCTATGAGGGGTTATCTTAGAAAGGCCGTTTGCTAGCACAGCGAGGGTATTACCTCGTGCTTCTAGCGCTGCTCGGTGTGCGATACCGTCGACACCAAGCGCGAGTCCGCTCACGACTACCACTCCCCTTTTGGCGAGCTCGTAGGCAAGTTTGCGGGTAACCTCTTGGCCGTATCTGGTCGGCTTACGGGTACCTACGATAGTAATTGTGGGTTGACGCTTGGCCGGTAATGTTCCAATGTAATATAACGCTTGTGGTTTTGGATTTACAGAGGTGAGAATTTTTGTAAATTCGTTTTCATCTGGTAATATCTTGTTGATTTTCATAGCTTTTGTGTGAAAAGTGTTGACATTATAGAATATAAATGCTAATATGAGTAACGATTGAGTGGCCTGCGAGGGCATTCAAACGAACCTTATACCCCCTATTCTAACTTATGTTAGGTTGTGTGCAATGTGTTCTCTAAGTAATCTACCCTCCGCTTTTTGGACTAAATAGCATTGCACGCATACTAACCCCTTTAACTGCCCTTTATTCAAAGGCGGACCTCTTGTTAGCGAGTATGTCAAATATTGATCTTTGGATCAGGCGCCGATCTTATGAGTTTTGATCGTGACGCTTCGCTGCTGGGAAGCCCGGGTGGGTTGAAGGGTGAAATGGCGCCAGGTGATGCCCACCCTTACCTGGCGCTTTTTTGTTGGAGAAATTTATCCATTGAAAGACCCGCCATATCACTATGGCGGGTCTTGTGGCTGAGTTGACTACCTATATCCCGACGAGCTCGCCGAGCAGGTCCTTGATTTCCCGCGCACTCAGGCTTCGGCAGTCGATCGTCTCGACGACTGGCCCCTCTGTATAGTGACGGTAGTGGTGGCAGAGCTCCCCTTTGTTGCTTATAGAGAAGTCTGTGCGTCCGATGCGGCGAACACGTCGCTTTACCTCGATGCACTCGCTGTACTGAAGGGCGTTATCTCCGTCCCAGCTTTCGTCTCCCCATGAGACGATTTTCACTGATCTGCGAATCGAGAGCGTGCTGAGTTTCGTACTCCAGCGTCGTTTCTTGACTTCGGCGCTAAGTCTATCGGCAAGTTGTGCGTGAAGCTGCTGGTCGGTGTCCATGAGGCTCCTTAGGTCTAGGTGTCAAAGCTCCAATTCTGGAGAGTGACAGGTTGATGTATTCCAAGCACTGACTCTCGACAAAACTGGTTATACTATATACTATTGTCTGCTTAATGTCTATATAGGAGGTCTAGGTATGAGGATTTATTCCCGAAAGTAGTCAGCCCCACCAACTTGTAGGTTGGCGGGGCGTGAGATCACTCTGTGTGATCATTTTTTGACTGCTTCGATCAGATATCCGGCAATCTCCTCAAAGCACTCAAGCTCTTCGTCACTGACTCGCTCGAGTGATTTGTGCGTGAAATCTAGCTGCCTCGCCGTATTGTCTCCTGCCGAATCGATGAACCAGTACACGATACAGCCCTCGGCGGATACGTAGAACTGATACGTATTACCGGATGCCTCGGCTATTCCGAGATACCACATCAACTCCGAGCGTTCCTCGGCGATAACGTCGATGTATGAAACGGTCTCTCGGCCCAATCGAGTATCGAAAGTCTCGATCATTCCGATAAGTCCTTCAAGTGCTGTTATAGCCCATGGAAAATCTGGAACAGTCTCCTCGGTGGACTTGGCGTGCGCGCAGGCCATATGATAGTTGCGCGTAGTTTTGAGTCGGTTGACGACTGGTTCAAGGTCGATAGTGAGCTCTTCGATGGCATGCATGGCACCCTTCCTTACGGGTCGCGGTTGTCTTGTCAAAAATGCAATCTATTTTATTGTATATATAATCGTCATTTTCCGCAATCTACGGTATAGTATGTAGTTGATTATGCATGACGCTCACCCACTTAGAATTTTCTGGTTTTCTGGTTTACTAACTATCTTGCTCGCGGCCGTCGTGGGCTACTACGACGGGCTGCTCGGCCTGTGGCTCTTTGCTATACTTGTGGTGCTTGAGGTGACATTGAGCTTTGATAACGCCGTAGTAAACAGTAAAGTACTCGCTACTATGTCGCGATTCTGGCAGACGATATTTTTGACCGTAGGTATCTTTATTGCGGTGTTTGTGGTGAGGTTTTTGCTGCCAATTGTGATCGTACAGATTGCGAGTGGTCTCGGTTTCGTGGAGGTGGTGAATCTGGCTATATATGATGCTGAGCATTATGGCCACGTGCTACACGAAGCTGCGCCTATGATCGATGCGTTCGGTGGCGCGTTCCTTCTCATGGTGGCACTGAGTTATTTCCTTGACCGCGATAAAGAAGTTCACTGGCTCAAGAAGATAGAGCCATGGCTTGCAAAAGCTGGCCAATTCGACAATATGCGCGTGTCACTTATGCTAGGGCTCGCGGCGGTGTTGTACTTCACTGTAAATGAGAAATATCAAGAAGTCGTGCTAATCTCAAGCGTATTGGGTATATTGCTGCACCTCGGTCTTGGATTACTAGAATCGTTCTTTGCGAATCATGAAAAACACGACGAAGCTACTCGCAAAAAGACCGGCAGCTTCAAGGCCAAGACTGGTATGGCTGCTTTTGCAAGCTTTATGTATCTCGAGGTGCTCGACGCATCATTTAGCTTTGATGGCGTGATCGGAGCATTTGCTATCACTTCTAGCATTTTACTGATTATTGCGGGTCTCGGCGTGGGGGCAATCTGGGTTCGTTCTATGACTGTGTATCTGCTACGAGCTGGTACGCTCGCTAAGTATCGCTATCTGGAGCATGGTGCTCATTGGGCCATCTTGGCACTTGGTGCAGTGATGATGATCAAGATCTACGGTGTGCAGCTGCCAGAGTGGATGATCGGTGGATTGGGCTTGGTGTTTGTGGCTACGGCTATCGTATCGAGTGTACTCGAGAAGCGTCGCATGGATCGTGGCACTATTGCAAAAAAAGCTTAAGTATGATATGATATAGTTAAGTAGATCATACGATTTGCTGGTAGTTACTACCCTCGCACAGTATCTGTTGCGAGACTGGCGGAAGGAAATCCATTGAAGGTTCGAGAAGAACTCGGTCGACGCTTCGATAAGCGCCTCGCACAGCTCTATTTCGGCAACCCCTGGCACCTTGTATGGTTGCTTGGTGCTGTTCTACTCATCATTGTCGCGGTCATTGCGATTGCGTCGTTCATCGGTATCCGATGAAAGGGCGTAAAGCGCAAAAAGCGCTTGTTGATGAGCTGAGTCTGTGCAAAATCGTCATCATGGCGGTAATCATCATGGCAGTGGCTGCGTTCATTTACAAGTTCGCCGACATTGTCCGGCTTTTTTCCTGAATCATTCGTCTCGGTGGCGGTGGTTTTCGGGCGGAGTCGGAATTTCTTCCGCCTCCCCCAACCTGTGGTGTTATGGTTATGACGCTACGGGTTGTGGGAGGCTTTTACTGCATGAGTCACATAGACCGCTCAGTTCGACGGTGTGGCTTTTAAGTATAAACTGATGTCTGTTGGCAATAAGCGTGAGTACGTCTTCGAGGGTGTCACTCGCGATCTCTTCTACGCTGCCACAGTGTTCACAGATCATATGGTGATGATGTGGCTTGAACGGCTCCGCAAGCTCAGTAAACGGTGTCCAGCCACGTATCGTGGTAGTCGTGATGCCGAGTTTAGTGAAGAGTTCGAGTGTGCGGTAGACGCTTGCTCTGTCTACCTGTGGTGTGCGCTTGGCGATCTCGCCATTTTTAAGTGGTTCGTCTGTATGCGAGAGCGTCTCAAATACAGCTTGACGAGGTTTGGTGACACTCTGGCCGGCTGTTTTGAGGATTGATTCTAAATCTGAATGCATAGGGTGAGTATATCACATAAATGCGACGTAATCGCATTTATTATAATATATGCGACATTTTTGCAAAAAATAATACCTACCGTCATAATGATTCATGATATGAAAATAGCATTTGTAGGAAAAGGTGGAAGCGGCAAGACCACGACGGCGGCCCTCTTCGCACGATATATGCAGCAGCGTGGTCACCGGACGCTTGCGCTCGATGCAGATATAAACCAGCACTTTGCTGCTGCTCTTGATTATGAGGGTAAGCTAGCGAATATGGGTATGGAGATTGACCGAATTAAACAACATCTTGCTGGTGTAAATGCTCTCTTCGAAATAGATGAGATGAAAAAGACCACCCCGCCAGGTCGTGGTTCAAATCTAGTGACACTTGATGCGAGTGATTGGTTTATGCAAGAGTTTACTGAAGATGCAGATGGTGTACGCATAGCTGGTGCTGGCGAAATACCGGAAGGTAATGTGGGGGTGCGTTGCTATCATAGCCTCAATGGAGCGGTCGAGCTGCTACTTGGACATATGGCTGATAAGGACGATGACATGGTGATTGTCGATATGACAGCAGGTGCTGACGCCCTCTCTTCAACACTGTTTGCTAAGGTCGATGCGCTAGTGTTGGTGGTAGAACCAACCCGTAAATCTCTTGGTGTCTATGTGCAGCTCATGCCGGCTATCGAGAAGTATGGCCTACCACTTTATGTAGTGGCAAATAAGACTGTTGAACAGTCAGACACTAACTTTATATTAGAAACAATCCCGGAACTAGTCGCCGTATTACCGCAATCACCGTATATACGTGCTCGCGAACGTGGACAGCATGTCAAGATGGAGCGAGACTTGATAAATCAGCTAGGGATACTAGCTGCGCATGTCCTTGCGACACCGAGGGATTGGCAGGGAATGCAGCAGCGAAGTTACGAGCTTCATCTCAAAAACGCCGATGATTGGGCTGGAGAGCAGATAAAAAACCAGATTGATCCAGGCTTCTCACTTGCAAATGCGGTAACGCGTCTGCAGAAATAGTGATACGGGTCGACACGAGAAACTATCCTTTGGTAAGGTGGTTTTTTGTGCCGGCTCATATGAGTCGGAATACACTACTTTGAAAGCTGGTTTCACCATGACTATGCCCAAGACAGCAACTCTAGTGCGTTCAATCGGCAGCATGTCTGCAGAGATGACACAGGCGGAGCTCGACGCCGTGCTGTTGGCTCTGAGGGAGGATCTCCCTGGATCACCAATCGAATACATTATGCGCGCTATGTCAGTGGATCAACGGTGTGGTTGTGGTGCTTTGCATCTGAGCCTTGACGCGGCTGATCTCGACACGGTGACTCGAGGGAGCCTGCATCGGCTTCTCGCGACGCCGTTCGGTGACATTGTACGAGAGTATATTCGGCGACAGTCTGATATATCTACCGTGCGATTTGGTTGGAGCGGCGTGCAGATGTATGCTCCGAAGTTTGTGCGGGTTGTCGACATCTACGAGGCACGACAAACGTACGCGAGCGAGCTCACGATTCATGAGCTCGGCAATATCGTGGCCGCAATTCGTGAGGATTTGCCGGGCATGATGGCCATGTGCGATACGTCACTGGCAGGCCTATCGGTTACTGCGGTAGGGCCGGGCGAAGATGATTTTGAAAGACTGGAGTGGAAGGCGCTTATCGAACAAGTCATGTTCGCGTTTTCTACTCCACTTCGCAAATATCTCGATGAATATGCGAGGCGTATGTACGACGGAGCGTATGTTGGTGCGGTGAATTGCTGTATTGTGATGTCGGGTCGCGCAAGTGAAACGGCGTGGAATCGCCAGTGGTTCGGTGAGCAGGTTGATCAACAGCTGACACCAGATTGCTGAAAGACTTTCTGTAGTAGAAACCCCGCACGAGGGTGACTCGTGTAATCGGTGGAGAGTCTACCGTCCCCTACTCGTTCGCGAGCAGGGGTTATTTATTTGTAACTTGTTGTCTCGAAGGTGTCGTGTATGAAGCTTTCGATGATAGTTGTGATAGTTGGCTGTCTATCGCTGAGTATTTTTTGCTCTTCACTCGTAAACTTACCAAGCACAAATGTGGTTGCTTCCATTCGATCCGCAAGTTCGTTCCAGATACCAATACGTACGCGTTTATAGTCGGTTCCAAGATGGGAATTGAGCGATTTGACGCCATTGTTGCCGGCATCACTCCCCTTCTCTCGGGTACGGACAGTGCCAAGTGGTAGCGCCATGTCATCGTGAAGCACGAGTAAGTCGGTGGCTGGATCAAGCTTGTAGAAGTCGATAATCGCGCGAGCAGATACACCAGTGTCGTTATAGTAGGTGGTTGGTTTGATGAGCAGTATTTTCTCAGCTGCTTCGCTAATTTCAGCTATGTAGGCATGAAATTTAGTTTTTTCGGCAAATTCTGCGGCATGGGCCTGGGCGAAATTATCGAGCACACGAAAACCTACGTTATGGCGTGTGTCTCTAAACTCAGAACCGGGGTTGCCTTGGGCAAAAATGATTTTCATAGCTATCTATAGTATAACTAAACTATGGCAAAACCAAAGGGCTACGATATACCAAATCCAGAAATCTCACCTCCTGAGTCTAAAAAAGAACAACAAGCGCGAGAAAAAAGAGAGAAAAAATTTCGAAAAGCCGCCTTTCGCTATACTCAGGATCAGCTGCAAGCACTGCGTGAGAAGCAGCCTCGGCACGCAGAATATGAGGACGCACGTGACAAAGGTGACCGCACTCAGCAGAGGCGAGCTGCGATTAAGAGTGACGAACAGTACTAAGATTTAAAATAGTGCCGGAAGTCTGCTGCTGACAGCTCATAACTAAACCCTGGTGTCATTTATTTGGGTCGGCTTTAACGTAAAGTGTCCGCGTCTTTGAGACGAGCGATGATGTCGCGCTGGACATGCTGCATATCCTACTCCTTAGCTAAGTCTGCTTTGGCTTCCGCTTCCTCTGCTTCGGCTTGCTTGGCTTTTTTGTAGGCTTTTGTGACGGGAGCTTTTCCTTCGGCTATGCGTTGTTTGTTATTTTTGACTTGCTTTTCGTCGATAAAACTAAACTTGATTGGCATACCTGCGTAGTTGTAGGTTTCGCGCACGAGGCGTTCTAGGTAACGCTTGTAGCTCCAGTGTACGAATTTGAGGTTTGAGCCATGGATTACGAACCAAGGCGGTGTGGTATCTGTCTGCACGATATAGCGGAGTTTTGGATGGGTGTTTTTGAGGCCGGATGGTGGGTGGGCTTGGATGGCTCGCTGTAATAAATCATTAAGTACACGTGTCTTAGTTTCTTGGTCGCGACGCGCTTCGATATCGAGTGCGAGGTCGAATATTTTTGTGACATTTTGGCCTGTCACTGAGCTTGTGAAAATAAGTGGTGCCCAAGGTACGAATTTGAGATGGCGGCTGATGCGGGGTGCCAGTGCGTCACGAGTAAACGCGTCTTTGCCTTCGACGCTGTCCCACTTGCTGACTACGACAACAAGACCTTTTCCGGCTTCCGCGATAATACCCGCAAGACGCTGGTCGAGCGCAACACCGATGTCGTTTACGTCTATAAGTAGTAGACAAACATCCGCTTCTTCAATAGCCTGAAGTGTTCTGAGGACGCTAAATTTTTCAATCCCCTGTTCTTGCTTGCCTTGACGGCGCACTCCAGCTGTATCGAGTAGCTCGATGTTTCGCTGACTGTATTTGATTTGTATGCGGTTTACGTCGCGAGTGGTGCCAGCGATGTTTGCTACTATTGCCTGTTGCTTGCCAGCCAGGGTGTTGAAAAGATTGCTTTTTCCGACGTTTGGTCGACCGATGAGCGCAATACGAAACACATCATCCGCGTCTGCCTCGCTACGACGAGGTATTTCATTGATGATGGAGTCGAGTAATCCGAGAGTACCTCGGTTGTGTTCGGCACTCGTCTGTATCATTTGCTTAATGCCGAGGCGACGGAATTCGTCAACAGGAAGACTGCCTTTGAGGTCAGTTTTGTTGAGGACTAAGATAACTGGCTTTTTGCTTTTGAGGGCTTTTTTAGCAACGACACGATCGTGATCCGAGACGTACATAGTACTATCTACTACTACGAGGATTACATCTGCAGCTACTGCTGCTTCTTCGATTTGCTCCTGGATAGATGCTTCGAATTCATCGTCAGGATCTTTCATGCCTGCTGTGTCTACAAGCCAGAACTGAAAGCCGTCGTGCTCGACTTTGCCGAGTACGTTATCACGTGTCGTACCGGGTTCGCGCGCTACGATTGCTTGCTGGGCTCGGACCATACGATTAAAAAGCGAACTCTTGCCGACGTTCGCTTGACCGATAATTGCAACGGTTGGGAGCTTGCTTGCCATATGAAACTAATTATAACAGAGGTACGAAAACTTTGCGAGCATAAGCATAATATAATGTGTCAGGCAAATAGTTAACTGACCTCGTTTGTTTTGGCAGCAGCAATGTATAACTGCCCTGTCCAAAGTACAAATCTACCGAATAGTTTTGTGGGGATTGCCTCTGGTTGTCCTGATGATGTAAGCTCTGATATTTCTGGGCAGCCGCCATTTTTTGCTAAGGGCTCATCGTTCATAGTTTCTATGCCAGACCGTACTACTGCCCGATACGCGAGTGGGTCGTCTCGCAATGAGTTGAACGCAATTTCATCATGTTTCGCCAAGTGGGCAACTGATGCGATGGTGGCAGGGTGTGATAAGGTTTCTTGGAGCTTTTCCCCTGCATACCCGGCTGCCGCGTTTTCATATAGATAAAAAGTATCCATAATCCCATGCAGCAAGAATGCTTTTGCGAATGCAAGGTCGTCGCTATTTGGTTTGGAGATGGCACGGTCTCCCCTCTCCTGTAGAAAGTGATCTGTTACATGATCGAGTACGAGGAGTGGCATCTGATGAGTGTTTGGCCTCTCTAGTGTTTCGTGTAGCAAGTGGGCGTCGTGTCTGACGCTAGAGCTAATTAGCTGGCGACCAAGAAGGTGTTGCTTATCGAGCGGTGGAACTTCGTGGTGTTCAAAATGCGGACATTCCATTATAATATAAACTATAACATAATATGGTATATAATACAATAATAAAATCACATGAACCGTATGGCAATCATGCGACGAAAAAAGGCAATTACACTGACTCTGCCACGAATGCCGCATTTGAAAGCCAGTATGATATTGCACACGGGTTAGAGCCGGGTGAGCACATGGTCTTTGGGGAAAATAAGTTAACTCCACAGGAGCTGGAGTTTATTTTTACAAAATGTATGCAAGAGGTTGTCGCACATGCAGAAGATGCTGGATATAAGCGACCGGTGACTGCTCGTGAGCTACCTCATTTTTTGCCAGGCTATTATGGCCATCTTTTGCGGAAGCGGGGCACGGTGTGGCACGACGTGCCACGACTGCTCGACGATCTGAGCTCAACATGGTACAAAGAAGTTACGACGTGGCGTGATGAATAATTCGCTCGTACTTACCTTCTGACAGTCCGCTCAAATCATAGCTACCAAAAGTAGTTCGGTGTAGCTTCGTGACTGCGTATCCAAGGCTTGCAAATGTACGACGAATCTGACGATTGCGACCTTCGGACATGATAACATTCCACTCCAGTCGATTGTCATCAGAAGCTCGCTCAAGCGTGAGTTTACTGGGTCCGTCTTCTAGCTGTACACCAAAGTCATTGATCATTTGTTGGTGTAGGGGCTGAAGTTCGCGGTCGAGCACGATCTCGTAGTGCTTGAGTTTGTAGTATTTTGGATGGGTCATATTTTGAGCGAAATCACCGTCATCAGTAAGCAAAATGATGCCAGAGCTATCGGCGTCAAGACGTCCTACTGGCTTGAGGTGATGATATTCTGACGGAAGTAGAGCGTAGATAGTGGGTATGTCTCCCTGCTGGCGTCGCGAGCATACGTAGCCAGCGGGTTTGTTGAAGGCTATGTAGGTATATGCCTGCTTTTCTACGATCAGGCTATTTCGTACTGCGACGGCTTGCGATTTGATAACGCGACTCCCCAGTCCTGCAGGGGTGTCATTAACTGTCACGAGCCCTTGTTCAATAAGCTCATCGGCTTTACGGCGAGAGATGCCTAGGTGAAATGCCAGGTATTTGTTGAGACGCTGGCTATCTTGTTCGTGAGTGGACATGATGTCCTTAGTATACCACTACTACTGCGCAGCCGGTTGTTGAGGGGCTGGAGGCGGTGCTTGTGGTGCCTGTGTTTGAGGTGGAGTGTCAGCACTAGGTAGGCCTGCGCCTGCTAGTTCTGCTGCTATGCGGCTTGCAATATCTTCTGTGGCTTCCGGTGAGTCCATTGGCTGAATCACTCGTTCTCCAAGCGTAGCTGGTCGAGGTGAAGAAAATGGCGCTGTCGGTTGAGGCATTTCATTGCTAGGTGCTGCTGCAACTGGTGCGGGTGTCGCAACGGGTTGAGGCGCTGGTGCAGGCTGTGCAGCGGGCGCTGGCTGCGCTACTGGGGCTGCTATGGGCTCGAGTACTATCGGAGCTGGTGCGGGTGTCGCAACGGGTTGAGGCGCTGGTGCAGGCTGTGCAGCGGGCGC
>JAECRG010000002.1:154147-190919 GCA_015999875.1 Candidatus Saccharimonadota bacterium
TGGTGCTGAAGTGGCAAACGTGTTTTGTGACACTGGCGCATCGGCAAGTACTTCGTGAACAGTGCGCACGACGTCTTCGATACCGACTTGTGACTTGACAAGATAGCGATCTGCACCAAGTTGTTCGCCGCGTTGACGCTGATCTTCGCTAGAAAGCGCGGTCATCATGATTACTTTGATATCTCTTGTTTCGGTAGTTGAGCGCAAAATATCAAGCATGTCGAAACCACTGATTTTTGGCATCATTACGTCGCTTACGATTAGCTGAGGCCGTTCTTTGATTGCCATGGCGAGTGCCTCTTCACCGTCGCCTGCTGAGACGATATCATAACCCTCCGCCAATAGACGAACGCCATAAATTTCTCTCAGGCTTTTGTCGTCTTCTACAAGTAAAATCTTTGTCATATTGCTTCCATTGTACCTATGCTTTTATAAAAATACCATACCTCTTACGCATATTGCTATGTTTTTGGTGGAGTTGGTCGTGAGACGACGTATTGTTCCGGGTTGCGCTCGAGTGCAGTAAGCGGTACATTGGCACGTTGCTGCGCGACAGGTACCGTGCGAGGTACTGGCGCCACTTGCACTTGCGGGGCTGCAACTGTCTGTACTATCTCCTGGGGTGCAGGCTGTGTAACAGGCGTTGGCTGAGGTGCTGGTTCTGGAGGTGGGGTGGTAGTGTCGTATGCTACGGCACCAAAGCGTCGTTGGGCTTCGGGTGTAGGCTGAGTGGCGGTGACAGGTGCAGTATTTAATGGCTGTTGAGGCGTTGGCTGAGGTGCTGGTTCTGGAGGTGGGGTGGGTATTTCTGGTGACTGCTCTATGGTTCCTAGTGCTACGGCAGTGTTTGTAGTAGTAGCATCAACGGGTGCAGGTGTTGCTTGTTGTTTGGCTATTTCTTCGCGCTCCATGATTTCGGAAGCCTTCATGCGGTCGAGACGAGGAACCTCTATGTGAAATGTACTTCCCTTTTTGTATTCGCTTTCTACCCAAATACGCCCGTCCATGGCTTCGATAAGTTTGCGACAAAGATACAAACCAAGACCAGTCCCGCCAATTTCTCGCGTGTCACTATTGTCGACACGATAGAATTTTTGAAACAAGTGGGGCATGTCTTCGGCTGGGATGCCGACACCACTATCTTGGATTGATACGCGAACATATTCATCGGTAGCTGTTGCATCGATCATTACACTGCCTTCGAGTGTGTACTTGATGCCGTTTTCAACTAGGTTGTCGATAACTTCTCGTAGATGATCACGGTCAACATGTGCGTATAGGACCGGAGAAATAACCGTTGTGCCAGCAGTGGACTTCGTGCCATCTGGTTTGTAAGTCAGTTCGAGTCCTTTTTCTTCGGCTTTTGCACGCAAGCCATCGACAATCTCACGAGTAAACTCAATCACATCAATTACTGCAGGTTTTTCTTTGAGCCTTCCGTCATCTGCTTTGCTGACGTCGAGGAGATCTTGGAAGAGATGTCCGAGATGTTGTGCGGAAGCATGTGCTTTGTTGATGAAATCGCGTGCTTTTTCGTCGATTGTGGCGGTGTTTGGATTGAGCGCTAGCCCAAGGTAGCCTTCGATAGAGGCGACAGGTGTGCGCATCTCGTGGCTCGCGGTAGAGATGAACTCAGCTTGTGCACGTTCGTCGTCACGTTCTTTGGTGATATCACGAAATACTGCGATAGCACCCTCACCTGCAGCGCCCATCGGGCTCACAACAAACGCAGCATAAATCTTTTTACCGGATTTTGTGATGATGCAGATTTCGTTTTCGCGTACTTGCTGCCCAACATTAAGCACTCGTGATATAGGATTAAGTGAATTATCGACGGGCTTGCCTTCGCCGTCTTGTAGCTTGAGTATGGAATCGAAGTGAAGATGTAGCGCATCATCTGCGGACCAGCCTGTCATTTGCTGTGCTGCGGGGTTGATGATGAGCACCTCGCCTGTTTGGTTGACTACGATCACGCCGTCTCCAATCGCCTCGATGATTGCATCGGCTTTGGATGATTCCTGCTCGAGAGTCTTGCTTAGTTTAGACACGTCATGGTCGCGTGCTTCCTCTAGCGACTCTCGGCCGTTCCATAATATGTAGCTGATGAGCATCGGCAAATAGCCGGCGATAGCTGCGACTACAATATCTTCACGTGCAATGCCACTGCCTATGAAGATGGAAATGATATAAATGTTCACAAGCAAGAATATAGCACCGAGTCCAAAAATGCCGTAGAGTCCAGCAAATACACTGACTGCCATCCAGATGGCGATAAATGGTGAGTCGATACCGTTGCTTTGGATGACAAGCATGCCTGTCATGACAACCAAGAGGCCATATATACTGGCAGAAACCGGGAGTAATACCTTCTTCGGAGTCCATAGATGAAACAGTACAGCGGCAATGAGTACTATTCCTGCAAGTATGGCGGTGGGCATTGATATATAAAGCGTACTCGCTAAAGCAGTGTTGGCGCTTAGTTGCTGACCCCAGATATAGAGCACGAGCACGAGCAGGGCTACTACACCAGACGCTTCGCAAATGCGTCTGTGCCAAAACGTAGAAACGTACAGAGTCTCGATAATGCCCCCTATGATCAGTAATTCTTCTTATGGTTCATTATCGCGTAGTCAGAGGTAAAAATCAACTAAAATAGCCCCCGTAATGAGGGCTATTTTTACGAAGTGTGAATTCTGCTGTTATTTGGCTGCAAGCGCTGTCAGCACTGTGTCAAATATCGCAGTCTCTTCGCTGGTAACGCCGGCTCCCGTGAAGGCGCCGTCAACCAATGTTGCATCTCCAAGCTGAATACCGGCAGTCTCTTCTACGATATCAGTCTTGAGGAATCCTAGAATCTCACCGAGGTGCTTGCGAGCGTTAGCTGCGGCTCCGATATAGCCGTAGCCTGCAATGGCAACTGGTTTGCTATTCCACTCTGCCGAGAGGTAGTCAATCGCCGATTTGAGACTTGCTGGGATGCTCCGGTTGTATTCTGGCGTAAGTACGAGAATATGCTCGGCGTCGTTGATTTGCTGTGCCCAAGCCTTTGCTTCGGCTGTTTCGAGCGGTGCGTACTGTGGAGGTACGGGTGTATCAAATTTAGGAAGATTGATCTCTTTGAGATCGAGTAGTTTGATCTCGTCAAAGCCTGCTTCTTTTGCCTGCTCGCCTACCCATTCTGCGATGCTGTGTCCGACACGGTTTGTGCGTGTGCTGCCAATGATGATACTCAGTGATTTTGCCATAAAGCCCTCCTTGTGGTATTATTATACTATAAATACTGTAGTACTTTATATATTATAGTACTATAGAAATTAAAGCAAGAGGTGGCTATGGGAAGTATATGTGACTCATACAAAGATGATCCGCGATTCAAAGAGACATTGCGGCTAGTTGGAGATTTTTGGACATTGCGTATTGTGGCAGTGCTCGAGAGCGAAGATCTGCGTTTTTGCGGTATAGAACGTGCACTTGGCGATAGTAACCCTGCAACCTTGACAGCTCGACTCAAAAAATTAGAACAAAGCAATATTGTCACTCGTCGAGAAGAAGACGGCGATACTGTGTACGCACTCACTACGAGTGGTGCAAAGCTCGTGCCGATCATCTCTCAGGTGCATGAGCTTTCCACTGAATATATCAATTAGTCGGTTGCCGAAAGGTCTTCAGGAATACGCAGGCGTGGTCGCATGCCTGCGCGCCATGTGTCGATTGCATGACCCATAGGCAGTATGTCGTGGTGGCCGACAATATCTGCCGCGTCTCGCATGAACGCACCAAGTGCTCCTGTAAGACGAATTGTTCCACGTTCATAGATAGACCAGTTGTGTCCTATCGGTACTACGACACCAAGGTTTTTTGTCTTGTAGGTGCGTGGTTTTTCGCCGTTTTTGACGCGAAGAATATTTCGAGCGACAAAGACGCCATCATGAATGGCTGTTTGGGCTAAGCCCGAGAGAGGGGTGTCAGCGTTATCTCCTATTACAAAGATATTTTGGCGAGCCTGCAAATAGTCATCAACGACCACTTTGCCTCGTGGGTTGAGTTCAAAATGTGCTGCATTTTGTTTGAAAAATGGAGCGTTGGCAACACCAGATGTCCAGATAATTGTCTGTGTCTGGATTGGTTTACCGCTCACCATCAAGCCCTCTGCAGACGCTGACTGGACCATTTTGTTTGTCTCGACCTTAACGCCTAGATTGCGCAGGCGCTTAACTGCGGCTTTGCTCGCGGCTTTGCTCATGCGGGGCAGTACCCTAGGGGATGCTTCGACAAGTGTGATGTGAATTTTTTGTTCGCGTAGGCCAAAGAATTTACGCAGACGCTGTAAATACGCACCAAGTGCGCCTGCGAGCTCTACTCCTGTCGGTCCACCACCGATAATTACGTAGCTCTTATCGATGACACCTTCGTCACCCATTTGGCGAAATAGATGTTTTTGGAGTGCGCGAATCTCGCTTTCAGATTTGATGCCATATGCATAGTGGTCAAGACCTTCGATACCAAAATATGTGGTAACACTACCGAGTGCGAGAATGAGTTTACTGTAGTGATACCTTAGCTTTTTGCCTGTCAATGTTTTCCTGTCAGGATTAATCGTGCTAATTGTGTCGTAAACAACCTTGATGTTTGGATGAGTTCGAAATATGAATTCGAGTGGAACCCACGATTCTTTGTGGTCGTGACCAGTGGCAGTACTGTAGAGCGACGGATAATATACAAAGTTTCGGTTAGCGCTGATTAGGGTGATCTTGATACTGTCGTCTTTTGCGAGTTCTAGGGCTGCTTTGACACCACCAAAACCACCGCCCACAATTGTTATATTCATCTCACTTGCCTTTTTTATGTTTGGTACAGATTGTTTGGCTATATTGTAGCACTAAGCACAAGTAGTATGCAATACGCTAATCTGGCATGTCAAGCCTAAGGGTTCGGTTGCTGAACGTGCGTCGTTCACATTGAGCACTAGCCTGTAGAGCTAAGAGCACGTACAAGATGAGTCTATTGCTCACTACTTCGGCATATGTACTGAAAAAATAAACTACGGTAACAGTGGTCCGATACTCAGCATGAGACAAAGGAGGAGTATGTGATACATCGCTTGTCGAAACATCCGTTTGCGTGCCCAGTGGTCTGGGTCTTTGGCGGAGAACCCTTGGTATCCAACGTAAATCCAGTAGAGCCCTGCGAGTAGCATGATTACAAAGTATATCCAGCCCGTGTATCCGAGTGGGGTAAGTGCAAGTGTGCATAAGACATATAGAATAGTGTTGATAAAGATCCAGCGAACTGTCTTTGGTACTCCCCTGACGACCGATATAACAGGTATACCGGCTGCTTTATACTCTTTGCGACGATAGATAGATATTGAGTAAAATTCAGGAAACTGCCAGAAAAATAATATGAGAAATACTAGAATAAGTCCTGTATCGATAGTGCTCGAAACGGCCGCGTAACCACCAGCTATCGGCATAGCTCCAGAAATACTGCCTACAAGCGTCCCGTGAAGTGATTTGCGTTTTGACAGTGCGCCGTAAAGCCACACGTATATCACAAATCCAACTAGCCCTATCGCTACGACAAGCCAATTTGTCCAAAGCGCAAGGATGAGCGTACCGAGTACAAGTAGCGTAACACTATAGAGTACCATCGCTCGACCACTTACCTTTCCTGTGACACTTGGACGCTTCTGAGTGCGCTTCATGATCTGATCGATGTCTTGATCTAGGTAATTATTAAGTACACATGCAGCAGAGACGACGAGTGTCATGCCGAAAACTGTTGCAGCAAAATTCCCCCAGCCAAATATACCGAAGTGACCAGCTGCGAATAAATAGCCCGCGACTCCCGTCAGTACATTGCCATACATGACACCAGGCTTAACAAGTTGATAGTATGTGTGTAATTTCGACACTTGTCCTAGAAGCCTTTTTTGCCTTGTTCGAGCATGTACTCTTCCATAGCCTCGCCACTCATGCCCATGCGGTAATTGAGATTGTACATCACCCAGAGTGAGCCAAATACTACGACAAGCATCATGACAATCGAATAGATAAACGTCCAGCTGCGCCATCGCGGCTTCGCTTCGCCGCGTAGATGCAGGAAGTAGTATACTTGCACGCTAAACTGCAGTACGGCTAGTACGAGCACAAATATGGCTGTGGTTGTGGCATCAAACCAATCAAGCTTGACGGATAAGTATGCGAGTATCGTGAGCGTTGCGGCACCAACAAACCCTATTACATACTGTTGTGTTTCGTGTACATAATTTACTTTGCTCATGAGATAATTCCTAATAGATAGACGATCGTAAAGATGAAAATCCAGACAAGATCGAGGAAATGCCAGAACACGACGAAAAGACTGAATTTACGTAGCGCATCAGGCGAAGTGCCGTGTTTTGAAATATAGTCACCGAGCGCGATTGCCCAGATGATACCAATAAGAATATGGAGTCCATGCGTCCCCACTAATGTAAAGAAGGCTGAAAGAAACGCGCTGTGTGCAGGTCCATGTCCTGCAAGTATGAGTTCGCCAAACTCATAAAGCTCGAGCGTAAGGAAGCCTATACCCAATGCAATCGTCGTGCCGAGAAGCACGAGCGCTCTACGCTTGAGGCCTCGGCGCACAGCGAGATATGCGAGCCCACTAGTAAAGCTGCTTACAAGCAGTAAAAATGTCTCAACCATGACGAATTCGAGGTTAAATATGTCTTGGCTTGCAGGTCCACCGTTTGTACCGTTGCGCAGGATGACATACGTGGCGAAAAGACTCGCAAAGACCATGATATCGGTCATAAGGTATAGCCAGAAGCCGAGCGAAGCTTTTTCGGCTTTTTCCTTCAGATGTGCTGCGTGGCTGGTCATGCGCGTGCCTTTCTGTCGAGTTGATATAATTCATCGGCAGTAATTGTATATTCTGTGTCGTCGTTGAATGAGCGGCGGATCACGAACGCAATAACTACTATGAGTGCCACTGCTACCATCCACCATATATGCCAGATGAAGCCAAAGCCTATCATGCCAGTTGCTATGGCAATATAGACGCCTTCAGCAGTATTTTTTGGTAGCTCGATATCTTTGTAGTCTTCTCGTTTTGGTTGCGCAACTCCATCTTTCTTGCGGTACCACCACTCATCGCGGCGAGTTACGGTAGGTGTGATTGCAAAGTTGTAAAAAGGTGCTGGTGAAGGTACTGACCACTCGAGTGTACGGCCGTCCCATGGGTCGCCTGTGGTGTCGGCAAGCTTCTTGCGCTTCCAGATGCTGTACACCATGCTCAAAATCATGAGTCCTGCACCTATTCCGATTACACCCACTCCAACTCCGGAGACGATGAATAGCGGCACCCAAGAAGGGTCATCATACGTATTGATACGACGCGCTGCGCCCATAAGTCCAAGGATATACAGGGGTATAAACGCAAGGATAAACCCAACCTGCCACGCGTATGCCGAAAGCTTGCCGAGGCCGTCGTGTAGTGTAAAGCCGAAAAGTTTTGGCCACCAGTAATAAATACCCGCGAAGTAGCCAAATAGTACGCCGCCGATGATGACGTTATGGAAATGTGCTACCAGGAACATCGTATTGTGTACCTGGAAATCGAGTGCAGGCACAGCCATAAGCACACCTGTTACTCCGCCAATAGTAAATGTCACTGCGAAGCACATGAACCAAATCATCGGCGCGGTAAATTTGGTCCTACCTTTGTACATTGTAAAGATCCAGTTGAATAATTTTACTCCCGTAGGGATGGCAATAATCATGGTCATAATACCAAAGAACGCATTGACGTTCGCTCCCGCGCCCATGGTAAAGAAGTGGTGTTGCCATACGACGAAACTGAGAAACATAATTGCTATCAGTGCTGCAACCATAGTGGTGTAGCCAAATAATCGCTTACGAGCAAACGTTGCGACAATCTCGCTGAATATACCAAATGCTGGTAAGACAAGTATATATACCTCCGGGTGCCCCCATGCCCAGATGAGGTTTATGTACATCATCGGGTTTCCTCCTGCGTCGGAGGTAAAGAAATGCATCCCTGCTACCCTATCGAGCGCAAGCATGCCGAGTGTGGCAGTGAGTACAGGAAACGCTAGCATGACAAGTACCATGGCGACGAGTACGCTCCATGCGAAAATTGGCATTTTCATAAGTGTCATGCCGGGTGCGCGGTTTTTAAGGATTGTAACGGTAAAGTTTATGCCTGAAAGTAGGCTTCCGATACCGGCTATCTGGAGGGCCCATATCCAATAATCAACACCTGGACCAGGGTTATACTCAAGACCTGTCAGCGGCGGATAGCCGAGCCAACCGCCGTTACTAAATCCGCCAAACACAAGTGACGCATTGATGATGACCATGCCCGCAAAAAAGAGCCAGAAGCTTACCGAGTTTAGAAATGGATACGCAACATCTCTAGCACCTAACATGAGCGGCAGTGCCATGTTGATAAGGCCAAACATCGCCCCCATGCCCACGAAAAAGATCATAATACTTCCGTGTGCGGTGAATACTTCTTGGAACGTCTGAGTGTTGAAGAGTTCGATACCCGTCTGGGCAAGTGCGGTTTGTGCGCGAAGCATGAGTGCATCGGCGCCACCTCTGAGTAGCATGAGAATCGCGATACCCATGTACATGATACCTATCTTTTTGGCATCGAGTGTTGTGACCCACTCATTCCATATGTAGCTCCACTTTTTAAAGTAAGTGATAGCCAAGAGAATACCTATTATAGCTATCGGCATACCGATAGCAGCCCCTAATGTGACGGGATCTTTCGGTAGATATTCGGGCGAAAGGCGCCCGATAAGCCATGACCAATCCATTAGTGTGTATGCTCCTCATTTTTGTTAGTGTTGTGGTCCATGTTTGTCATGTCATGTTTTTTTGGAGACGCATCGTTACTCGCTCCCCCATGACTCATATACTTTGCTACTATCGTATCATATAGGTCCGGCGCTGCTAATCGGTAGGTCTCAGGTGTCTTTATGAGACCCGGTTTTGCCAGTGTGGTGTATGTGGCTTCGTTCATGTGTTTTCCGGCCGTATCGGCTTTTTCTGGTGCGGTGATTGTCCAGCTGGTGAAGTCGACTTCGGGCATCACGCGCGCCTTGAAATTCATTTTAGCGTAGCCTTCACCGTTGATATTGGTGTTATAGCCGTCATACTCCCCTACTTTGTTTGCGATGAGATTGAGTTCAGATGACATGCCGTTCATAGAATAAACCTGCGAACCAAGACTAGGGATCCAAAATGCACTCATCGGTGCATCGGCAGCGAGCGTAAAATGCACAGGTCTATCAACGGGCAGAGGTAGATCGTTGACGGTAGCAAGATTGTATTCTGGATATATAAAAAGCCATTTCCACTGCAGCGCTACTACTTGGACTTCGAGTGCCTTTTTTTCTGAATCAATTGATCTATACGGGTCTAAACTATGGCTAGTTTGCCATGTGACTACGCTCAACACGGCGATGATCACAATTGGAATCCCCCACCACAACACCTCGAGTTTGGTACTGCCGTCCCATTCCGGTTTGTACTCGTTGTTGCGACCTTCGCGATACCTAAAAGCGAAAAGACCAAGCATCGTAAACACTGGCACTACGACAAGTAGACTCAGCGCGAGCGTGAAATATAGCAATTTGAGTTGCTCGACGGCTATTTTGCCGCTCGGCATAAGTACGTCGATAGTAACTCCTCGCAAGATGAGCCACATAAGCAATACAAACCCTCCGAGGCCTAGGGGGATAAGACTTGCGTTCAAGAAGCGTTTCATAGTGCTTCTATCATACCGCTTGTGGTGTTCGAGATGCAAGTAGATGCGCTATAGTTATTGTATGTTGCAGATTATTCTCCATTCCTCTAAGACTATGCGCGCAGGCTCTCAGGGTGAAGCTCGTCATGTTCGCCCACGATTGCAGAGTGAGGCAGACGAGCTTATGAGATATCTGGAAAAGCTCAGTGCGGATCAGTTGGGAAAAAGCATGCATCTATCGCAGAAAAAAGCTAACGAAACAGTCGCTCTTCTACAGCAATGGTCAAGTGACTCAGCGCAGACCCTACCCGCTATAGACGCATTTTTGGGTGATATTTACAGTGGCCTGCAGGTTCAGACATTCGCAGAAGCTGACCGTCAGTATGCGGATACGCACTTACTCATTCTTTCTGGACTTTATGGCGGGCTGCGTGCACTCGACAGCATTGCTCCGTATCGCCTGGAGATGGGCTATCGCCTACCGGACGAACCATATCGAAATCTATACAATTTTTGGGACAGTAAGATCGCTGCGCTGTTGCCTGAGGCTACGTCGCTTGTCGTAAACCTCTCCGCTGTAGAGTACACCAAGGCTTTTCTACCATATATAGAAAAAAGTGTTGTTACGCCAAAGTTTTTGACCATTAGCCCCAAGACGGGTGAGCCCACTTTTGTGGTAGTGCACGCTAAGGTCGCCCGAGGCGCATTCGCGCACTGGCTGATTACCCAGCGTGTAGATAATGGCGCATGTCTGCAGGAATTTTCGGAGCTAGGCTATCGCTACGATGCGACGCTTAGTACGCCTGAACAACCTACGTTTGTATGCGAGGAGTTTGGCGGGCTTGGTCTTAGTGTTCGACTCACGTAGTTTTGTGCCAGTCACCATCGCTACCTTTTTTATAAGACTGCTTGACGGCGCTCCAGGCTACTTTGTGCGCAACCGTCTCGCGGTCTTCGCTGCTGCGCCTATCTGCTGACGAGTACTCCTCCCACGCATTGTTAAATGCAGCTTGATAAATGGCTTGTGCATGCACTGGTAATGCGCCGCGAACACTTTCCGGCAAGTCGTCTCGCTTGTGATATGGCATATACTACCCCCCCTTTTTTTTACATTGCTGTGCGATATTCTGGGTTATCGAAACTGAATTCATTGCCCTTTTGCCATTTGTCGGGTACATTTCCTTCTGCTGGCACGCCACCTTGAGCCCGCAGCATGGCAGCGGTGTGCATGAGGTTGTAGGTCATAAACGTAATGTTGCGATTGGTGAAATCGTTTTCTGGTCCACCGGATTTTTCGTCGAGATAGCTTGGACCTGGACCAACAGGGCCTATCCAGCCTGCATCCGCTTGTGGGGGTATGGTAAACCCTACATGTTGCAGGCTGTAGAGTATGTTCATGGCGCAGTGCTTGATACCATCTTCGTTGCCGGTGATGATGCATCCGCCCACCTTGCCGTAATACACGTACTGCCCTTTGTCGTTTGTCATTGCTGAGTTAGCGTAGAATCGTTCTATGAGTTTTTTCGTCTCTGAACTATTGTCACCAAGCCAAATTGGTCCACAGAGTACGACGATGTCTGCCTCTTTGACTTTTTCAAACAGATTTGGCCATTCATCAATCTCCCAGCCGTGCTCGCACATGTCTGGCTGTATGCCTGTTGCGATCTTGTGATCTATAGTGCGAATAAGCTCTGTTGTAACGCCGTGCTGCTCCATGAGTTGCATGCTACGTCTGAGTAGTCCTTCGGTGTTGCTCACCTCGGGAGATCGCTTGAGCGTGCCATTGAAAAACACCGCGCTTAGGTTGCTAAAGGCTTGGTTGGTACTCATGCTTCCCCTCCTTTACTTCTCTATTTAGTATACTCGTTATCTGAACATGACGCAAAGCGTACGCTACTTGCGGTTGCGCGCAGGCCACCATACAGCACCGCCGATATCGTGCACGAGTGCAGGTACCAACAAGGATCGCACTATGATTGTGTCGATAAGTACACCGACCGCAACGATAAATGCAAGTTGTGCAAGAAACAGCACTGGTATGACGCCAAGCGCAGCAAACGTTGCGGCAAGAACAATACCCGCCGAAGTGATTACGCCGCCAGTGACAATCAGTCCGCGTATAACTCCGCGTCGTGTACCGATTTTGAGGGATTCTTCCCGTACTCGCGTCATCAAAAAGATGTTGTAGTCAATACCAAGGGCTACTAGGAATATGAAGCCGTATAGGACTACCGAAGGGTCTGCTCCGGGAAAGCCGAGTACGTTATTGAAGACGAATGCAGATAGGCCGAGTGTTGCCGCAAACGACAGTACGGTCGTAAGAAGTAGCAAAATTGGTGCGAGTATAGACCTGAGGAGTAGCATTAAGATGATAGTGATCACTACAAGTACTGTTGGTAGTACGACTGCGCGGTCTCGCTTGGCGCTTTCTTGCGTGTCGAGTTGTACAGCCGTGGTGCCACCGACGCGAGCTGATGGGTCGACAGCGTGTACAATCTCACGTAGTCGCACGATCGTGTCTCGTGCTGCTTCAGAGTCTGCATTATCGGTAAGTGTCACTTCAAGCAACGACTCCCCATTGACCGTCTTAATTGTTGCGTCTTTAAATGGATATGCATCGTCGACAATTTTGTCTACAGTTGGAATATTACTAGCAACCTGATCGTAAATTTGGTCTATGATCATAGCGGGTGCGCCAGCTGTCTGAGCCTCGATTTGCGAGCGAAGATCTGCTTTTTGCGTGGCGATCTTTTTGGCGGCTTCAGTGCGAATCTCATCCCTGATCTTGTTTTCGGCGCGGCCAAGTGGTTTACTACCACTCTCGGAGTTATCGGCACGGGCAGCGACTGTGTCGACGCCAGGATCTTTTTCGAGTGCTGTCACTATGCCATTCACATGTTCTGTAGGTACGATGACCTGCGCAGGCGTACCTGAGCCCGCGGGAAAATGTTTATCAATAAGTACCTGGCCGTCACGGGCATCTGATTGACCAAGTATAAGGTCGCTTTGAGAGATGCCATCGGCACGCAGGTGCAGTAAACCTGTACAGGCTACGAGAAGTACTACTGTCGTGACAACCCACGTACTGCGGTCGCGTTGTGCTACAAATGTGCCAACACGTACCCAGATTCCTTTTGCGTCATCTTTTGTTGACTTGAGCTTGGTATAGTGAGGTGTCCTTGGCCAAAATACTCGCCTGCCCCACATAAGGAGGAGGCTCGGAAGCAATGTAAGCGCGCTCACGATGGCAAATCCTATGCCAATCGCCCCGACTGGGCCGAGCGCTTTGTTGGAATTAAGGTCGGACAGTAAGAGACATAGCAAGCCAACCGTGACGGTGCCGCCTGCTGCTAAGATCGGCTCTAGCGAGCTTTTCCAGCTTGCAATGATCGCTTGATATGGCTCCTTGTGATGTTCTAGTTCCTCGCGGTAACGTGCCACGTAGAGTAATGCGTAGTCAGTCGCGGCTCCGATAACTAAGATGAATAAGATGCCTTGCACTTGCCCATTGATCGTCACTATACCTGCTTGCGCCAAATAATACACAAGTAAGATCGCAGCGGAAAGCGCGAAGATTGAATTGAGTAGCACGAGAAACGGTAGAATTGGTGAACGATATACGATGAGCAATATTACAAACACGACAAGAAGGGCAACGCCAAGGAGCAGTCCGTCTATGCCAGCAAATGCCTTGCCAAGATCGTTGAGGAAGCCAATTGGTCCTGTGATCTTAAGATCGCTTACGGGTATGTTCGCGGCGGATAACTTCTGCTGGAACTTTGGTATGAGCTCGCGGTAGCCTGCTTCGCTATCGACGTTTACTACGACCAGCGCAGCCTTGCTGTCATCCGCTATGACGGGAGGCGACACTTTTCCGACAACCTGCGGAAACTCCGTAAAGGCTTCTGTGGTGCGAGAGATGTTGTCGATTGTGGTCTGCGGCAGTGGTTGGTCGTCGGCAAATACTATGATAGCCGGAATGCTGTTGTTGTCTTGGAACTTCTCAAGCTCTTTATTGACTTGAGTTGACTCTGCGCCAGCTGGCAAAAAAGTAGCCTGATCATTACTTACTACGTCGCCAATTTTACCAAAGTACGGCCCACCGATCGCACCAAGACCCAGCCATATAAGAAGAAGCGCGCTTGGTACGACGATTCTAATCCATCTTGATACTTTTCGAGGAGAAGATTTTTTAATCATAGGTATATTGTAGCGCACCCTACGGTCTATGGGGTAATTGAAGCTCAATTTGGTGCACTACGGCTACGATCATTGCGGCGTTTTTAATCTCGTGGCCAGACACAACGTGCGTGAGTGTGATATTGGGCATTGCATTTGACAGGTAGCGTAAATTTTCAACCACCACTACGGGGTCAAGTCGCCCGTGCACGAGTGCAATTGGCATATGAAGTGTTTCGATATCATTCATTGAAGTCTGGTTAACTATCGCTGTCTCGAGCGTGGCCATGTAGCTTGTGACATTGTCCGAGGTGACATTGAATACGTTGTTAACCAGCTTGTATTTCATGGCAATCGCCGCCACTCGTACGAAGTCCTCAGGACTTTTTTGCACTGTGCGATACACGTCTCGCAAAATTGCATCTGGTCGAGGCAATACTGCTTTTGTAGCAGGATCCTCCGGTCGATAAAACGGCGGGCTTACGAGTACTAGTGAGCGCACAAGTAGCGGATAGCGTTTGGCTATTTCTATTGCTATGAGTGATCCGAGTGAATGTCCTACAATGACCACTTGCTCGGGAATGCCCAAGGAGAGGTATGTGTGCAGCACGCTTCTCGCCTGTTCGTGTGCGCTATACTCGATCCAATTTGGCCGTGGAGAGCGACCAAACCCAAGTAAGTCGATAGTGATAATGCGCACGTCCTGGGGAAGTTTTGCGATCACCTCATCCCACGCATGACCGGTATTGCCGATGCCATGAATCATTAGTAGCGTAGCGCGTGGCTTGGCTGGATTACGTACTACGTCTGCATGAAGCCGATATGGTACGCGTAGCCAGCGGTGAACGAGACGATCGTACATGCCCCTAGCGTAGCATAATTATCCGAGAAGTTGTGCTCTGCGACTTTCGAGTTGCTGTAAATCAACATTAAACTGCTGCTCAAGTCGTTGCTGATCTGCAATGTGCTGATTTTTGCGTTGCGTGATCTCAGCCTCGACATTCGTCACATCGTGTTGAAGCTGTGTGATCTGTTGTTGGGCGTCATTGATCTGCTTATTAATCATTTCAATCTGCTGGTTTTCTCGCCTTGCGGTTTGTTCTTCGCCCATCGCAGCGATTGCATCGCCACCAACTAAGTTACTTATACCGTGGCGGTGGTGCTTAGAAAGCTCTTTCTCGTGGACAGATTTATCTTGTTCGAGTTTTGCGATTTGTTGTTGCAGTACTTTTATATTGCTCATTGTGAAGTCTCCCCTATCACTTTATTATACCGTGTTGGGTACTAGAGCGGTACCTGTTACAATTGAAGCAAAAGCATAAGGAGCAACTAAACACATGAAGCTTTGGCCATTTGGTCGCAAAAACCTGGAGCACGCTGTCGAACAAGCTGCCTTACCGCTTATTGAGAAGTTTGGCGAGACATTAACTCCAAATATGCGTGCGCTCCGTATGGCGACAACAATGGCAGATCAGCTACTTTCGATGGGTGTATCTGCAAACAGCGTGGTTTCAAAAGTCCTCGACGTGACAGATACGTACTGCAAGAAGCCGGTGCATCTCGACATTAGTGCGAATGTCATCATGGTGTCGCAGCTGCGAGGTATTGAGCGTGAGCCCCTGACGCTTATTCGGCCGGTTGCGCCGCGTAATATCAACTACATGACGATCCAGTCTATTCAGAATCTTATCTTTGAGATCGGCAAAGGCCATCACACGCTAGACGAAGCCGAAGAGCAACTCGAGACTATTATCACGAATCCAAAGAAATTCCCGTGGTGGGTTATTATGATAGGTAATGCCTCTATCGTAGCGGGCGTCACACTTATGTATACAAGCTCATGGCAAGTGATCTTGACGACATTTTGTATAGGTATAATGATTGACCGGCTGCTCGCGTTACTTATTAAATATGCGATCCCACCATTTTTCCGCCAAGTTATCGCCGCGGCATCTATCGCTCTTATCGCGGCGGGTATCAACGCACTTGCGAGGCAGGGTATTGAATTTTTCGCCGATATGAACCCTACGTTACTTGTTGTTGGTGGTGTTGTCATGCTCGTGGCCGGACTCGTGATTGTCGGTGCTGTGCAAGACGCCATCGACGAATACTATGTCACCGCAAACGCAAGACTCACCAAGGTCTTCATGCAGACAATTGGCATTGTGGCAGGTATATTGATAGCGCTCTACACTGCTCGTAAACTAGGAATTGGGATCTCTGTATCGGTGGATCCGCTGAGTCTCAACTCATTTGATTTTCAGGTAGCCGGCGCAATAATTGCTTCGGCGGGCTATGCTCTGGCTGGCCAGACACGTCGACGCGCAGTAATCGGTGTGGGTATTATCGGAGGTGCTGGCCTGTTCATTATGTCGTATACCGTGACGCATTTGGGCATCTCTATCGTGCCAGCATCAGGCGTGGCTGCGTTGTTTATCGGCGTATCTGCAGCCATAATTTCTCGTTTTTGGCGCACCCCATCAGTAGGTATAATCTCTGGTGCTATCGTACCTCTTGTGCCAGGGCTCACACTCTACACGGGTTTGATGCAGATTATTCAGTATCCACCTGGTGCCCCTCTCTTTTTCAACGCCGTAGGCACCCTGTTTACTGCTCTTGCTCTCGCTCTTACTATTGCTGCAGGTGCTTCGCTTGGCAGCATGGTCGGTCGTCCGCTCCGTCAGCAGCTTGCATCGACGCGCAATATCCAGCCGTTTGCCGTGTTCATGCGGAGGCAGGTCGGCCCGTCACCTGGCAAGAGTTTGGCAAGTTTAGCGCTAGGCAAATTCCGACGGCCACGTTTGCGGCAGCCTGCGCAGTCACACGATCCAGAATCTATCGATAAAGTGTAGCTAGCTAGCTTGCGAAAGGCAGAAAATATGCCAGCAGAGCTACCGCTACACCGATGGCAGCCGACCCAGCGATAATCGTAATAGCTTTTTGCTGATCTTTCTTGCGAAATTCAATTTGATCTACGGTGTGCTGTTCTTTCATATCGTCCCCGACGTTGAATAGGCCGCTCATACCAAACTTTGCACAAAAATGCAGGTATGCCTGCAGAAAACCGGTGGCCGCAAGGGTGGCAGGTATAAATACAAGAAGTCGCCACGGGGCATCAATCGGTACCAAGTAGAAAATCACAAAAAGTACTAGTGTGATGGCGAGTCCAATATACCCCGTCATACGTCGCATACGTATCTCTGCTGGTCCAATATTGCAAACGCCGGGTATGTAAGTAGTGCTCATACTACTAGTATACTCCTGTGTGAGTACGGTATACTAGAAATATGAATGAATCAGGCAAACTCGAAGGTACAAAACTCGCAAACTTTACTCCTCTAGCAAAGGTAGAGTCGCTAGAAATCATAGATGCTGTAGTAGGTACTGGTGACGAAGTGCCTGAGGGCGCAACGATCACTGCGCACTACACTGGCGCCCTTTGTGCGGACGGCACAATCTTTCAGAGTAGCCATGACTTTGGCGAAGCCATTACTTTCCCGCTCTCAGGTGTGATTGCAGGTTGGACGCAGGGTGTGCCCGGTATGAAAGTTGGTGGTACTCGTCGCCTAGTTATTCCTTCTGCGATGGCCTATGGCTCTGCACGTGCGGCAGCAAATATTCCGCCAAATAGCGATCTTGTATTTGATATCGAACTCGTTGCTATTAAGTAATTACTCAACGGTAGGTAGTAGATTGTGAGTAGCCAACGCATGGCAGTCTTGGCTTCTTGTGCGCCTAGAGGTTCGTAGACACCACAATTAAAACTTAACGATATGTACTTGTATTTGGACTACGCACAGTATGGGTTATTCGACAAGCTGCGCTAATATCATTGTTACTCGTTGTCATCTAGCTCGGCAAACTTTGCAGCCATGGTTGGATTGCCACGTGTCAGGCGTTTGATCGACAAGTCTTCTGCTTTTTGATTTGCGAGACGCAGGTTATTTTCACTTGAAAGTAGTGCATCTTTAGTTTTCTGTAGATGATCAATTGTCTTGTCTATCTCATCGATAGCTGTCTTGAACTTGCGGCTTGCAAGGTCGTAGTTGCGCGCGAAGCCTTCTTTGAACGTTTGTATATTGTCCTCGAAATTTGTGATGTCGACGTTTTGGGCGCGTACTAATGCAAGCTCAGATTTGTATTGCATCGAATTAAGCGCCGCGTTGCGCAGTAGTGTGATCATAGGTATAAAAAACTGTGGACGAATCACGTACATCTTTGGATATTTGTGAGATACGTCTACGATACCGCTATTGTAGAGTTCGCTATCGGCTTCGAGTAATGTCACGAGCACAGCATATTCACAGCCTTTTTCTCGGCGGTCTTTATCGAGCTCTTTGAGAAAATCTTCGTTGCGATGCTTGGTCGCTGTCTCGTCACCTTCGTTTTTCATCTCAAACATAATCGAAATAACCTCGGTATTTGCTTCGTCAGTTTCGCGATAGATATAGTCGCCCTTACTACCGCTTCGTGCGTCATTGTCCTTTTCGAAATATGCGCGCTGAAACGCAGTTGCACGAAGCTTGTTAAACTCTGTTTCGCAGTGTTGCTCAAGTGTCTCGCCTACCATTTTGGTAGAGAGTTTTGCCTTCATGTCTTTGTAATATGCAATCATCTCATCTTTAGATTTCAGCTCATGTTCGTGCTCGCGCTTGAGCGAAGCTTCCGCGAGTTGTTTCTCGGCGTCCTTGCTCTTCAGCTCGTGCTCCAGCTCGTTGCGCTCACGCTCTATCTTATTAATAGCTTCGGTGAGCGCAAGCTTTTTCTCTGTCTCAGAAGAATTTATGCGTGCGAGTAGCTTGGCGATTTCGGCATCTTTTGCAGCTTTGAGATTAGCTACCTCGGCTTCTTTCCTAGATAAATCTATCTGCAGCTCATTTTTTGTTTTGGCTTCAGCGAGTGCAACTGCACTTGTCTTCTCTTTTTCGAGCATGGCGACGCGCTCTAATAGTTCACGTTCTTTGAGCTCTGCTTCGAGGGATTTTTCACGCTCTATTATTTCGCGCATTTTTTGCACTTCGGCTTCAAATGTATCTTTTTTGATTGAGTTCACTACACCTTGAATTGTAGATTTGTCGATGTCCGTCTCGTGGATTGATGTAAGGTCTACTAGATCGCCTTTTGCTGCATCTTCTCGCAGAACGAGGGTGTGCTCGTCTTGTATGGAAACTTTAATTTTTTTCATAGGCCGCCTCTCGAATTATTACTACTAGTATAGAGGATTTGGCGTTCGTGTGTAGTGAAAACATGTTCACTCCGCTGTTGCTTTGCGCATATTAACCCCTATCACGATAAAAATGGTATACTGGCAATATGTATACTTTCGATCTTCCTATGTGGTCATATATCATTATCATACCTCTTGCAGTGTGGTCGCTTTTCTGGAAAGCCATGGCTCTGTGGCATGCGGCGAAGCACGGCAGTAAGTTTTGGTTCGTATTTCTTTTTCTCGTTAACACGGTAGGTATTCTTGATATCATCTACCTCATCATCATCGGTAAGCTTAAAGCCGGTGCTCTGTTTGACAACTCTAGCGATGCTCCAGTGGCGAAAGCTTAGATGATAGAACGTTATGCATTGTATGAGATAGACAAGCTTCGCGATCAGTTTAACTTGGCTGCCGGTGTGCCAAAGGGCGTCAAGAGACGGTATAATATCGTACCTTCTCAGAATGTTCCAGTGATATTGAGCAAAGACGGTGTATCGACGATGGAGCAAATGCAATGGGGCTTCGTATCGCAAAATGCACCAGATACCAATTCGATATTTCGCTACAAGACATTTACTGTGCGCTCTGAAGATACTTTCAAAAAAACAATGTGGGAAAAGTCTATTCGTACGCAGCGTTGCTTGATACCTGCAAATGGATTCTATGTATGGGCGCAAACTCCAGACGGTAAGTTGCCCTATTACGTGCAAGTAAACGATCGTCCGCTTGTCGCTCTCGCGGGTGTATATAGTAGCTGGACAAATAGTGAAGGTGTTGAATCTGGCATGGCTGCTATCGTGACGGTCCCTGGCGACGAAGCAACAAACGAGTTTACTGACCATTTGCCGGCTATCGTACATCCAAATCAAGAACAGATGTGGCTTGACCCTGCTGTCAGCGACATGGCATCACTGTATGATGTGATGCGCACTACGTCGTTTAACTCACTGACCTTTACTCGCGTGAGCGACAAAATCTATTCGAAAAAAACTGATACACCCGCTCTTATTCTCGAAGCATAGTTTGTTTTCGATTAAGATTGTCTACCTAAAGATGACAACACGCAAAAAGCCATATTCTGCTTGGACATGGCTTCGCTGATTTATTGTGGTCTGTATTAGTGATGATGTAAGATAAATACAATTTCATATTTTATGGTATAGTATAGCTATTATGAATTATGTGCAGCATCTGCAGTACGCGAGCGAACGGCTCAAAAGCGCCAATGGGTTCGCCGCACCAGATGAATCTAAGGCGCGACTCAACAAAATCTATGCACCCTACGGGGAAGTGTATCATGAGTTGACTGGGCGTGGTCGGCTTGAGGTATCGTGTACCGATACTAATTTTGAGCGAAGTGTTCGCGCAGGTATTGTAGCCGCGCGTCGTGCGATAATTTTATTTGGTCAATTTGGTGAACGAAATGGTCTTCGCGCGTTGCCGCTGGTCGAAACAGATGCGACGCCTGCGGATGATTCTACGCATGTTGCACTTCTCGAGTATGCAGGCGCGCGTATCGGTGATTTCAACCAGGCGAGCGGACTTTTTGGGTATGATTTCCAATTTCGCGATAACGTTCCTGCTATTGGCGTAGCACATGCCGATTTGGATATCGCACCCGCTCAGCAAGAAGCGTTGCTGTCTATTACGAAAAAGATTGGTGTGCGGGTGATCGCCTTGCCATTATCCGACAGAACTCGCGCAAGTTTGTATGTAGATGGCAGTCGTCAAAGAATTGATTTCTAGGTCAATTCTTCTCGTCGCATGGGGTTAGTAGGTATCGAGCACGCTGCGGTTTGACACGCACATGCTTGACCGAAGATCTCGTATCGTGTTTTGCTAGGGTGGGGATAGAAACGGAGTCAAAATGATGCCTGCTGTAACTGTCATTGTCGTAGGCGGTATATTTATTGCCGGTGCGATATATATCAGCTTGACCGTAGTGACAAACCGACAGGAGTACGACACGCGTCCGCATGTCGTCGCTGCGCGCCATAGTCTAGTTCAGACCGTCTGGTTGAAAGTGGATGCCAACTACAGGTTTCACTGCGGGCGGGCAAATGGCGATGAGGTGCGTATTGCCGCTTACCCGGTCTCATTGACCGCAGGCGCAATGGTCGAGATACGAGTCATTCGGCATAGTAGCGCCGGGTATGGGCAGTCGCCAGATGTGCTTTTCTACCGGATCCACCGCTGGGATGTCCGGGTGGCCAAGGCGGTACGTTTCGGCGACGAGCGAAAGATCTACCGATCTGGATTCGCAGATGTCGCAGAACTTCGTGAAATCGAAGAATTGATCAAAGTTAAACACTCACTACCACGATCCCCTCGCTGACCGAGTACGGTTCATCTAGAAGCACGATGCAAAGCTGCTTGCCTGCACCGACGAGTTCGGTGCAGGCGTTTTGCTTTTTTTGGTAAAAATAAAAGCCCAAGAATAATCGGGGCATATAGAATATACAGGGACTGCTCACAAGCAGACTGACCAAGGTGTTACGCATACCCTTGGCTAGTCTGCTTGTGAGCAGTTTTTGCCAAGTGTGACTAGACCCGACCGAAACCACCACTGTAGCTGTCGCTGGGTTCTCCGAAGACGGTGCTCCGGTAGCCGAGATCGCTCGATCCCATTCTGTCCGTCATGCTTTTCTGGCTGAAGAACTCGCCAAGGAGGTCGCCGAGGGCGACGGCGTCCGTGCTGTTGAACTTCGAGGGTCCGAGTGTCGCTCTCGCGGTCGCATCAAGTACCTCGTCTGCAATTAGATCAAACAGGTCGTTCATGCAGTATGCAGGGACACCGTTGATGCGTCCGCTAACACGCACTGAACACGCGATACCGCCAATGTTTATTGTTGTGGGTGTCATCGCGATCCTGCCGAGACTATCGGTATCAGAATCCGCTTGGTCGATGAAGGGCGGTATCACGTGGTTGAGTGTATGCAGAGCCTCCGCGATACCAGTATTGAGCGCCTCTTCGAGGTGCTCGCACTCATCTGCTATCTCGATACAAACATCGATGAAAGCACTGCCGCTCACGACGGTAATGTTCTTATCGGACATGGAGTCCCCTTCTGGTCGATTGACGTGGATTCCTCGAATGAATATGCGTAACACACTAGACGAGGATAGCATCCATGATTGCGTAAGTAGTCATGCGCGCGATGCTCGTCTAGTGTCGTCTGCTTGTGAAGGTGCAAGTCGCGTGTGCGAACTTAACCGATTTATTTTGTCATAATTTTTACTTGATGTCAATACAGTTCTATAGGGATGTGTCTATCGTTGTGTTATTCCGTGGCTCTGTCTTCATTGCTTTTGCTAGACGCACGCCATGGCGCAGTGGAAGAAACTCGCCAGTCTCTCATTTCGTCACCCTTATCTAAGTGCTGCGCGAGTCGCAAAAGCGATACGAACCTGTGATTATCAACAGGGTGTTCGTAGCTACGATGGTGTACAGCATAGGCGACCATGCTTTCGAATTCATCGTGAATATCGAGAGTCTCGCCGCTATCGGGGCGTACGTAGGGCTGAATCGGCAAAGCTGCAGTTTGTAGTGCAATATAGTTATCGATCATAACTTTTTGCGATTGATTGTGGCGTTCGTAGTTTGTAGTACCCATATCTTTTGATTTTGGCTGGGGAGGTATGTGTAGCTTTTTTGTCTTGCTCCAGTGGAGCGGACTGAGCTCTGTACGCTGGCCTTGTAGATCTATCCTGACGACTGTATATACTATAACTCCCCCGTCTCTGGACGAGTGTTCTTTTAGCTCGTAGCTATCCCCTGATCCATCAGATGCGTACCATGACGTGTTGCCCCCTATCTCGAATTCATTGCCATATACTCGCATGACATCGACAAGAAGACGCTCAACTTCATGGTGAATCGCCGAGTAGTCTTCTCCGGGTGGCTCCATAAAACCAGATTCGTATCGATTTGACATTTTATACACTATATCATAGAGCGTATATTAGCCCTTAGTTATCGCATAATTAAGCAGTCACTTGACCGTAGAGGCATATTTGAGAAATCAATCAGTTATGATATGGTATTGATATGGGCAGCACTCGCTGTCTTGTTTTGTCCCCTGAGAGATTTGGAGATAGAAAGATGTCATATACACGGCGTACCCCTGCGGGTGCAACCCCAGTAGAGCGGTATGGCTGCACCTGTGAGCGTGAGCCGGAATGCGGCGGATGCGACCAGGGTCACCACCGGAGTTGTAGCTATGGCTGCAGGTTTGGTCAGTTTGTCCAGTCATCGAAGAAGGGATAGATAGTGCGAGTTAAACTTGAGGTCATCGCGGAGCGTATAGGTGGAGTCATACGAGATATCCCGAGAGACGATTGCTTCGGTGCTGTAGTCGGTGAACTTCGACAAGTTTACGTGGAACTTGTGGACTCCCCTTTTTTGAAGGATGTTGGTATCAGGGCTATGTAGGCATCGTGCTCGCAACAATTTCTTACACCCCTACCGGGGAAGCCGCTCCAGCAGGAGCGCCCTCGGATTTACGGGGGTGTTTCTGCTTTTGTAGACTAGACGACACTTGATTCCTTGACAAAAACGAATGTGATGGTATTATAGCTATATGTAGAATTGTTATAATTCTATGTTTTTTGACAGAGTAGTGAGTATTTCTGGGCATCAATCAGCATATAAGATCTTTTGTGTTGATTGATGCCTGGAACCACTAGGCACGCACCAAGGGAGGGCACTCATGTCCGGTAGAAAGATTGCGGAAAATGCAACAATTCTCGACTACGGCCGAGTCGGCCATAACAACTTGATCAACAACAGGTTGCCGACTATTTACCTAGTAGAACAGAATAAATCCGGCGAGACGTTTTTGGATATGTTGGCTCGTAACATCGGCCTCGACTTTACGAGCTATCTGTTTACTGATGACCTCATAGAGGCGATCGGTGACGTATTGATCGCTCCGCGTGAGAGCCTGGAGAGTACAGTCAAATTCATCGACGCATTGTATTTGTCGGAGCAGTCGTATATGGATGAGCATACCGATGCGCTCATTGGGTCGCTTCAGGAGCGACAAGGATTGAGCCCGCTTCATGTATGGGTCTGGCGACCAGACAGTCGGCTTTGGGAGAAGATCGCCCCACCCGTCTGGGAGAAGATCACCCCACCCTCCTGAGCATGAAGCGACCTCCTCGGGGGTGGGCACTGCCCGCCCCCATGATGCCAAGTGAACTACTCTGTCGCTTCACCAAAGTTTTCAATATAGTTTGAAGGTTTTGATGAAGAGCGGTATCACCGGCAAATTGTTTCTAGAGATAAGGTTGAATACGTGCTTATTTGGACTGCAATCTTCATGTGGCATGGTTTGTTATCTTTTTGTATACTAGTTATGTAGGCAAAGGAGATTATCTACAAAATCATGAAAAGCTAACAATCATCCATGCAATTCGGACAAACACTTTATGAAAGGATGTTTTATGGGAAGAGATAAAGGCCACCAGAAGCGCGAATTGCGCAAGCCAAAGAAGAAGAAAGAAACTTTGTAATAAGATAAGCCGGCGGCCTACGCCGGTTTTTCTTATGAAGACTCGAGATTCGCAACACAGTAGCTTAGATGGTATAATATAAATGTCCAGATTGTTGCAAAACTATGGAGGCTATGATGAAGTTTGAAATTGACCAGTGGGAAGAGTTGAGCGCCCGCGCACATCTACTTGCACGAGTCGAGACGCATTATCGTAACTATGTATCGAGCATGTGGCGGGACGCGAAATATCGGTCTCAGCACTTGTTGGGCGATTTGTGGCCAACAGATACCCGCGAGATCGAAGCGTTGTACGACGAGCATGTCAAGCTTGAGCTTGGTTTTTGCCGAGAGTGCGGTGGTTCAGAGGGCGACGAGTACCGCGAGGAGCTTGAGGACAGACATGCGCTGCTCGAGGCTGAGCTGGTGACGTATCTGTTCGTGTCACTTGAACAGGTCAGAGACCCGCGACAAGGGTACTATGTCTTGTGTTGGTCTCAGGCTCGTCTACGGCGACATCGACAAATGCGTCGACAAACTCAGCAGATCATCACTGGCGCTAGCATGCCAGGGTCGCCAGAGGAATTGTTCCGTTGCGCTACGTCGATCTTTCCTCAGGTTGTCCCGCAGTTTGTATAGAGTCGGACTCTCTTCCCCACCCTGAAAGGCGAGAATATGCGCCGTGATGGGTGGGTATTTTCGTATACTGTATCTGTATGATCAAACGAATACTTAACCAATAAAAGGAGTGTGAGCATATGACAAAAATAATTCTTGCCTCAGGTTCTTTCCTGAAAAAGTTTATTATGGACAACTCTCACCTACCGTACGAAGTTGTTGCAGCTGACATAGATGAAAGCGTGTATGACAATTTAGACGTATCCGAACGCGTAGTCAAACTCGCTACGGATAAATGTGCTAAAGTTGCAGAAATACATCCGGACAGTTTCATAATTGCGGCAGATACTTTGACGGCTGACGAGACCGGGCTTGTTTATACGAAGCTTACTGGTGATGACGATCCATTTCAGGCCGCACTACGACTTAGTGGACAAACTATCGGTGTTTTTACTGGATGCGCCGTGTACACTCCAGGTGTTGGTGTAGAAAGTGTTCTGTCGACAGCTGCCATACGTTACCAGAACTTTACAGAAGAAAACTTACGACGACTCGCGAGCGATGATAACCCAAGTATACGCAGCGGTGCACTCGGAATATTTTACGATGCCCCCGGCTTTACACTCATCGAACATATCGAGGGCTCGTATACTGGCGCATTTGGTCTGCCAATGGAGTTTGTCTACAAGCAGCTAGTAGATGCTCAATAGCAAATATACTTGCTATTAGTAGAATTTACTTCGAGCCGTCTTTCATACTGGTGCGAGTTGACTAATACTTAATAGGTGATATAATATAATATACACAACGCCGCATGAAAATGTAAGTTTGTGAGTACAATGACAGTGCAGAACTGTACTACCCGAGGAGGAGCATTGCTACCCAAAAGTATCGTGCTTGTAGATGAGCACATTACTGATGTGCATATCAAAGAGCTGAGAGCCACGCCTCATCTGAAAATCAATCAAGACGAGGAGCTGCTGCTACTGAATTGGAAACAGGAGTCCGAAAGTCTGAAAAGCGCTATGAATGTGATGAATTGCTCTCTCGTGAGTGAGCGAGCATGCCGCCACTTCGCTGAGTATATGGCTGAGCGACTCATGCCGGACGATGGTAGTGCTGAGGTGCGAGCAGTCGTGTATTCGCACGTAACTCGCTCTTACCCTGAAGTTGGCAATGCGCAGTTCCGGTTCATTCCAGAAGCAATTCGTAGACGTAGAAGGTCTCTTGGTCTCTCGGGGATTCACAGCCAGTGGATTCTTTATAGAGAGAGCCTCCAGCAGCTCTGGTGAATTTTCGAGAGAGCTGTTCCAATCCGTTCTATCGAGGGGTGAGCGCAGCGTAGATATCTTGCACTGTCGCTTCACCAAAGTTTTCAACATGGTTTGAAGGTTTTGGCGAAGACGACTACAATAAATAGCATATATGGCATTTAATCACTATGCTAAAATCAAACGAATTCTCGACGAGCAGCCCCGAGACTGGTATATTTTGCGTATCGATGAGCCGACGGTAGCGCAAAATTTCAAAGGCGAAAAAGTAGCGTATGATCACTACTACCGGATATATGATGCTACAGACTCCCCTATCAAATACTGCAAATTTCAAAAGATAGATAAGCTGGCGAGTGTGCTCGGCACGAGTGTTGAAGAATTGCCTGTCGTAGAGCGGCGGTAACTACCGAGAGACTAGCTGTAGTAGCGCTGTTTTATTTTCGTCTGCGCCAAATGCTGGATGCCCAGGTTCGAGCGCCCTACCCGTGCTAAGCACTCCAATATAGAGTGGATCAAAGCCGAGGGCATTTATAATTTGCGAAACCGTGTCAATATCTGCTTGAACATCACCCGCCACGGCAATAGCTTTGCGTCCGGGCATAGTCGCCGGTCGGGCTTCGTCGTGCAAATCATGATAGCCCATGTGATTGAGTGCTTTGACTACACGGGAATTTGGTAAAAATTCCTGCATCGCTTCACTCGATGACATATCAGATGATAGTAGATCGTCGCGTGGTCCGTCTACTTCCCACCAGTGGTTCATAGCATCGACAACCAGCTTACCCTCAAGTGTATCTACGGGTATTTTCCTGTACTTACCGAGCGGCATAGCGAGAACGACGATATCTGATATGCGCGCAGCGTCTTTACTGCGTACGGCATGAGCGCCAGGTGCAAGTACCTGGACACTAAGCGCAATCTTCTCGGGGTCGCCGGATCCAGCGACGTATACTTTGTATCCGGCTTTTCGTGCGAGCTGTGCAAGAGTGATGCCGAGTTTACCCGCACCGAGGATTCCTATGGTTTTGACAGCTACCATATTATTCGCCTGCTAGTAGCTCACGTACACGTGGGATAACTTCTTTGCCGTATAGCTCGATCATACGGTAACGGTCACTTGCTTTCATGGGTCCAAAACCATAGACGAGATCGAAGCGCTCAGCACCGACGGCTTTCATGGATTTGGCGATTTTTTTGGCAACTGTTTCTGGTGAGCCGACGTACATAGAGCCCCCTTTGACTTCGTTCATGAAATGTTGCTTGGTCATGGGCTGCCAGCCGCGAGATTCGCCGACTTTGTCCATGGCTTCCTTGAATAATGGGAACGCCAGTTCGATAGCTTGCTCGTCTGTGTCGGCGATAAAGCCTGGAGAGTGCATGCCAACTGGATGCGGGGTGTGATCGAATTGTTCGGCAGCGCGCTTGTAGAGGTCGACATATGGGGCGAAGCGATCTGGTGATCCACCGATGATAGCGAGTACGAGTGGAAAATCATAGGCCGCTGCGCGTACTACCGAATTTGGTGATCCACCGACACCCACGTATGTGGCGAGTCTGCCAGATTCTGTCTTGGGGAATATATCGGCCTTATCGAGAGATTGGGTATGTGTTCCTTCCCATGTGATGGGTTTTTCTGTGAGGAGTTTAGAGAAGAGCTCTACTTTTTCTTCGAAGAGTTCTTCGTAGTCGCGCAAATCGTAGCCAAAAAGTGGAAATGATTCGGTAAACGAGCCGCGACCCAGGATAACTTGTGCACGACCACCCGACACTGCATCAAGTGTAGCGAAACGTTCGTAGACGCGTACTGGATCATCGGAGCTAAGTACCGTTACTCCCGAGGCGAGCTTGATATTCTTTGTCTTACTAGCGATGGCAGAAAGCACCATCTCTGGACTGGAAATTGCAAACTCTTCACGGTGGTGTTCGCCAAGTGCGATTATGTCGACACCAAGTTTATCGGCCAATACTGCTTCGTCAATAACAAGTCGAATTGAAGCTGCATGGCTCATGAGTTTGCTATGGGAATCTGTGGCTAGATCGCCAAATGAATCGAGGCCAAATAGGTATGGTGTGCTGGTGGTTGTTTTTTTCATAGTCCCCTTTTTATAATTTATCTGCATCTATCCCGGCGCTTATGAGAAGTGGTCGGTTGAGCTGATAATATTTTTCGACACCTTCTTTGCGTTCGTCTATGACCCCACTAGCTACGAGCCTCTGGAAGTGATGGCTCATAGTAGGCTGCGATAGCTTGAGTGTAAATGCGCAGTCGGATACGATATCCTGGCTAGTTACCTCGCAGTTGTCGCGAGCGAGCTTGCGTACAATAGAAAGCCTTGTTTCGTCGGCGAGACTTTTGAATATGCCAGCTGTGTCGGTGGTTTTTGTCATGATATTAATTATATAGATATATTTATATATTTCAATATAATAGTTTTAACTAAGTGTACACCTACTGGCTCGGCCATTTGTTATATCTAGGATATTCACGTATATGAGAGTGCCCCCGGCATACGCTGGGGGCATTGTGTGAGGATCGCCCGAATTTTAGGCTGTTCTGGTGGAGGTGTGACTACTAGCTTGCCGGATGGCAAAGTCTTTATCTAGTAAGCCTCGCCGGGCATCGGCCGCTGCTTTCCGCTCTTTGTCGACGACTATGCGAGTGAGTATGCTGTCGTCTTCTCGCTTGGCATCTTCGTCAGCGTCGATGAGAAAATGCTCTGCCCGCCATCCTGCCGGGTCTAGGCCGCTCGCGTCGCGAAACGGATTCTCTTGGTAACGGGTAGGTTCGTAATTTTGTATGTGTGCTTTCATGACACCTCCTTTGTTACGATTGTCACCGTGCGACCTGTTGTGGTCACAGATATAAGTATGATCTATGTAGCTGAGAATACGCTGTAACGGATACTGTACCCTATTTACACTTGACAATATTTATAAAAGTACTATGATACTACTATCATGATACGTGATGGTGTGTCAAAAGAAATTCCCAATGCAATACGCGCATCTATATACGCGCAGCTTATTGCTGCTGAGCTTGCACTTGTAATCGTAGATGCTGTGGATGATGTTGCAGTGACTGCCATCGCAGAAGTGGTTGATCTTGGGAATCCAGCGGAGCGACGCGCTGAAGTTTTGGCTGGTTTATCTGAGATGACACTGGGCTTGGCACTCAGTGAGTGTGCTGGTGATATGTTAGAGGCGCACTCAAAATCTGATGTGCGCGACGATCCATCAAGTGTGTAGTTTGCTATACTTAGTATAATACTATGCTTGATCATCATATTCAGAAAAACATTGTGTATACACTCGCCTTCTCAGATGGTATGCGATTTGGTGAACTGAAGCCAGATGAGCTAGAGAATAAGGCGTTCGACTATCATTTAAAAAAGGTGGTTCAGGCTGGTTTCGTAGCGAAAGCTGAGGATGGACGCTATGTATTGACGAGCGAAGGTAAACGCGTTGGTATCAGTGCATTTCGCGGCAAGGTGGATAGGCTTGATCAAGCGCGAGCCACTCTATTGCTTGTTGCGCGACGTGCGGATGACGGAGCTTGGCTTATGATGCGACGCAAATCCCAGCCACTTATCGGTTTGCGTGGGTTTATGAACGCGCGCCCGACGGCCACCCAGCAGATTGTGGATACAGCCCAGCAGATATGCCGGGAGGAGACGGGACTTACCGGCGAGTTCGTAGCGCATGGGCACGGGTATTTCCGTGTGTACCGCTCGGGCAGTCTCGAAAGCTTCATTCATTTTACGCTCCTAGTGTGCAACGAAATTCGGGGAGAGTTGCACCAAAACAGTTCACTAGCGGAATACTACTGGGATACGGATCCCGATTGGTCGGCACCGGATATGCTACCGAACACTCAAATACTTCGCAAAATGCTCGAAGCTCAGCCGGGCCAGTTTGTGGATCAAAGGTTTGATATTTAGTCTCTCTTAGCTTCATCTTGCTTGTCATAATCATGCTCCTTGCTTATGTCTACTACTAGTATGTATCGACAGCGCTTATTGCGCAGTGAAGAGTTTTTCACTAGTGAGGTATACTGGTAGCAATGAATATCTTTCCGCACCTGCACTGGTATACAGAAACTATCTTTGATAGTGGTCGACAGCCTGCTTTTGTGATGCTGGTGGCATTTTTGATCGCATTTGCGTGCGCCCGTGGCTATACACGGATTGCTCGGCATACCGGCTGGGGCAGTGTGCATCTAGGTGGTACGCATGCGCATCATCTGGTGTTTGGTGTGGTGATTGCGCTTGTGGCCGCAAGTATACAGTTTGCTCTGAGCCCTGTTGCAGATAGTCCAGCACAGTTGGCGCTGGCTGCGGCATTTGGCGTAGGTGCTGCATTGATTCTCGACGAGTTTGCACTACTTTTTTATCTCAAAGATGTGTATTGGGATACGGATGGTCGAAAATCTGTAGATGCAGTGGTGATGG
The DNA here is from genome assembly GCA_015999875.1 of Candidatus Saccharimonadota bacterium. Classification (GTDB taxonomy): domain Bacteria; phylum Patescibacteriota; class Saccharimonadia; order Saccharimonadales; family Saccharimonadaceae; genus Mycosynbacter. The sequence continues at coordinate 185,130 of JAECRG010000002.1, forward strand.
CTGTGGGGCTTGGTTGTTTATTCTTACTACATACAACACCTTTTGGAAAAAGTGATTTCGACGAACGCCCGGTGCTCTTTGTACTTACGGCGGCGCAGCTTATAAACATGGTTCCGGTGCTTGTCTGTGCGATCAAAGGCAAACTCTCGCTGGCGCTCTTGGGGGTGTTTATACCAATTTTCGCATGGATCGGTGCAGCTCGCTTAGCTGAACCAACTTCGGTGTGGGCGCAGCGACTTTATAGTAAGAAAAAACTTAGCCGTGCTGGAAAGCGCTATGAGCAATATGACAGAGTATGGCAGCCTCGCAGGACTGCCCTACTCGATTTCATTGGAGGAAAGCCAAGTCGCTAAGCGACAAGTTGTTCTTCTGGGTTGGCGGCTAGTGCTGCTTCATACGCACGACGGACGGCAGGAGGTGCATTGCGACGTATGTCTACAGCTACCGGTGAATCCGGTTCGGCGAGCTGTGCGACGCTCGGTACTACACCGATGTCTTGTGCATAGCTCCTAGTGTCACTGAGCAGTTCGATCGCTAGCTCCTTTGACTTGATCTGTATATCAACAGGGTGTAGATGATTGAACTTGCCGGGCATGTCGTACGCGAGTGTCTGCAAGCCGGCATTTCCAAGATGGCGTCCTACGCTGCGACTTAATACACGGATGCGCTCAGGGTCACCGTCAGTACGGAGCAGCTGCAAGCGCGCCTCTGCCGTCATGGCAGCAAGCGCAATTGAGCGCTGGGTTTGTGCGAGGTATTCCTCTGGGGTGGTATAATGCCGCTCTGCGTAGGTGGTGCGTCTGCCGTCTGCGACGAGTCCCAGCTTAAGCACACTAAACATCGTTTCATCACTCCTTAGGCCGTAATTGGCCGAGCCTAGGGCGATACGGGTGTAGATATCTCGTGCTGCATGTTGATCTCTGGGACTCTCGAATCTTGTCGGATGTAGCGCATCTGTGATCGAAATGCTACGGTATTCTTGATCAGGCACAAGAGTACCGGGGTGCAGCTGCCGCTTGGCAATAACACCTGGGGTGTCTGAGCGATATGTCTCGTAGTTTGCGAGGTCGTCGAATTGATTTCTTGGTAAATCGAGTTGTTTGGGTGGTCGTATAATTTCGTTCATACCTCTACTATGCACCTCAAACAAAAAGCCGTCAGTGAATAGATTTTCACCGACGGCTCTTTCGAATGCCCGTATTAGTCTTCGAGGAGTTCCTGGAATTTGCTAGCAAGTACGATCAGTACTACGCCTTCTATGACAGCATAAAGGCCAAGTACCCATACGAATGCTAAGCCACTCGCTGCTGGGTATGTGAGTACGACGATACCTGCTACAAGGCCAATCGCTGCACTAAATGCATACAGCCATTTGTTGGCAACAACAGCGGGTTCTTTGCTGAAAAACGCTTGTACGATGTCGACAAGCCCGCGAATTACAAGTGTAAAGCCGATGAGCAACACGAGCCACATCAGGGTGACTTCTGGGTTGCGAACTAGGTATACACCGACTCCTAGTAGCGCAACGCCAAAAATCAGCTCAAGCCACCAGAGGCTGATTTTACCGAGATTGAGTAGGCTCTGAATAAGTAGTGAGATACCCCAGACGAGCACAAATAGACCAAACAGAACCGCGATGATGCTTACTGTTGCTTGTGGCCAAAACAATGCGGCGATACCAAATAGAATCGCGAGCACACCCTGTGAGACAATGAGTCCTACGAGCGGTCGTGTAAATGAACTTAATGGTTTCTTTGACATACCTTATCTCCGTTTATAGTATGAGCTTAGTATACACCTGCGAGTGCTATCTATGAAACTGTATATGCTTCAGGTGTTCTACTGGTATATGTCCCCATCTTCCCCCGGGTAGATCGACTGTCACATACAATCCAAGTGTTTCAGCCGATGCTGCTGGTTCTTGTCCTGGCGTAATGGCTGTCCGTGGCATAAGGGTAAGGTCGATCACATTTGCGATGTAGCTGATTACGGCCTCTGGGTTGCTTTGCGCGGGTTCGTAGTGGTGAATAGGATCTTTCTCGCCGATATTTCCTAGCTGGAGAATATAAGGAGTTATGACGCGCACAGGAGATTGCTCTGGCGATAAGTATAATTTCATGAGGTCGATCAAACTATCTTGTAGGGGGTACTCTTCTAGCATGTGATCTTCTCGAAAAAGTGCCTGGCATAGTGAATCGAGCTGCTTAAGCTGGTGTGTCGTCATGCCCGAAGTCTCTATTTGTGACACAAGTGCTTCGACTTGGTCGGCTACTGGTGTGAGTTCGTATTGACCTAGTATGCTGGACGCATGCTCAATATCGTCCGAGTAAGAGTCTTCGTCGAACGAAAGGCTCGCATGTCGAAGCTCGGCAATATTAAACACGGTCACATCAGCGAGGGTGTTTTCCATAAAGCACGCGCGAACCCTGGCGTATAAAATGAACTTATAAAGAGTTGTATCTGAATGGTCTTTTTCGTCGATATACGACTCAGCACGAAAGGCAAATCCACCAAACGGTCCCTTAAGTGACGAGACACGAGTGTCTTTTGCAGATTCTAGAGAGGTGGTGTCTCTTTCGAGAGTGTCGCTAGGCTCTTCAGGCTCATCCGAGCCTTCGATTTCCTCTTCTTGCCCATAATGCAAAAGCGCATCCGTATTTTCAGGCGTAACGACAACACCTCCTGTATTAAGCTGATCGATAACGGTGGGATATGTGATCGCATCGTGCGGCGCGTAAATCGTGACAGGGAAATCTAGCAGGCGACCCGCTGCTCGTTCATTAAGGTTTTCAACGCGAACTCTGATTAGCTCATGAAACTGCTCGATATTAGTAAACACCAGATTATCTAGCTGGTTTTTTAGCCGATATGCATCTTCTATGACGGGGTGATTACTTAAAGTGCCTTCGTATGTTTCTTCTCCATCGCGTAGTGAAGAAAAATCATCATATAGTAATTTGTCTGACGCACAAATAGCTGATTCTCTGAATTCGAACATATATAGAAGCATTGTAGTGACAGCTTTGCTGACGCGCAAGTATGAGCATTATACGAAAGCAGCACCCAACAGGGTGCTGATTCGCTGGATTATGCACTCATGCTGAGCAGAGTCCATATCCCGTGGCCACCATCTCGGAGCCAAAACTGCTGCGCACCATCAGAAAGGGTGAAGATTCGCGCTTTCTGCGCGCCTCTCTGTACTGTACAGCTGAGCCCGCGATCGACGAATTCATATGTGTGACCCTCGTGCTCTATGGCTTTTGGATACGCACGCATGTCTCGTCCGAAACTCATGCGAGTTACGTTGACCGGTTGGTTGATTTTAAGTGTTTTCATATTTTCACTCCTGACTCTCTTCTTAAAGAAAAGGGCTAATTCTTGATAGATTTAGCGAACGGATTTTGGAGTGTTCCAGCGGTGGATAGGAATAGTTGACCGCTCATGAAACTTTCGTCTCTGTCCTACTCTTTTTACCACGTTGGAGGTGTCTAAGGGCGTCTTTTTCGGACGCTAGTCGTGAATAGCTTGTAAGTGAAAAGGTGCTCCCACCAGTACCTACATAGCTGTACATAGTATAGCCTGTCGATTGGTTGCGTCGTCAACCTGTAATGCATTGTGAAATTTAACACGGCTTGCTTTTTGAGAAGCACTAGCTTATTCTGAGCGTAGTATGGATACAAACCCACTTCTTGATGACCCGCTTCATGATTCGGACACAGCCAATTCTACGCACTTTACGAAGCATGCCGTGCCATTGCAGCCGGTATCATCCGAAGAAGAGATCCGCACTTCTGCGGAATTTGTAGTGCAAAGTGTCCCGCTTCCTGAAATAGATACGCCTAGCCCTGCTACAGCCTCTTCGCCTACATACGGAACTGCTGCAGCACCACAGAACATCAATGAGTTGTCTGCCGAAGATATTCGAGAAGATTATTAGCACGATAGGAATACAATGCCAAAAACAAAAAAGCAATCTTTCAACAAAAAAGCATTTTTAAAGATCACAGTATCTGCTCTTTTAGTGTTGTTTGTGATTATCTCGGCGGTAATATATCTACAATATAAACCTTTGATGGACAATCCAACGAATATTCGCGATATGTTGATCCGCTCTTCTAGAGACTCACATATTAATGCTCCAATCGAGCCAAAGACAGGTGATGTGTATTTTCCAGAAATGAAATTATATGTGCCACGTGGCGATGCGCAGATCGCAAGTTTTACATATCGCTATGATACGAGCTACGAAGGATGGCCTGAATCAATATCCGTAACCTCGCGTGATGTCACGGATCAAGCGGAGCTGGATCTATACAATGCAGTTGATTCCGAAAAGGTATTTAGCAAAGTGCCCTATATGCAGGCTTGCCGACAAGGTTTGACGCTCACTGCGCAGCCACTCCCTAGTTTAGACGGTGAAAAACTCCATCATCAGCAGGCATTGCAAGACGGTCGTATGCTATATGTGTATACAAACACCGGTTGCCCTGCGTTAACTGAAGTCGTCGACGACATCAATCGGATTAACTCGTATTGATGCTATGAGCGAAAGTAAGTTGCTATAGTAGGGGTATACTGAGTGTTCCCCAGAAATTTCTAGCATGTAGTGTATGCTAAGCGGTCTGCTCTACTAGGAAGTTATCAAATTGCCAAGTTGTATCTGTGGCATGACCTGCGCTGAAGCCAGCAAATCCAGAAGGCTTTGTGCCTGTGTATGTTAGCGTGTCGGTAGCTACGCCGTTGATCCACATCGTGACTACTGCACTTGTGCCGTTTGTATCCCATTGTGCGCTTACTCCAACAGTGTCACCTGGTGTTACCGTTGTCGATGGACCTTGGGCAGCAGCACCTCCGCTGTCGACGAGATTAAGGCGAGCACCTAGTAATTGTGAAACCGAGGTCTGCGTGACGCGCACTCCAAGAGCTGTCGTGCCCGAACTGCCGACAGCCGATCGTGCACAGTCAATGAGTAGTAGAGCGGTTGTCGAAGATAAAGTTGTTAGTTTTTCTGTAATCTTGATACTTGCACGCGCATCAGCGAAACCGGTTGCCACCGCAGCGGTTGAATAGCCAGGTGATGCTCCGGCGCGAAGTATACCGCCAGAAACGGTAAACTTATCGGTGTTTGATGCAAGTGCATAATTCTTGGTTGCGCCACCGTTTACGGTGTCTGTTGCACGATTTGGCGTGCCATAGAGGCTGCCTGATCCTGTGAAGGAGTCAGAGGTGTATGTCGACCATGCTGCCGATGGGGTGACGCTTGCTGAGGCTGAAGACTGAGCTGATCGATTGCCCGCTGCGTCGTAGGCGGCAACCTTGAAGCTGACTGCTGTTCCATTGCTGAGTCCTGTGACGGTCATGGGGCTTGTTGAGTTTGTAGCAGCGACAGCCGAGTAGCCGTCGACTGAGCTGTAGGCTTCGTATCCGACGACAGCGACATTGTCTGAGGAGGGTGTAAAGCTAAGGGTTACTGAGCTGTCGCCAGCTATAGCACTTGGCGTACCTGGTACACTAGGTGCCGTTACGTCACCTTCTGTCACGAGCGCGTATCCTCGTGATTTAAACTCATGTTCGATGGCTGCATTAAGTATATTGTAGCCGGCGTCATTGAGATGTAGTGTGTCGGTGCGAAGTTGCGACGGAGTGACACCATTTGCAATATCAGTCGTGTCTTGGCTGGTCAGAGTGTAACCAAGCGCGGTGACGACATTTGGGTCACGTACCCATGCCGCCACGTCGACAAAGTTACTGGCGAAGGCGTCACGTATAGCTGCATTTACCGCATCAAGC
>JAECRG010000003.1 GCA_015999875.1 Candidatus Saccharimonadota bacterium
TGTTAGGCACGCCGCCAGCATTCATCCTGAGCCAGGATCAAACTCTCCATAAAAGTATCGTGTTACCGATACAGCTCACTAAACATAAATATTAACTGACGATGATTTGCATAACCTAATTGTTAATGAACATTCTAAATCTGCTCGCAACTCCACGAAAAAACCGAATTGTTTTTGCCGCTTCCTTGAGGCCTTTGTGTGCCCCGCTCACGACCAGACTGATACTTAGCTTACCTCACGAACACTGGTTGCGTCAATACTTTTCTCGCACTAAATTGTAGCTAAAAACACAATGTAGCCAACCAGCCCACCAAGGAGTGCGCCCACAAGCACTTCCAGGGGCTCATGACCCTTAGCAACTTTCGCCATTTTCAATGTACTTTTCACCTCTGTTATAAGCTCTCGTAATGCTTCTCCTTGGAGTCCACTTGAGCGGCGCACCATAACAGCGTCATACATGACTATTCCAGTCACCAAAACCGAGAGCCCAAACAGTCCAGTTTCCACCCCATCCTTAAGACCGATCACGGTTGTCAACGCAACCATTGTCGCACTATGTGCACTCGGCATGCCACCGGAGGTGTAGAGCTGTCGCCAATCTGCCAACGAGCGTGTTCGTGCCACCTGAAACACATACTTAGCCCCCTGTGACGAGATCCATGCCGCCAATGCTGCAAGGATATACACCGACATCCTACTCTTCCTCGTCGTCTTTCTTCTCGGCAATCATACCGATAGAAGAAACACTATCCCCCTCGGCAAGTCGCATAATTGTTACACCTTGTGTGGTACGTCCAAGCAACTTGATGTCACCAAGTCCCAAACGAATTGTTTGTCCGTTTTTCGAAATCAATATTGCTTCAGTTATTTCCGGATCAATAGACTGTACAGAAATGATTGGCCCGGTTTTTGCAGTCACAACAGCCGCCTTGATACCAACGCCACCACGCTTATGGCTAGGGAAATTCACGACCTTAGTCTTCTTACCGAAACCTTTTTCACTGATGACAAGTAGTGTCTGATCGGGATCCGTTACTACATCCATACCGACGACCCAATCATCTGGACGAAGGCGTGCACCGCGTACACCGCGTGCAGACCGACCCATTGGTCGAGCGTCTTTCTCGCTAAAGCGCACCGCTTGTCCTGCTGACGTAGAGATGATGATATCGTTCTCGCCAGTAGTTTTCTTGATCCAACGAAGGTCATCGCCGTCATCAAGCTTGATAGCAATCAGGCCGTTAGTACGAATATTTGCATAATCCTTGAACGGCGTCTTCTTGATCGTACCCTTCACAGTAGCCATGAAAAGATATCCGTCATCATTTGCGTTCTTCTCGTGCCGAATAATAGACGTAATTTTCTCTTCTGGCTGCAACTGCAAGAGGTTGACTACAGCTACACCCTTAGCCGCAAGTCCAGCCGCAGGTACTTCGTACGCCTTCAGGCGGAATACACGACCACGGTTAGTGAAGAAGAGCAGGAAGTCATGCGTACTTGCTGGCACCAGCTGCTCGATAATATCTTCTTCCTTGGTTGTCATCCCGCGCTTACCCTTGCCGCCGCGATTTTGACGTCGATACTCGCTTGCAAGCGTGCGCTTAATATAGTTTTCGCCGGTCAAAAGAATCACCGATTCTTCTTCTGGGATTAGCTCTTCGTCGCTAAACTTACCAAGTTCATGATTGATGATTTGGCTTCGACGTTCATCGCCGTACTTCTCTTTCATCTCAAGTAGCTCTGTCTTGATAACCTTCAAAATCTCATTTTCATCAGCCAATATACCTTCGAGCTTTGCAATTAGCTTCAGGAGTTCATTAAGTTCGTTTTCGATAGCGTCGCGCTCTAGTCCCGTCAGTCGACGGAGCTGCATTGCCAAGATGGCTTTTGCCTGTATCACGCTCAAGTCAAACTTCACAATCAAAGACTTCTCTGCCTCGTCTTGAGTTTTACTTGCGCGAATCGTCTTAATCACTTCATCGATATGGTCAAGCGCAATCTTATATCCTTCAAGAATATGTGCTCGTTCTTTCGCCTTTCGTAGTTCAAACTCCGTACGACGACGCACAACTTTTTGGCGATGTTTAATAAACTCACTCAGCATTTCATGGAGACCGAGAATTTTCGGCTGAATACCATCAAGAAGCGCAAGCATATTGTAATTAAAGCTTGTCTGCAGTGATGTCATCTTATACAGCTGGTTGAGTACTTTCTTTGGATATCCATCCTTTTTGACCTCTATAACAACACGAACAGAGCCTCTGGCACTCTCATCGCGAAGATCGCTAATCGCGGTGATCTTTTTGTCCTTTACAAGCTCCGCAATCTTTTCGATCAGCGTTGCTTTGTTTACGCCATACGGCACTTCGGTTACCACGATTTGATGCCGACCTTTTTTGGTCTCTTCGATATCAGCAACAGCGCGAATAGTTACGCTACCACGACCCGTAAGATACGCTTGTTTCATCGGCGCGCCGCCATACACTACAGCACCTGTCGGAAAATCCGGTCCTTTTACATGCTTCAATAGATCGTCAAGTGTTGCTTCAGAGTTATCGATAAGCTCGATCGATGCATCGACAAGCTCGCCAAGGTTGTGCGGTGGAATATTGGTCGCCATACCCACGGCGATACCAATTTGACCGTTCAACAATAGGTTCGGGACCTTTGCAGGCAGTACGACCGGCTCCTGCTTTGAGCCGTCATAGTTATCGCGAAAATCAACAGTTTCTTTTTCAATATCAGCAACCATCTCATCAGCGATTTTCTGCAAACGCGCCTCTGTGTAGCGATACGCAGCGGCTGGATCACCGTCCATCGAGCCAAAGTTACCCTGACCCTCAACCATCGGGTAGCGAAGCGCCCATGGCTGTGCAAGGCGGACCATTGCGTCATAGATAGACGAGTCGCCGTGTGGGTGAAAGTCACCCATCACCGAACCAACTACGGTCGCACTTTTACGAAACTTCGCTCCGGCACGGAGACCGTCGCGGTTCATGGTGTGCATAATACGACGGTGTACCGGCTTCAGACCATCACGCACATCAGGAAGAGCGCGATCAATGATCACACTCATTGAATATTTCATAAAACTGTCTTCCATTACGTCTTCGACAGTTAAATGCTCTATACCCTGCACTGGTTCTGGTGTATCATCCGCGCGGATATTGGCGTCTAGAATCTCTTCGTTTGGTAGTGTCGTTTCTTCGTCCATATTAAACGTCTAACTCCTCTAGGTCATAGTCTTTTGCGCGAGATTGAATAAAGGTCTTACGCAAGCTCACTTCTTCGCCCATCAGTTTTGTGAAAATAGCATCTGCACGCTCGGCATCCTGCACGCGCACCTGAATAAGTACGCGGTTTTCAGGGTTCATAGTTGTCTCCCATAGCTGAGTGGCATCCATCTCACCAAGTCCCTTGAAGCGAGACATGGTAACGCCAGCTTGCTTGAGTACGTCGTCCTCTTCGTTGACTACTGTACCGCGCGTCTTCTTGTCAGCGATAATATCGCTCAAAATCTTATCACGCTCCGCATCTCCATACGCATATTGCTTCTTTTGACCACGGTTAATGCTATACAGCGGTGGCTTCGCAAGATAGATATACCCACCTTCGACAACTTCACGCATATAGCGGAAGAAGAATGTCAAAAGCAATGTCGAGATATGACTTCCATCAACGTCGGCATCTGTCATAATCACGATCTTGTGATAGCGAAGACCGTTCACATCAAACTGCTCACCAATGCCTACGCCAAAAGCCTGAATCATGGCAACTATCTCTTTGTTGGCAAACATTTTATCTAGACGAGCACGCTCAGTATTAAGTACCTTACCGCGAAGTGGCAAGATGGCTTGAGTACGGTTATCTCGACCTTCTTTGGCCGATCCCGCTGCTGAGTTACCCTCTACAATATAAATTTCACTCTCAGCAGGGCTTTTGCTTGAACAATCCCAAAGCTTGCCAGGCAACCCCATACCATCAAGTGCACCTTTACGCAGCACGTTATCACGAGCTGCACGAGCAGCCTTGCGAGCACGAGCAGCCAATAGCGCTTTGCCGACAATCTTCTTTGCAACATCCGGGTTTTCCTCAAGATAATAGCCAAAATACTCGTTCATCACTTGCTCAACATAGCGTCGGACCTCTGGGTTACCGAGCTTGTTCTTGGTTTGTCCTTCAAACTGAGGGTCTGGTAGCTTTACGAGAATGATCGCCGTCAGACCTTCACGAATATCATCACCGCTAAGATTGTCGTCTTTTTCTTTTAGAAGACTGTTTTTGCGCGCATAGTCATTGATTACGCGCGTCATAGCCGCCCTGAAGCCGATGAGGTGAGTACCCCCATCTGGGGTAATTACGTTATTAGCAAACGGCTTAACCATTTCGACATATGTCTCATTGTACTGCACCGCAACCTCTACCATCGAGTCTTCGACTTGTTTTTCAACGTAGAATACGCTGTCGTTGACAACCTCTTTACCGATATTAAGATGCTTCACGTAGCTCTGAATACCGCCTTCAAAGTAAAAAGCCTGGCGTTCTTTGCTGCGCTCGTCGTAGACAGAGGTATAAATACCCTTTGTCAGGTAGGCTTGGTGGCGCAAATAGTCCACTACCCATTTGTAGTCAAATGTCACTGTCTCTTTAAAAATCGTCGGATCTGGATAAAACGTAATAGTCGTACCAGTTGGTCGATCAGTTTTGCCTAGTTTTTTGATTGCTGACTTTGGAACACCACGCTCGAACTCGAGTCGATACAACTGCCCCTTTTGCACAACTTCTGCGACCAAAAGTGTCGAAAGTGCGTTTACTACACTTGAGCCCACTCCATGGAGCCCAGATGACACCTTGTAGCCACCGCCACCGAATTTACCACCGGCGTGCAGGACGGTCAACACCGTCTCGAGCGTACTAAGGCCCGTTTTCGCGTGCTTATCAACCGGAATACCACGACCATCATCGCTGATGGTGATTCCACCGTCTTCTAGAATACGAACATCGACTCGTGACGCGTATCCAGCGATTGCCTCGTCTATAGAGTTATCTGCAATTTCTTTAATAAGATGATGTACACCGTCGTAGCCTGTGCTACCAATGTACATACCTGGACGCTTACGAACTGGTTCGAGCCCCTCTAATACCTGAATTTGTGACCCATCATATGAGCCGTCTGCTTTTTGTTTGGCCATTATCCCTCACTTGTTTCTCGAATTTCAGCTATTTACAACTCTTCTATTATACCGCACAACTATTGTTCACTCAAGTAATTGTACTGAACATATTTCTTATGCTAAAATAATAAGTAATTTTCTAGAGTACGTCTAAGGGTGGGAATAATATGTTTCAAAAATTAGTTGCCAATCTGTCATTTAGCCCCAGCCTCGTTGGCGAACTTGGGTTTTATGCAAAACAGCTCAAGCGAGAAGAGATAATACGACTCTACGGGCTGCTTGGTGCCCTAGCCCTGCTACTACTCCAACTAGTAATTGCAGCACACCCTACAGAATCTGCCAACACGACACACGCCAACGACTTACTCTACGGTGGATTCCACGACAAAAAAGAGTTGCTAGAGAAATATGATCGCAATGAACAAAACTTTCAAGATATTCTTTCATCATTTTCTATTAATCGATCTGCGATAGTATCGACTAACCCAGGTACTATTGTATCGAATACTACACTCTCTACGGCAGGACGACTATCCGTATTCTCGTACAGCTCTAGCGAACAACCCCACGCGTACACCAAAAAATCCGGCGGGAGTGGAAGCATTTACCTGACCCCTCTTTCGCTACATGATGCAGGACACACACCCATGCGCTATGCTGCGCTCATCGGCAACACTAGCACTAGTGAGCGCTTCGCTATCATCCAATCATCTGGCAACCTCGTCGTCAAAACATCATCCATCGAAAACTCTAGCCGATGCCAAGATACATCCTGTGATCCGAGACTTGAGTACCGTAGCAGTGTTATTAATACTACTCAAGGTCGTGCCGCGGATACTACTCACGCACGTCCATCAGATCGCATAACCTATAGACTGTATACCAAAAATATCAGTAATGAAGATGTTACCACAACACCCACTGGTCAATTCAAAGACACGCTCGAATATGCCGATATCATCGACACCGACGGAGGCACGCTTGATGCCTCGTCAGGCACAATCAGCTGGCCCGCCAGCACACTTGCAGCCAACCAGGCAGTTATAAAGAGTGTTTCCATGCGCATGCAGCCACATCTTGCAGCTACCGCAAGAGGTTTAAGCAATCCAACTTCGTACGATTGCGCCCTAAGTAGTGGGTACGGAAACATAGTTAGAGTCTACGTCGCATGCCCTGTGCCCAAATATATTGAAGCTACGGCGAGCAGTTTGCCACACACACCCAGTACACTGCCGCTTGCCGCGAACGGCGTGCTAGTACTAGTGACTGGGTTCTTTTATCTTCGAGCTCGTCAACAGCGCGAAGAGATTAGGCTGATACGCAAAGATATTAACACGAGTACATTCTAGGAATTATTTATATGGCAAGCACAAATACACCCTCATCACCAAAAAAAGACAGCACGCAGCCCAAACGTGTCGCGCCAAAGTCACCACATGCCATTTCAGAGAGTGAGCGTATGCAAGCATTTCATGACACCATGCGACAAGCCCAGGGTCATATGAATCCTCCCCAGAAGCTATTCAGTCGCACACTGCACTCTCGGCCGGTTAGAATAATAAGTGATGTCATAGGTAGCACTCTCGCACGCCCTACCGCCCTACTCTCCGGGGTACTTATCTCCATTATAGCAACGACTATCATGTACATACCAGCAAAATACTACGGCTACACATTGTCCGGCTCGGAACCCCTAGTAGCCTTTGGCGCGGGGTGGATAGTTGGTATCATTATAGAATATACTCAGATGCTAGTGCGTGGTGGCCGACTTAAAAATAGACGCTCGTAGCGTCTATTTTTAATTGCTAAGGAGATCTAGCGAAATTTAACCGATACTTCATCATCGGCCACTTGAGCCGCACGCGGACTTATACTCTGCGGGGATGACGCTACGGGCTGCGCAGATAGCTGCTGAGGCACCGCTGCGTCAATAGTCGATACAGATTGCGATTGGAGCTGCTGAGGCTGAGAAAAAGCGGGATAAGCGCTCTGAGGCTGAGACTGCATCAGCTGTTGCTGCGGAATATTCGACATCTGGGGTTGTCCCGGAGACTGTTGCTGTGGGACAAACCCACCAGAAGCATACTGTTGGGGCTGCTGGATGGGCATTCCAGGCTGAGAGCCAGGGTTAAACACAGGAGCTGGACTAGCTTGCGTGACCGACTGCTGCCCTGCACCAGGCATGCCCGGCGCACCAAACTGTTGTGGCTGACCTGGTTGACGCACCACGCCCGGCCGTCCCGCACCTGCCTGTTGACGCTTCGCAAGCCATTCGTCAAGAAATGAACCCCCGGGCTTCTGAGCCCCTGGCGCGCCAATTCGATTGCCCGTCGGAGGTCCACCAGGACCGACGATAGCTGCCGGCTTACTAGCGATACGCTTTGCTATATCAATCTCCACTTCAGCGCGTGGGCGTCCATGTTTCGTAGCAGAAAGCTTCTTCATCGCATCAGCCAATTTCTCATTGGATTTAGCGAGCGGCGGAGTAAACGACATACTGAATGGTGCCGAAGGAGTATTGCTAATCATTACGCTAGTGATTCCCTGGAAGTTTGGAAGCTTAGTCAGGTCATCTTCCGTGAACACTGGACGAAACTTCTTAATCATCACTTCGGCATCGGTCGTGCCAATACGACCCGATACAACAGTACCGACGTTACCGATAATCGCTTCTCTGATTTTGTCTGTCAGTTGCGTCGTAAACTGGTTGGCCATAATTAGACTCAAACGATACTTTCGAGCCTCTGACAAAATAGACTCAAAACTCTCAGTCATAAAGTTCTGGAACTCATCAACATACAAACTAAAATCTTGACGCTGGTCTTCGGGAGTGTCGGCGCGCGCCATTGCTGCTGCCTGAAATTTCATCACAAAGATAATACCAAGTAATTTCGAGTTCATCTCACCCATCTTGCCCTTAGAAAGGTTTACAATCAGAATCTTCTTATTATCCATGATGTCGCGCAGATTAAACCCGCTCTTTGTCTGGCCGATAATATTGCGCATTGCATCGTTGGAGAGGAAAGGACCAAACTTTGATGCCACCCAGCTTACGAGCTCACCAGCTTCGCTTGATTTCTGAGACGCTGGCCACTCTTTAGTCCAAAACTCTAGTACGGTTGGGTCTGTCACGTATTTCAGCTTACTCTTCATAAACTCAGTGTCAACGAGCACCTTCGGAATATCGATGAACGTACCGCCTTCTGGATCAGCCATCAACAGTAACGCTGCATTGCGAAAAATATGCTCCAAGCGAGGGCCCACAATACCCGTATGCCCCGGGTCATACAATCCGTAGAGCATATTAATCGCCTCCTGCACCAAAAAGTCTTTTTGGTCTGGTGTGCTGTACTCAAACATGTTGAGTCCGATAGGATTGTCCATATCTGCTGGATTGAAATAAATTATGTCTTCAACACGTTCTTTTGGTACCGCACCCATGAGCACTTCCGCCGAGTCACCATGTGGGTCAATAAATGCAAAACCTTTACCGTCCATCATGTCTTGGTACGCAAGGTTCTCTAGGAACTTAGATTTACCAGTACCAGTCTGACCAATCATATACACGTGACGACGTCGATCATTTGTACTCAGGCGAATTGGCTTTTTGATACCACGAAATTCGTTATAACCAATCAAGAAACCTTCGTCCATTATGTCCGTCGGCCCATCTACCTGTTTACTCATCTGGCGTTTCACTTGGGCAGTTGGTATATTCTTTTGATCCGGTAAATGAAACAACGTTGCAAGTTCTATGGTGTTGAGGATATTACTACGTAAGCTTTGGGGGAAGAATCGGAAAATAAAAGAAGTAACCAGTTCGTCTACATTGCGGGTTGGCGTAAATGTAAAACCATTGTTTGACGGAGAATCAAAAAGAGAGAATGCCGCCACTACATTTTTCAGTAGCGTCTGAGAACGTACGGCTGTAGATGAAGATACAACAACTCGTATTAACACCTCATAGCCTGGGTACCGCGTCTTCTCTTCGACAGCGTCAATCCCCTGTTGCTCCAGTGATGTCAATTGTCGCTCCACCCCTTTTTCCTCAGAATGATCATCGGCGGATGGCGGCTTCCAGAGAGCCGCAGCCAAATCTTTAGCCCCACCAATCCCTAGCTTCGAAGAGTGCTTGCCTGTCGCACGATCTTTTTTCGTTTGCTCTACTGTATGGATCGAACTCTTTATCCAGCCTTCACTCGCCGGGCGCATCAGTATCTGTATACCCACGCCGTCTTCACGACCAATCGTAGACAAAGCGTTTAGTATCGCACGTGATGCATCTCGTTTTGTGTCCTGGTAGGTGGCGATGGGATACACATAGCTTTTCTTGAGACCAAACTCTCCCCCGATAACCGAGCTCATGCTAGTATCTTTCGTGAATATATTGTGTTCTTCAACCTCTTCAAGCCGCGCCGACGGGTACGCCGCAATCACCGCCTGACGCACAACATCGACCAAGACCACAGGGACTACTGTGTAGTAATATATGAGCCCCTCTTTAGCTATTATTTCAAACGAAATATGTCGCTGACCATAAATACGATGCTTAAAGCCTCGCTGAGCTGTACTTGCAATAATGTTATACATCACTTGCGCTTGTGATAGAAGCTCATCAGTTACTTCACGCTCATCTCGCCCTCCGCGATCTAAATCCTCGCTGGTAGGTGGTAAATGAATCATCATCGGGATCATCTTAAGGCCACGCTCGTAATTCTTCGCCTCTCTGAGCATATTGCGATAGACCATATACACCAAAGTTGCCGTCACAGAAGCAATGACGAGAAACGCGAATACCAGTATGATTGCATTTAACATATACACCCCACCCAACTAGTCATCATTTACACCAATTTGGCGACCATAACGCTTGGAGAGATAGTCTCTCTGGAGCTCACCGATAGCTTTTTCACGCGCATAGGGATTATCTTTCGTCTGTATAATAACCTGCTTGGCGCGGTCTACCCACTCTTTTTCAATATCATCGTCATCATTTGCCGTGGTCGGGTTTACTGCCGTCGGTGCCATAGGAGTAGGTATTGCTTGAGGTAATGGTTGTGGCACAACAGGCACAACAACTGGCGCAGGCATGATAGGTGGTGGCGCTAGCTCGATTGCACTACGCTGCTCAACACGCTCAGGGGATACCCCAGGAAAAGTCTCCGGGGACGCAAAATTGGGTGGAATCTCATAAGACTCCACCTGTGGCACTGGGTTTTGCTCCGGTGAGCGTGGACCTGGTGATAACTCTGGCTGCATACCTGTCAGTATACCATAAACACAAGCGATACAGAGCTAGTTCAAGAAGCCTGTCTAGAAACGTATAAGCAGCCTATTGCAAGTAGCACTAATACCAAAATAAGCTCCACAGGGCCGGCCTTACCTACCGACCTCAAGCTAACAAGCACAACAGGCGCAAGTGCCAGAATTGACGAGTAATAATACGCCTTACGCATACTCACTTCATCGGCCGCATGACCGGTTCTATCGCTATAAAGAAGCCTTAGGACTAGTTTATGTGTCAAGAAAATAAAAAAAGTCAGCACAATTGCTGACACGATATAGGACAAGAGAAACACCGCAAGAACCGCCATAGCGCCTGCTTCCGCCGGAGAAGTGGCAGTTACTACATAACCCAGCGCGATTGCTGCTGCTACACCGATAAGTACTAAAATCTTTGTAAACATAAGCTTAGTATACAGTATACCAAGGGTGTCCGAGTAGTAGCCTGTATAGATACCGATCGGCAACCACCGCTAAAAATTAATAAAAGGGCGGGCGATACGAATATCCGACTACCACTCGAGACGACTGACCGCTCGAGAATGTTCTCGAGCATAGTTGCTTAGAGATGCGTTCCTCGCTTCACGCTCAGTATGCTGATGATTTATTTCGCTATCGCAGAAAATCACAAGTAGTACTGAGCGTAAAGCTGTACAAGCAGCTCTGCGCTCAACATCAAGTAGTTTGATGGAGCTTCGGCAGTACCATGATACAAAGATTGTAGACATGCTACCACCGAATTTCCGCCAAACAATTTTGGCTCTGATGCAGCACCGGGTTGGCTGGTGAATATTGAATTGTTAAGGTTTTTTGTGCTTTGTTTGTGTTTGTAAAAGCTTAGGTCTACTGTAGCAAATTACTTATGGTTTGTCAATAATCTAGGCGATAAGTTCTATACTTTCTATACAACAATCTTTTTAGGTAACACATTTTACAGATATAAAATATACATGTGGTATATAAGTCTACAATATAATTATAACAACGTTATTGATATGGCCAACTGAAAAAATTATAATATTAGCACGTAGTAGCTACATAGGCGTAGATAATATCGAATTTTCCCGCAGCACAGCGAGCCGCTTAAGTACTCTGCACGCTAGAATGTTTTAAAACAAAGAATTTGCTACTGTCGAGTTGACGAGAGATTCTTTACCCATCTATTCAGCAGACAACATCAGCATCCTTCTGCATAACACCCAAAAAGACCTTCACGATACTACACTACGCTCCGGATGATTGACATCAAGAACAACACACATAAGACACTTGATTCACACAGCGGGTGCCGTCCGCACATGATATAGCACATATCGTAGAACTCTCCCCTTTTATCTAGATAGTATTGACTGGCGACGTGCTCGATAACCAGACAGCGGCTCCACTGCCCTACTCCGTATAAACCAAAAAATCCAAATCAAAACCCCACATGCCAACAGCCATGGTGCAGCACACAGCCCCTCCCGACCACAAGGAGATGCGCTGCGCGTCCAGAAAACTGTCGCCCATACCAAACCTAGATAGACTTAAACCGCTAGAAGCGTAGAATAGATTCGTACAATAATCAACGCATCGGAGTGGCTTCAGTGAACACCAAGTCACTCAACTTTCCGCAGAAGCTGGCGACAAAGTGTCGCCAAAAAAAGTAGGCTATACTGGCAGTGTGTACGAACTATACGACCAAGCAAGTGCTTCCGACATATAGCCTCATGACTTTTTTAAAGGATATGCCCGATTTAAGTTTGCTAGTAGCTAACCCCTCCAACCGAACACCATATATAGCTTTTCCACACACTAAAAAACTTTATCGAAAAAACTTCTGTAAAATCATTGACACAAGCGCTTTGGCATCATAATATAGGGGTAGCTCCTGAATAAAAAAGTTGTCCAAGAGCCAAAAATAAACAGCACACTCTAAAAAACTCCACACTGAAACGACCGTTCCTCGCAGGCGGTCGTTTCGCTTTACAAACACCATCTCAAACCTTTATTGATCTACGAAAAAACCTCCCGTACGGGAGGTTTTAATAATTCTGGTGGAGCTGCGGGGTACTGCCCCCCGGTCCGACAGGTAACATGGATATTCGTCTACAAGCTTAGGCTATATTAAATTGTTTTATAACTCGTTGTGACTAAAATATAGTCAGAAACATCACACCGAGTTACGCGGAAAAAGTCCCACATACAGGCCGCTTCCCTATATACAGCGAGCGACATAAATATAACACTCAAAGTTCGCTATGTCGCCTAGTGAACTCGAATGGTTGCGCTATTAGGCAGCAACAGCCGAAAGGCTCTTCTGTGGGAAGAGATCCTTAAGGAATGCAAGTTTGTTGTTTGCAATTAAAAATGTACGTATACGTGTACGGTCGACTTGCAAAATATCCTGTTAAATTCCCATCGTCGAAAGCTATGTCAGCCCCAAACCAATGTGATTATTATACCAGATAATGACCGCTTATGATATGCTAAAAAGTACTTATGGTTGCCAAAGTTACCTGTGTCGCACCAGTTGGGTTCTCGGGGTCTCTTGTAGAGGTTGAGTGTGACGCAAAGAAAGGTCTCCCTGCGCTCCAAATTGTTGGCATGGGGAATAAAGCGATCGATGAAGCGAAGGAGCGAGTGCGTAGCGCTATTACTAATTCCCTACTGGACTTTCCCTCTACAAAAATCACTATCAACCTTGCACCTGCAGAGCTACCGAAAGACGGCTCCCATTATGACCTGGCGATTGCAGTTGCCATACTGACAGTCAGCGGCCAGCTCAAACAAGCGCAAGTCGACAGCAGTATCTTCATCGGAGAGCTCGCCCTCGACGGCACTATACGACCCGTGCGAGGCATTATCAATGCCGTCGAATGTGCGACGAAACAGCAGTTCAAACAAATCTTTCTACCCGAAGGCAATCTCGAACAAGCGTTATTAGTTGAAGGTGTGGCTATCATTCCCGTGCGCGACCTCAAACAGCTGTTTCTCCACCTTAAACAAGAGCTAGTCCTTCAGCACGCAGTTGCGACTGCCATTAGCCCCCCCACAAGACACCGTGCCATCTCATACGCTTGATGCGATTAGTGGACAAGATCAAGCCAAGCGAGCACTGATTATTGCCACTGCCGGCCGACACAACATACTCCTTAACGGACCTCCAGGTTCCGGCAAGACACTACTGGCGCGCACAATGACAAGTCTATTACCTGCCCTCTCTCCCAAAGAGCGCATAGCAGTCACCAAACTCCACAGCCTGTCGGGCGAATCCACCGAAGAGATCGTCTCCACTAGACCATTTCGCTCACCGCACCACACCGCCAGTCGAGCCGCACTCATAGGCGGGGGTACGAAGCCAAAACCCGGCGAAATAAGCCTTGCCCACCATGGTGTATTATTTCTCGATGAAATTCCCGAATACCCTCGTTCTGTACTCGAGGCACTCCGACAGCCACTCGAAGACCGTCGGGTATCAATTGATCGAGCTCAGGGTCACTTGTCATACCCAGCAGACTTCATGATGGTCGCAACCATGAATCCCTGCCCTTGTGGCTATTACGGAGACCAGACCAAAGAATGTTCCTGCAGCTTACAACAAATCACTAGTTACCAAAAACGCCTTTCAGGCCCCTTGCTAGACCGCATCGATCTTACACTTACTGTGCCCCGGGTGGCAACCCAAGATTTCTTACGACACACACCTACACACTTTCCACAACATTCAACAGCACTTGGGCTTATAGAAAAAGCCACCGTTCACCAACATAACAGATATCGAAGTAGTGATAAATACAACTCTTCCCTCTCGAGCCACAATATCTCCAAGATCACCAAGTTGAGTGCAGCCGCAACCGAGATTCTCAATCGCGCCAATGACTCACTTTTACTTAGCGCTCGTAGTTATTTCAAAACAATCAAAGTAGCTCGTACAATCGCGGATTTAGCCGACTCCGACACAATCGAGCCAGCTCATATCGCAGAAGCACTACAATACCGTCAGTCGTTCGCATAAACCCCTTGCGATCACACCTCAAATCTGTTAATATGGTATTCGAGTAATTTCGACTACTCGTTAACAAGTTATATAAGGAGACGACGATTAACAAATCAGTTCGTGTTAACGAGCAGATCCGAGCTAAGGAACTGCGCGTTATAGGTACAGAAGGTGAACAATTAGGAGTAATATCTCTCGTCGAGGCCAGGCGTCTCGCGGATGAAGCAGGTGTTGACCTAGTAGAGATTTCACCAAACGCTGACCCTCCTGTTGCAAAAATTGTCGACTGGGGCAAATTTCAGTACCAGAAGATGAAAGAGCAGCAAAAAAATCGCAAAAAAGCGAAGATTAGCGAATTAAAACAGATGCGCCTTGGACTCAAGATCGGAGCAAACGATCTCGAAATCAAACTGCGCAAGATTCGCAAGTTCCTCGCAGATGGTAACAAGGTTAAAATCATGATTTTCTTTCGTGGTCGCGAGATGGCCCACAAAGAATTAGGCTTTGATCTTATGAACCAAATTATCGCGAAACTTGAAGACGATGCGGTAGTCGAGCAAAAGCCTCAGATGGCTGGCCGCAATCTGAGCATAACCGTAAGGAGTAAATAATGCCAAAGCTAAAGACGCACAAAGGAACCGCGAAGCGGGTCAAGCTGACAGGTACGGGTAAAATCACTCGTCAGCGTGCATTTGGCGGTCACCTGCTCGCAAAAAAGAGCAAAAGCCGCAAACGTGCTATCAACACGACTGCTGTCGTAACTGGTGGCATGGCTAAAAACGTTAAACGAGCCCTAGGAGTAAAATAGTATGCGAGTCAAACGAGGCGTCACCGCACGTGCTAAGCACAAAAAGATTCTCAAAGCTGCCAAAGGCATGCAGCATAACCGCACACGCAGTTTTCGCATGGCGAAACAAGCTGTTACTCGTGCACTCCAGTATGCATATCGTGATCGTCGCAACAAAAAACGCGACCTCCGTGGCCTCTGGATTACCCGTATTAACGCAGCAGCTCGTCTACAGGGTACAACTTATAGCAAGCTTATGTCTGGACTTAAAAAAGCCAACATCGAACTTGATCGTAAGATCCTTGCAGACCTAGCCGCAAAAGAACCAGCTGCTTTTAACGCAGTTGCCAAAAGCGCAAAATAATCTGCACGTCAACAACTTAAAAGCCCCGCTACTCGCGGGGTTTTTAAGTTGGCAGCCTGCCTGTAAGCCGGGTTCTGTCGAGGACGATCATCTATCTAGCCATATAGTTGCCTATATGATCGAGCGGATCTTGACGATACACGAGCGGACGAACAGCCCATACTACTCGCGCATCTCCTTGCAGCGGACAGGGTTTACCTCCTCCGTGCGTCACCGCACGTCGCTGTGAGCTCTTACCTCACTCCTTTCACCCTTACCTCCGAAGAGGCGGTATCGTTTCTGTGGCACTTTCCCTAGGGTTGCCCCCGGTCGCCGTTAGCGACTGTCCCGTTCTACGCTGCCCGGACTTTCCTCTTATGTGGCTATACCTCACAAGCGATCGTCCAGCACGCTGCCTAGTTGATATTATACCACGAGAACAGCACGCACATGATGTAGCGATTACGGTTTTATACGTGCATCGAGAATTCGGTTTACCTCACTATCGGCAATAGTATTAAACTCACGGCGTACATGCACAAAGAGTACGTCCTCAAATTGCGTCAAGAGATCAATGATCCTTTCATTGATTGGCCAGAGCTCTCTGTTTTTGACCGTATATATACCCTTCATCTGATTCACAACCATCAAGCTATCGAGTCGATACTCAAGCCTCGTATATCCCAGCTCAAGCGCGCGTTCAAGTCCCAGCAGAAGCCCATGATACTCAGCTTGATAGCTAGTAGTGATGCCCAGGTACTCCCCACCTTTTTCCACTACTTCACCCGTCGGTGTTTCAATAACATACGCTGCTGCAGAGCTTCCAGGATTACCCCGTGATCCTCCGTCTGAATAAATAATTATTCGCTCATCTGATGTAATATTATCATTAATACTGATGATGTTTTTACCACTCTCATCTGTAACTAACTGCTGTTCGCTTAGTCCTAACAAAACTTGTGATGATTCGGTTATCTCTCTGTGTTGTATTTTCGACTTACTTTGCCAAATTGCCTTGTCGTAGTTTTCGCTCAAGATTACGCGCGTTTCTTCCACTCTCACTAGATACACAATAAACACATACTGAAGATCTGAGTCGTCAGAGTCAATATACGTAATCACATCAAATAGTTGCATAGAAAGCGGTACAAGCCCCGCATCCTTTGCTAGATATCTTCGCAGCGCGTCTTCTGGCTGTTCGTGATATTCGATCTTGCCTCCGGGCAACTCGAATCTACCAAGAATTGATTCACGACCATTTGCGCGACGGAGTAATAAAGTCTGATCATGCTTACGGACAAGTGCGCGAACAGCAGTACGTTGTTTCATGTTATTTATTTTTAGGCTACCTTCTAGCTTTTAGTATACCATCGCTCTTACGCGACATATAGTGTCTGTATCAAATAAAAAATAACCCCGACGTCCGGAGCTTCTGAATGGTCGGGATGACTGGACTCGAACCAGCGGCCTCACCACCCCCAGCGGTGCGCGCTACCAACTGCGCCACATCCCGATTTCTAGATATCAAAAAGTCCAGGATCGGCGCTTGATATATCCCCGCGTATATGCAAGGTGGGTCATCTCATAGCACCTCCACGGAGGTACAGAATATTGATAACCCTATCAAATGACGTTAGGAAATCATATACGCCGATTACCTGAACACCTCTTATTATACACCCTGTCTGCTGCCCAAATCAAACGCCAAATATTGTAGTAAACACCTGCAAGATTGCTTGAATTACTGTCGACATAATCTGACCGAGCAATGATCCTGCGAGGAAAACTAGCGCAAAAACAATAATCAAACCTGCCTGCTCCATCGCTTCCATCCCGCGACGGACAAAGTCCGGTGCCAGTGCATACAGCACGCGCGAACCGTCGAGTGGAGGTATAGGCAACATATTAAACACAAAGAACCCAAGGTTAATCACAACAAAATACTGCAGAATCACACCCAGCAAGTCACCGCCAAGTGAACCATAGCCCAGTATAACCATCAATCCGAACGCAATAAATGCGATCACTAAATTTGATAATGGACCCGCAATCGCCACAAGAGCCGCGCCCCACTCTCCGTAACGCACGCGATTTGGGTTAAAGGGTACAGGCTTAGCTCCACCAAATATAGGAGCTTGGAGTATAGCTAACATTACCGGTAACATAATCGTCAAAAACGGATCGATGTGTTTAATAGGATTAAGCGTCAGGCGACCCTCATCTTTAGCGGTATCATCGCCTAGCCAATATGCCACGAAACCATGCATAGCCTCATGAATCGTCATAGACACGAGGATTACACCTATCGTTATGGCGATCGTTGTAATAATACTTTCCATTGCTCTTATTATAGCGCAAGAAGGTTAATATTCAGAGCTGTCGTAATAAAACTCCTCCTCGATAAATGTCTCACCCGTGTCTATTAGCCGGTCGAACTCGTTTACGCTGCCAAACAGCTTCTCTTTCGAATTAAACTCTTCAGATGTCAGCCATTCGTTATGCCCTCCTTCGAAGTCAGTCATCAATTCACCACGAGGACTTGAAGCAACAACACAAAGGAAGATCTTATCTTCAAGCAACTTCTTCGATGTAGTATCAAAATCTCGC
Organism: Candidatus Saccharimonadota bacterium; assembly: GCA_015999875.1. GTDB lineage: Bacteria > Patescibacteriota > Saccharimonadia > Saccharimonadales > Saccharimonadaceae > Mycosynbacter. The sequence goes on from JAECRG010000003.1 coordinate 18,174, forward strand.
TTATGGAATAGTAATTTGTACGAGAAGTCCGCATCAAGTCCCGCCTCCTCTTTAAGTTCACGTCGCGCGGCATCTAGTACCGACTCACCCCACCGCATCTTGCCACCAAGCCTACCCCAGAAGCCAAAATAAGGATTCTTTAGGCGCTGCTGATAGAGCGACTCGCGTATACCTTCACTGTTTATGCGCTCAACAATTATCACGACCGACACCTTCGGTTGCTTCTCGATCTCATTTTCATCAGTGTCCATCCGATTTGCATACTCCTTACCCTTCACACTTAAGCGATAGCGTCCATTCTGCTTTTCCAGATACCCTTCATCTACTAGCTTCTTAACATGAAAGGTAAAGTGATCGCTAGTTAATTCGGTCGACTTCTGAATCTCCGCGAATCCCGCATCAGGAGTAAACAGTAAATGACGCATAATACTCGTTTGCGCAGGGTGCGCGTTTGGTTCATAACTCATATCTAACATCTCCTATTTTATCTGTCATGATTGTTTCTATCACAAGCATACGCCCTAATAGTTGCGTCAGGCTAGTAAACTACAGTTCACCTTGACGCTTTGACCTCTATGCGATACAATAGGTCACATTGATTAAATAATAAGTGGAAGTAAAAGATTATGGCATCACGATGCGACCTCACAGGTAAACGCGCACAGTACGGACACAACGTCAGCTTCTCTTTGCGACGCACTAAGCGTACTTTCAAACCAAATCTACAGAAGAAAACCTTTATCGTAGATGGTCAGAAAGTTACTATGAACCTGAGTACTCAGGCGATTCGTACGCTTAAGAAAAAAGGCATTTTGCCACGTTCCGGCAAAGCCGTTCTAGAAGCAGCTAAGTAATACTCAGCCGCTACTGCACTTAATAACCCTCGTCACATTGACGAGGGTTATTATATTCACACGCGCTATCTAGCTACGCACCAAAGGCACGACAGTCAGAACCTGCGGTATCGAAGAAGCAGACTTAATCTTGTACTTAGAAATAGGCTCTTCTACAGGCGCTCCAAGCTCTTTAGTAAAAGTCTCGAAAGTGTCCTGCGCAACCTCATACTTAAGCGCGTCATCAGCATAGTGAATAGGAATCACGACCTTAGGCTCAATCTGCCGCACAACTGTAGCAGCCCCGGTTGCATCGAGCGTATAGCCAGTACCACCGACAGGCACGATCAATATATCTATGACACCGAGAGCCTCTAGCTCATTTTCGGTTAATTTGGGTGCAATGTTGCCAATGAGCGCTATACGTACATCGTTGATCCCAACACGATAGATAGTCGCCAGCTTCTCTTGCTCAACAGTATCTATATGACGCTGCGCCGGTATACCACTGATCGAAAAGGCACCGATTTCATATTCCCCTGGCCCCTCAATAACTAGCTTCGCATCCGCATGGTTCGTCAAAAAACGTGCCTCGGTACCCAGCTCAATGGCGTCTTTAGTCACCATATCCTTGAGACCTACAACAGACGATTTTGGGTCAGCTACAACAGTGTTAGCTTTTGTCGAGAACACAACAGTGTTTCCGCCTTTATATTCTATATCAAACATTTTCAGATCCTCCTATTTGGTCAGTAATTTGTCGGTATCCACCAGAACCGTATGTTTGCCATTAATTATCTCTGTAACAAATTTATCACGAACGCTCCATCGATAATAGAACTCTTCGTACGGCATAGTCGTATAGTTAAGCTCACGACCCTCGGCCTTTTCGGCCACTTTCACAGCAGCCTTAAGCTTTGCCACGGGTACATCTCCTACTATCAATACATCAACTGCGCTCGCAGAACCTCTCACGAGCACGCCTGCTGCCACAGCAAGACGCAAACCAGGCAAGCCCTCGAATCCATCGGCCCAGCTCTTCGTAGCCGTCGCATGGACGGCCGCTGCCTTCGTCTCGACTTGCTCGTCGGCAAAAATAGCCCTAAGCGGAACATAATACTCATAACGTTGATTTACTTCGTAATATAATTTGTTATCATCCGTCTGGCTCGTGATAATGCCAACGTTCATCATATTTGATAACTCACGGCGTACAGAATTTATTTGTTCATCTATGAGTCGGGTAATTTCTCGAACATAAAAAGCCTTTCCTGGATTGTTCAGGAATAGATGTAATAGTTTTACCCTTGTTTTTGAGCCAAATAACGCGTCTATCATGTTCGTCTCTCTGTAGATTTATACGTTACTATAGTATCACGAATTAGCACTCTCGACGAGTAGCTCGGACAAATAGTGTTCAGCTTCAACGAGAGGCTTCCATTGGATAAACTTATTTCTTTTGAGCCACGTAAGTTGACGCTTCGCAAGTCGCCAGTCAAGTATTACAAATCTCTGCTGTAATTCCATCATCGATAGTTCTTTGTCCAAATACCGACGAACAAGCGGATAGATATTTCCAGTCATAGCTTCACTATCCCATCCATATCTTTTGCCCAACATTATTGATTCCTCTACAACACCATTTTCAAATAATTGTTCAGCTCTGTGCTCAATTCTTGTTCGAAGTAAGTCTCTGTCTGTTGATATCCCTACAATAACACTTGTGCTTATTGGATCACTTCTTCTCCTACCATTCTTACCACGCCGCTCTATTGCACGAATAATATGACGTTTATTTTTATCATTTTCCGGTAGCTTTATGTTGTTATCAAAACAATATTCGTGAAGCTCTTCAATCGATAACACATCGAGTCTCTGGCGCTCTGAATCATCAGCAACACTTCCAAATTCGTAATCAAATACAACACCGTCGACATACAGCCCAGTGCCGCCCACAAGAAATGGCACATGACCACGCGCACGAATCTCAGCGATCTTTGCGAGCGCATAACGCTTAAAATCAGCTGCGGTAAATCGCTCACCCGGCGAAACGACGTCCAACCCCCAGTGGGGCACCAGTGCGCGTTCCGCAGAAGTGGGCTTTGCGGTACCGACATCCATATCCCGATATACAGTACGACTATCCGCACAAATAATTTCACCCTGATACTTTCGAGCAAGCTTAATCGCAAGTGAGGTTTTACCACTTGCCGTAGGTCCAACGATAACGACTAAAGGAAGCTTGGTCGCCATCTGAGTTCCTCGAACTTATCAATTATTTGATTCGTACAGGTTATACCGTCGTGTAGCAATAGCTGCTCTTGTACTTCCCGGCCACCAGGAAACCCGGCGGCAAGCCCGCCGAAACGATTTACAAGCCTATGCCAAGGTAGATTGGGATTGCCATAATGTGCGATACCTCCAACAATCCGACTAGCATGAGCGCTCCCCGCCATCGCTGCCACATCCCCATAAGTGGTGACTAGCCCTTCCGGCAGTTGCGAAATTATACGTTCCACCTCCACACGAAATTGCCCGTCAGCCATAGAGTACCTCCACTAGCTCGCCCCAAGTACGACATTGTTTAACTGGCGCAGTCGCACCGTGATGCCACCCATATCTGCCAAATAATATCGCATCAACACCTTCATCAAGCGCAGTTTGACAATGTGATGCATTATCATCCACTAATAGCTGGACACCCAGCTCCTTACAGAGACGCCCTTTTGTTTTAGCTTTTTCGTCTACATGACTCGTGCAAAAGTAAAGCTGGATATCTTCAGCGCCAAAATGATGCGCAAACCATTCTCGCGTTGCGCCCTCGCAAGATGGATCCCGTGAGGTAACCAGTAATACTTCTGCATCACGCGCGAGACGATGAACCGCGACCTGCGCCCCTTCTATAAGTGACACATGCGATTGATCAATAGCCATCTGCTGATTCAACTGTTTGAAGCTAAGCTGATCGGCAACTCCGTGTTGACGCCAAACTCTCTCATAATAACCCCAGTACTCACCAGGAGTCCTGTAGTCGTCCTGCGTAAGATTAGCTCCCAACTGACTATTTACCACCCTACGCAGTGCCTCAGTGGTGTCAGCAATCGTATCGTCAATATCAAGGGCTATACGAGTATATTGCATACTAAAGACCCCTAAGATACTCGCTCAGCTGACTTAGGGCTATCTTCCCCTCACCGGACTGTGTGCGCACACTCACCTCTCGTGCTTCTTGATCTTTTGGCCCGACAATTAGCTGCACGGGAATTTTCCACTGAGCTGCTTCACGAATTTTTTTACCTAGACTCTCGTTTCGATCATCTGTTGTAAAACGTACCTCGTTAAATTTAACAGGCTTATCAAGCGCTACATCAGATAGAATCGTTTTAATTTCCTCAACATAATCCATGACAGTATCATTGATGGTCAAGATACGCACCTGCTCTGGAGCAGCCCACACAGGAAACCAGCCAGCCGTATGTTCGATAAATACACTCAAAAAGCGCTCAATTGATCCGAGTAGCGCGCAGTGAATCATCACAGGTGTTTGCGGGTTACTCTCGGCGTCCGTGTACTGCAGACCGAATCGACCAGGTTGCACAAAATCTAGCTGCGCTGTTGCCAACTGGTGTTCGCGACCGATAGCATCGGTCGCCATAAAATCTATCTTCGGGCCATAAAAAGCAGCTTCGCCGTCTTGCTCGAAATATTCAAGATCGTTTGCAATCACCGCACTCTTTAGCTGTGACTGTGCAGATTCCCATAGCTCATTATCACCGAGATACCCGTCGCCACTATCCCGATAGCTCAATCGCACACGAAGTTTCATGCCAAGCGTTCCGTAAAGTTCTTTCACACTAGCGAGAAGGCCGTTTATCTCCTCTTCAATCTGGTCGTGACGACAAAATACATGGCTATCATCTTGAGTAAGCGACCGAACACGATTAAGGCCGCCAAGTTCACCGGTTTTTTCATCACGATAGTCTGTAGTTGTCTCGAGATATCTTACTGGCATATCTTTGTAACTCCTCGGCCTACTCGCAAAGATTTGCGTATGATGCGGACAATTCATCGGCTTAAGCGCCATTTTATCATCCGTCTCTTGACTAGCTACGAGAAAAAGCTCGTCACCAAACTTATCCCAGTGACCAGATGCCTCGTATAATGAAGTCTTAGTAATGTGTGGTGTCCATACCTTCTCAAACCCGCGCGCCTGGCGAAGCTGGTTTGAATACTGAGCCAACACGTCTCGCAAAACTGTCCCTCGAGGAGTAAACATAGGTAGACCAGCTCCTACAAGCTGCGAGGTCGTATAGAGATCAAGTTCTTTGCCTAGCTTACGATGGTCACGTAATTTTGCCTGCTCGAGATTCTCAAGGTATTGATCCAGCTCTTCCTGGGTAGCAAACGCGACGCCATACAGCCGCTGCATTTGCGGATTGTTCTCATTACCACGCCAATACGCACCAGCAACACGGAGTAATTTAAATACGCCTACGTCTTTGGTGTTTGCTACGTGTGGACCCCGACACAGATCAGTAAAAATACCATTCTTGTAGAAGGAGACATTCTCGACAGCCGCATCACCATCAGTGGCAAGTCCCAGCTCACTAACATCTAAATCCTTGGCGATAGTCGTGCCACTTCGCTTAAGATCGTTTAAGAGCTCTTCTTTATATGGCTGGTTATTTTCTTTTGCCCAGTCGATCGCCTGGTCTATCGGCATTTCGAATCGTTCAAAATCATCGCCATATTCGATGATGCCGCGCATCGTTTTCTCTATCTTGGCAAAATTTGCTTCTGATATCTTACGCTCTCCCAGATCAATATCGTAGTAAAAGCCATTTTCCACTACCGGACCCACGCCAAACTTTGCTTCCGGCCATAGTCGCTTTACAGCCGCCGCAGTGATGTGCGCAAGACTGTGTCGCATTGCGTATAATTGTTCATTTTTCATATTTTACCTCTGTTATGTTGTTAAAATAAAAACATGCGATCTCGAGATTTAATATATTAAATCTATCTATCGCATGTCTCGGGCCTAATTATTAGGCGGTTCCACCGGACTTTTACTTATGAGGTTACGTTTCGTACGTCACCACGTCCCACGAAGCTCGGCAGGCGGTTACCCCGCGTCATCACTTATCCTTATACTACCCTATCTACCCCCGTTATTGCAACACTTTGGAATATCTGCTAAGATAATGAAGCTTGGGATTTTCCATACAGCAAAGTATGGGCGATTAGCTCAGTTGGCTAGAGCGCGTCATTGACGTTGACGAGGTCGGGGATTCGAGCTCCTCATCGCCCACCATGACATTATAAAAAAGACTGCCCTTATATCGGACAGTCTTTTTAATTATCGAAAAACTACTTTGTAACCGCAGTTTTATCTATTGTATCAAGAGGACGCGGAGGCTGACTTGCATGAAGTGCCCCCAAGAACCCGAAGACTCCCGCAGGAGCAATCGTGCTACCTGGGCCAGGATACGTATGCCCCATCACACTCGCGGTATTGTTACCAGCGGCATAAAGACCGGTTATCACCGAGCCATCTTTTCGCAGAACGCGCGCCCACTCATCCGTCACCAAGCCTCCCTTAGTGCCAAGGTCGCCTGGGTAAATCTTTTGGGCCACAAAAGGACCTTTTTCAATCGTACCGAGATTTGGGTTCGGCTTAACTAGCGGATTGCCGTAATAGTTATCATATGTCGTACGACCTCGCTGAAAGTCTTTATCAACTCCATCTCGAGCAAACCCGTTAAAGCGCGTAACTGTCGCATCGAGAGTCTTTTTGTCTACTTTCATCTTTTCTGCCAGCTCCTCTAACGTATCAGCCTCCACGACCTCGCCCATAGAAGAAAGCTTCTTTTTAGCTCCTGGTATCATCAACGAGGAGTTCAAGAAGTGCGTCGTATGACGGTGGTCATATATAATCCACGAATGGATCGCCGGCACGGTCTTGTCTCGTTCCAAAATATGATGACCAAAATCAATGTACGACTCCGATTCATTCAAAAACCTGTTACCACGTTGGTCGACCACGATACTCCATGGGTCGGAGCGCTCATTTAAGAGAAACCCATGCATATAGGGACTTCCGTTGGTATTAGCAGTTGTGCCACCCCACCATGCATCGTCCATCATACCAAGCTCACCACCGGCTTTTTCTCCAATTTCAATCCCTTGACCAAGTTGACCCTCCGGGGCACTAGACCATCCCGGTACGCCATGATATTTAAGGCGCCACTCCTTGTTGTGCGCGAAACCACCAGCGCCAAGCATCACACCATGACTAGCGTGAACCCTCACGGTCTTGCGCCCTTTCTGTATAATACCTCCGACCACTCGTCCGTCTTCGATGATCAAGTCTTTCAGAGGAGATTTAAGCCACACCGGCGTGCCTTGGCGTAACACGATCTCCATAAGTGAACCCGTGAGTGCTACACCCATTCCCATCTTGAGCTGACCAGTTGCGAGTCCAAATATTGTACGAAAAACAAACTGCGCCCCTCGGATAAATCCCCCGGGCGTCGACCATGCACGCGACAGCAGCCATACATCATTAGTCATCAAAGGAGCTGGGATGCTAATTCGCTGCGTTTTACGCCACTTGCCAAGCCGACGTGTATTATACGGCTTCACCTCAAGGGCGCGACCAGTCCGACCACCAGGTAAATCAGGGTAGTAGTCTGGGTAATCTTTTGAACGAGCCCAATGGACCCCTTCCTCTGCTAGCGCTCTGACATAATGATCAATGCCGATAAGAAAGGCTCTTTTGCGCGCCTCACTCGTCCACGGACCAACTTGACCGATTGTTTGATTCATGTAGTCCAGCGCCTCTTCGATAGAGTCGTGCGCACGACCATCTTCTTTCATCAGAGGGTTGTTCGGCATCCAAAGTCCACCTCCAGAGATAGCAGTTGTGCCACCCCATTTGTCCGTACTCTCGACTACTATTGTGTCGAGCCCGTTGCGTTTGGCAGTAATTGCCGCAGACAAGCCAGCAGCACCGGTACCCACTACCAGGTAGTCCGTTTCATAATCCCATTGTTTTTTCATGTTTGTATTTTTGTTCTCCTGCCATAAGCATAATGCCGACAACAGCTTTTGTAAACACTCTACGACATCCGTTATACTAAGCGTATGACAAAGAAAACCACCAAAGAAGAATTCAAAGTAAGCGGCGACGCCCTACTAGGTAAAGTTAAAGAAATTATCAACGAAGGAAATGTCCGTCGCATAATAATTAAAAACAAGGATGGCAAACAGCTTATCGAGCTGCCACTAACCATAGGAGTAGTTGGTGCTGTACTTGCACCAGTTCTCGCGGCCGTAGGTGCAATTGCCGCTCTTGTAACAGAGTGTAGTATTATTGTTGAGCGTGAGGTTGAAGAATCGACTTCTGACGCGAAACAAACGCCTTCATCAAAATAATTACCCATAGTTGGCACTCTTGACTTAGGAGTGCTAATTATCTACACTAGATATATAGGCGGCGTTCGCCCACTCACCCCACACCTGCGAGGCGCCGTCTATCCCCCCTGAATATTCGACAGTAATTATGCTGTCGTTTTTTTTCTTTCGTTAAGTCGCACTACTAGCAGTACAAGCCCTGTGACAAACGATATGGGGCCGATGACAACACTCGAGGACCCAATCAGAAACAGTACTACATTGAAAATAGTCGTGAAAACATTCTGACTGACAAACAATGCATCATCGCTTCCGCTCGTAGCCTCCTGCGAGGATTGCCCCGCCAGATATGCCATGGTTGCATAGAGCAATATCGCAATCACAAAAGCGACCGCAGGCCATACCATGAGAATTAGCGGCACTTTAATGCTCGCCTCCTTGGTATTCGTGTAAGATGTGGCTGCCGGCTCTCTGTTCAATGTTGGCGGACTATATGCTGGTTGTTGATCATTCATGCATTCAGCCTAGCACATTTTTCCACTCCCAATAAAACTTATCCACATGTATTTTTGATACTTTTACACTTCTCGAGTCACCTCATGATATATTATTTTCATATACCCGTATTGACAAAGTAAAGAGCTTATGCTATATTGTAAACATGGCTAACGGAAAAGTAACGAAACAAACACACAAGCCATCTGCGCTTGCCAACTTCAAACTCGGCTTTGAGTACGATTTGACGTGGGCTGAAGTGCATAAACAACTCAAAAAATAGTCGCGTTATTTATATAAACGGACTTTTTACCACCAGACTTACGTCTGGTGGTTTTTTCTTAGTTGAGTTTCCCACACCTTCCGTATGTTTATCCACTAGCATTTTATATAGCTATATGACAATATATAGATATGATATGTATTTATTGTTTACACAACAAGACGGTCACACCCAACTCTCGTCCTCATAAAAAGAGTGCTCAGGTGTGGCGACGTCGACATTGTACAGAATGCTCGCGCACATTTACCACATATGAGCGACCCTCCCTCGAAGATGTGATGGTTGTTGCGCAAGATAGTACAAAAGAGAGATTTTCAATCGGTCGCTTGACCATAAGCCTACATCAGTCGCTCTCGAGTCAACAAGACGCAGCAACAAGCAGTTACGAGCTTGCACAGACAATCGAACTACATCTACTGCAACGCTACGACATTACTACGCCCATAACCTCATCAGCCATAGCCGATGAGGCGTATCGCACCCTGAGGCGCTACGACGAGCTCTGTGGTCTACAATATGGCGCGAGCCATGGACTTATCGCTTCGATCCGACGTCGCGGGAGGCCTTCCACCACTGCCACCAATGCTGACGATGTCCCTGTACGCGATTAATCTCACCTACTGTCGCTTTTTCGGTCACGTCAAACTTATCCAAGTAACGGCCAAAAAGTAGATGCATCTGCGCATTTAGCGCTGACATCGCACCGTATGCAATAGCGGTGACCGGCATAAGTATCCACTGTGCAACCATAAATATTGTCCGATGACGCTTGTAACGTGCAGGACGTGGCGGCAACATCTTAAGAGAGAAGAAAATTGAGATACAAAGCCCTACGAGTGCAATCTGCTGCAGACTACTCACCACTACAGGGAGCTGATGGGCTGGCACACTGCGGGCGGATTCAGGGCTAAACAAGAGTGGTATCCAGCCACCAAACGCAATGAGAATCGAGATGCTTGCGAGCGTGACATGCCCGTCGAGCAATTCATAGAACTTCACAAGTGAATCACCGAACGGAACCTTTCGCTTCTTTGTAAAAACACGTACAGCGACATACGGTACATCAGACGCACCATATGCCCATCGCCTCAACTGCTTGAACTGAGCGACCAGTGTTTTCTTGTACGTTTCAGAGAGTACGGCATCTTGGTAGATCGGTGCATAGATTGGCGTAACCGCATAGTCGCCGTTGAAATAGAAATAACTTCGCCAGAATTGGTGACCGTCCTCGACAATCGAACGTTTACTCCAAAAATTCATACCGACAAGCGCAGTCAGCGGCTGCGAATGCGACGCAAAGTTACGCAGCTGATCAGGCTTCATGGATGATATGATATTCCAAAACGAATTACCTGTCGCGATCACACGCATTGGCGCGGGAACATCCCATATGTTGTTGAGAAAGAGTGATATCGGCTGATATGAGAGATTCTGACGATTTGTGTGTACGATGTATTCATATGAAACATAATCAAAATACACAGGATGCGGGCGGTTATCACAGTCCAGCGTCGTCACAATCACGTCATCAAAGTTAAGCTTCTTTTTCTTAAGCTCGCGCGCAAGAAATTCACCTGCATATGTAATGTTTCCGCCCTTGCCTACCACTTCATCGGGTAGATCTTTCGGATGCTCCACCGTATAGAACATACCAAACTGATCACCGTATCGTTCTTTCAGTGTTTTAGCAGTTTGTTTAATACCTTCCCCCCCGCGCTGCTCATAGGCAAACGCGATGATAAGCTGCTTACTATCTATAGTAGTAGCAAGAAGCGACTGTATGGTCGGCTCGATAACTTCAATCGATTCGTTGTACGCGGCCACGATAACTGCATGACGCAGCTGTGAGGGCTTCGGGTACTGAGTAGGGTCCGTCACAATAGCCCGTAAGTTGCGCATATGTGTCGCTTGCCCAAACTGTGAAGAGCGATACCTCTCTTCATGCGCCAAGCTATCTGCAGGGTGCTCAAGATCCAATAAGCGTCGATGCCAGTCAACCTTCTGCGCACCCATAAGATGGCGATAGCCCCGTATAGTGTGCGTTGCAATCACGACCGCACGTGCCAACGCAACCAGAATAATAAGCAACAAGTACATGCTAGCCAGCGCAGTATTAAACCAAGCGAGTACAAATAACATACCGACAACCGTGAGGCTCATTATCCCCGGAAGCATCTCAAAAAGTCGATATTTTTTGGTTCGCTTTCCAAGTGGTAGCTCGAGCGACTGTGCCATAGCTAGAGAGGAAACGCTACGTTAACGATATTGTTGAGCGTAATTGCCGCAAAAACGACCAATCCCACAGAAAAGAGACCGAAGCCTAAAACAATTTGTCTAGTCTTAAGTGCATAAAGTTTCACAGCAATCGCAGTATGCAGTACCGCAATCACCAAAAACACTAGCACAAATGCCACCGCATACCACCACTGGTTTGTATAGAAGTTCACACCACCGTACGAGGTATAATGCGTTGGCACCTGTATGTCAGATGCTTCGATACGAATACCGAAATAAATAGCACAGACAACACAGAGTAGCGACAACACCACAAAAACAGCCGCAACGGCTCTGTCTTGGAATATGTGTCGCATGGATGTGGTGATGGTTTCTCGCATATGCTTATGTATCAGTATATCAAATTTATGGAGCCGCTATCCGGAATTGAACCGGAGACCTACGCTTTACGAAAGCGCCGCTCTACCAGCTGAGCTATAGCGGCAAGCTTTAGACCTTCACTATTGTAGCACATCACCCCTTGCATGAGCATGATTTCTCTGCTATGATTGTGTAAGTTCTGCGCTCGTAGTGAAGGGGTTATCACGCCTCCCTGTCACGGAGGAGATCGCCGGTTCAAATCCGGTCGAGCGCGCCACAGAAAATAGTTCACCCCTGGTGGACTTTTTTCATAGCAAAACCCAAGAGGTAGCAAGTGCGTGAAAGCCAGTCCCCTTTATGATTGGTGCTACATCTGTTACACTATACTTACACCCAACCATAACCAAAATCAACATGAAACAAATATTTAAGTTGGCTATACCTATCTTCACCGCACTCGGTGTATTTATCTATGCTATTACCTCTACCCCAGTACACGCAGTTCAGGGCACAATCTATTTTGCGCCAGGATCCGGCACGTACAACCCTGGCGCTACCTTCACGGTTGAAGTAAAGGGCAAAGTACCAAGCAGTGGCTTTGGCGGCGGTGCTACTGTCAACGTAACGTACCCAGTCAATCTCTTGCAGGCAACCGCTGTCAGCGTGGACGGTGGAGTGCTCGGCGGAAACAACCCCACCATCAACAACGGAACAATCAGCTACAGTGTATTTACCGTGCCTAGCCGCGCAGTGAATGATCAGAGGTTATTTACCATCACCTTCAAAACCCTTGCCACGGGTAGCGCCACGCTCAATTTTTCTGCTAACACCAATATCAATAACGGACCGACGACCAAGCAGCCTGCCGTAATATCTATTATCAACCCGACATGTCCGGCTGGTCAAGTTGGCACACCGCCTAACTGCACAACGCCGACACCGACACCGACGCCGACACCGACGCCGACACCGACGCCGACACCGGTTGCCCCAAAGCCAACTCCAGCGGTTCCTAAACCTAGCCCCACACCCACTGTCGCAGCTCCAAACGCGAGTCAGCCCGAACAGCCAACCGAACCAACAGCAACCTCGCAAACTGACAAAAAAGTACTCACGATAGATGATGTCGAGACACGCCCATCATACGACGCAGCTGTTGTGACATGGACTATAAATAATTCAACCGCGGTCGCATTTAACTATGGCATATCATCAAGTAAACTCGACAACACTGCTACAGTAGAAAAAGATGAAGACAAAAGTACATTTAGTGCACGCCTATCAAAACTACAGCTCGCTACTACTTATCATTATAGTATTGTTGCACAAAATGCATCAGGAGAAGCTATTTCCAAAAAAGGCTCATTCACCACAAAAGCGTATCCCGTATTACTTCGCTTGATGCAAGATAACCAGCCACTTACGGGGGCTCGCATCCAAATACAGGGTTCAGAAAACACCTACACCACAGGCACAAAGGGAGAAACTACACTTTCGCTAAAACCAGGCGATTTTACTGCAAAAATTACTAAAGAAAATTTGACCGAAGAACAGAAATTTACCATAAAAGCACTCTCATTCGCACCGGGTAAAACTCCTGACACTCAAGTCATCGAAATAAAGCTCGCTACACCCATTGCCACCCCTGGCTCAAACAACAACCCTCTGCCCTACGCCATAGCCGCAGTACTCGCGCTTATCGTGCTAGGAAGTGTCATCGCATTTCTCGTGTGGAAGCGGCATCGCGACTCTCAGGCAGCACTCGGCTACCAGTCAGTATTGGATTTTGACACCTCACCGCCACCGGAATACAGCAATTACACCGCACAGATAGCAAACCTCGAGGAGGAAACATATCAACAACCCTACATCGGCTCGGTACCCGGTAATGCAGTAACAGAGATACCATATCAACAACAGCCTAGCCAGATGAACACTGCGTACCCGACAGCACCAATCTACCCGCAATCGAGTTACACTGCAGCCACACTGCCCACAGAAGCTATTCCGATGGCCGTAGTCCCCGCTCAAGAAGAGCCAACAGATATATGGAGTGCCCCAACAAATCAGTACCCCACTCTACCGGATCCGACAGTACCGAATAACACTCCCGGGGCATTCGATACACAGACGCCACCGAGCTACTCTACGACCGGTGCAAATATGGAAGTTAGCTCACTATATTACGAAGGAAATGCCGAGCCAAATCTCGCCGACACCGCGCCCGTACTCGCAACGGCTGAGCAGTCAGTTGCGACCGTAGTGCCTGCCGACAACAGCTCGCTCGCGCAAGAGTATAGGGACAATGACGACAACACTATGACAATTCACCATCAAGCATAGCCATCCATCTACTTTAGAGTTTAGGATGCGTGCTGATATCGCTCAGCGACAGCTTGCCAGTCTACAACATCCCACCAAGCTTTGATATAGTCCGCTCGGACATTCTTGTAGTCAAGATAGTACGCATGCTCCCACACATCAAGTCCAAGCAGAGGCGCATCAAGTCCTTGCATCAAAGGATTGTCTTGATTCGGTAGCGCAAGCAGACTAAGGTCTGGCTGTAGCCACACCCAACCGCTTCCAAAGAGTCCAGTTGCCTGAGCACTAAACTCATCCACAAATGACTGAAAGTCCCCGTATTTCTCACCAAGCGCTGCCGACAAATCACCAGTTGGCTCTCCGCCACCAGACGGGCTCATCCACTGCCAAAAGAGCGAATGATTATAGTGGCCACCTCCATTGTTGCGCACTGCCGTACGTATATCTTCAGGTAGGTCTTCGAGCTTGCCGAGCAAGTCCGTGAGACTGTCATCTGCCCGACCATTCCCTTCAAGGGCAGTATTTAGCTTATCAACATACGCCTGATGATGCTTACTGTGATGTAGTTGCATGATATCTTGACTGATACTACGCGACAAAGCGTCATAGCCATAGCCAAGTGTTGGTAGTGTAAAGGCCATAAAATTCCTCCTCTAGTTAGTTTGAGCTTGCGACTGCACCTCTGGCACAGTGATATAGTACGTAATCTTACCTGACTGTTTCAGGCTGTCAATCTGTTGTTTAAACTCTTTGAGCGAGACTTTTATAAACTGATAGTTTATTTCGTCCTGAGTATTAACATCGAGAAGGCGAATAAAATAATAGCCGTCCCCTTTAGCCGGCTTAATCGGGCCAGAAATTTGACCTTTTTCAAGCTTTGATGCCGCTTCAGTAATACCGCCATCGGGACTAGTCTTTTTTACCCATCCAGTTGTTGCTACTTGCACAGAGTCAGCGGCGCGCTTGTTTTGTTGCTCTACAATTGCGTCAAACGACGTAGCTGGATCTTTCTTGAGTATATTCTCAATATCAGTCGCTGCTCTTTTTGCACTGTCGTCCACTTGATACGAGACAGCGTTTCGCAGCAGACTCTTCTTCATCAAGTAACGACTATCTGCTGGCGTGAGTCCGAAGAATTGTTCATTTGAGCGATCCACGACCTCCTGGCTAATCTGTGTGCCATTTGAAAGCTTCCTCGTAAGCACAAACGCATCATCAATCTGCTTATCTGTAATCGTGATATCATAGTCATCAGCCAATTTCTGAGCATACGTATCAGTTACAGCATCGGACATTGCCTGAGCCTTATGATAGTCATAGATACTCTGGCCGCCTGCACCTCCAGCGTATTGCGCCTCATTGGCTTTTTCTGCTGTATTGAGATAGGTCTCTGCCTTTTTATAATTCAAGAGATAATCGCCATACTGCACATAACTGCCGTCGACTTGCGCAACAGGTAGCGGAAGAATTCGCGTTACACGATAATAGAACGCATCAGTTGTACGCGCCTGATACAGCTGCCACCACGATACGGCAAGAAATAGTGACAACACCACAAAGCCGATCGCGATAGCCGTCCACACCAATCGATGCTTGGTGTATTGCACAGGGTATTTAAAGCGACGGCCTCCTGCTAGGATGCGTTCACGATGCTCAGCGACCGTTTCGTTGGTTATTCGACTCGGCTTCTCGCTCTTCTTCGAGCGTTTCAGTTTCGATGTAAACTTCTTCATTCACTCCTCGTTCTGCGTCCTCTACTGCGTCTTGCAAGAGGTTGTATATCTTTTGTGGATGCTCTGCGTTACGAATCGTTAAATCGCCGACATATGTCTGGATTACGATTGTCCCAAACCCGAAGAGTTCACCACTCATTCCTGGTATATTATAGCTTATGTTATGGATTTTTGACAGCTTGAGCTCTACGACGTCACTGCCGAAGAAGCCATGTTGCGTCACTTGGCGGAGTCGCTGGTCTGTCAGGATAAATACAGTGAAGTACCACATAAGGAACTGATATGAGAACAATATAAGCCCGAGCACCAAGCCAGCAATTGGCAACAAGAAGAGTTCGAGTTGCGACTGCCATATAAGAGGCGGGATCGCGCTGAGGGCAAACGGAATAAGTAATAAGTAGAAGCCCTTACGCATGGCAATTATATGGCGACGGAAGACAAGAATTAGCTGCTCATCATCACGCTGACCGTCAAAAGCCTTTAGGGTATCTTGATTTTTGTTTTTGCGAGACATATCCAAATTATACTACAGTTGCCACACCATAGGCTTGTAAAATCATCTCCATCAGGGGGCTGTACCAAAATAAAAGACTAGCGCGAAGTCTAGTCTTTTATTTTGGTACCCCGGGAGGGAATCGAACCCCCAACCTTATCCTTAGGACGGATCTGCTCTATCCAATTGAGCTACCGAGGCATAGTCATGATTATAGCACTAAAACAGGGGTGATTCACACCCCTGTTTCTAAACGTGCAATAAGTTACTTCTTGTTTTTTGGCACACGACCGCGAACGATAGGGCTACTCGCCGTCTCGTAATCGCTATACACCTCTTCTTCTGTAAACCACAGGTTGATCTCCTGTGACGCCTCTTCTGCGTTGCCAGAGGCATGGAGAATATTTGGCAATGTCGCACCGATAGGGTTTGTATACGCACGCGTAACATGTGTAAAGTCACCGCGAATTGTACCTGGCGCAGAATCTTTAGGGTCTGTCGTACCGACAAGTTTACGTACATACGAAACAGCTTCTACACCTTCAAGTACGAATACGATCACTGGCGTCTCAGTCATCTGACTAAGTGTGACGTTATAGATATCTTCACCCCATCGGCTAATAAGACTGCTAATACCCTCGTAGTGCTTGTGGAAATGCAACTCATCAGGAGACACCATCTTCATCGCAACGATCTTGAGGCCTGCTCGCTCAAAACGAGAGATGACCTCTCCTACTAGTCCACGTTGGATAGTATCCGGTTTTAGTATCACTAGGGTTTTTTCAAAGTCGCTCATGTATGCTCCTGCTGTTAATTGACTGTCTAGACTATTATAGCAAACCACCTCCACTACCTCTATATTTGAGTTACTATATGCGCTACACTGATACTTGTAATGTATATTTCCGAACTAATGTACGACTTCGTGGAATCGCTAGAAGTTGAAGGTGGTCGCTCAAGTAAGACTGCTGAGAATTACACACACTATCTCGCAAGGTTTGTGGATTTCACTGGTGACATCGAAGTGCACAAGATTACTTCAGATATAATCCGAAAATACAGACTATGGTTGAATCGCTACAAAAACGACAATGATGAAGCACTGTCTCTTAAAACTCAGAGTTATCACCTGATTGCGCTTCGTGGCTTCCTGCAATACCTTGCCAAGCGAGATATCGAGTCACTCTCCCCTAATAAGATCGAGTTGCCAAAAACCGTTCGCAAACAAGTTACTTTCCTACATTTTGATGAGGTGGAACGTATGCGCGAACAAATCAATACTTCAGATGAAGCGGGCTTACGAGATCGAGCGATAGTAGAGCTACTCTTCTCGAGCGGATTGCGCGTATCGGAACTTATCAATCTTAACCGTGACCATCTCAATACAACGCGAAGAGAATTTATGGTGCGTGGAAAAGGCCAAAAAGATCGACCCGTATTCATTAGTAACGCCGCAGCGGAACACCTAGAAAATTATCTTGATGCTCGAAACGACAGCCTGGTGCCTTTGTTTATAAGCTATAGTCGTAACGCGGGCCTTGTCGATACATCCGGTGAGTATCGACGCCTGACCGCTCGAAGCGTCCAGCGCATGATCAGTAAGTACGCACGCCTCGCGGGCATCACAAAACACGTAAGCCCCCACACTATGCGACACAGCTTCGCCACCGACCTCTTGATGAACGGAGCTGATATCCGTAGCGTACAGACGATGCTGGGACATAGCGACATCAGTACAACACAGGTGTATACACACGTCACAGATGAACATCTACGCGAAGTGCACGAAAAGTTTCATAGCGACTAAAAATACCGGCATTATGCCGGTATTTTTCATGATCACTCTGCAATCCTAGAAGGTTGTTAGCGATCGGCAACTTCCGCCTTGTGCAATAGCATCTGTCGCCGCATCATCTTTGTAGTCATCTGGTGCATCAGTCACTACGAAGTTCTTACACACATCACCTGCCACCCCTAGTGCAGCGCGTGGATACGGAGCCTCGCTTGCATCTGCAGACTCAACGCGCGAGACTACGCGGCGGAATACATTATTTGCACGACCCGTCACATCGATTTCCGGCTGAACGTTTTTGAACTCAACACAGCCTGTCTCGGCGGTATTATTTTTGCATGGAGTGCTATCCGTACTATTTATGAGGCTTACTTCAAAACTAGTATCCCTATAGACAGACGCAAGCGTCAAATAATGGAGTTGATTCGGCGTCATACCACTTGGCAACCGCACGTACGTATGACACATGAAGCCCTGCGGAGCGTCTCCGCACCGTACTTCAGCTGGATAGTTGACAGCCAGGCCACTCAAATTACTCTGATCGGCAGCAGTCAACGGACGATGATTGTCTACATTGTTGAGATCGATTGCGTTCGCTTGCTGATTTCCGAGGCCAGCCCTGCCGGAATATAAGAAAACTGCCCGAGACTTGTCGTCAAGCTCATTTAGATTAACACCACCAGCCTGATACTGAAGTGCGCCGACGCGCAGGACTGCTCCGCGATTTTGCTCACGCCATTCAGTTTTAGTAAGTAAGCGCTGGTATGGCTCAGGGGCCCCAGTCACCGCATCATCGTTTGGTGGTGTGAACTCTGGAGTATCACCAGCGCCAAGCTCCATATCTTCTCGTTTGAGCCAGCTAATCTTGACGACGTCAAACTGTGCGCCATCCGTCTTTAGTGGTATAAGTCGTATGTCACCTTCGTTGCGTGTCTTACCCACATACGTCTCTGTATTAGGGGTGATTTTGACGCATGTATATGCCTGTTGCAGGGCACTGGCATTGTCGTTAGCTTCAGATTGCTGAATTTTTCGCTCAGATTGATCTCCACTCGCAGAGCCAAGGGCCACGTTAATCGTATTACACTCGTTGCGATTTACTGCTGTGCGAATCTTTTCACAGTTAGAACCGGGTGTAGTGAGAGCTCGCTCCTGGCAGTCAGCATACTGAGCCAAGACACGCTTGGCATCTTCAGTCCCTGCGTTAGCCGAATCAAGCGCACTCTGAGCAAGGTCATTGTCTGTCGCTGCTTGTTGGTCCGACAACATAAGAACCGTAAAGCCCACAGTAACTGCCACAAACAACAACGCAGTAAAGATTACGACGAACAGCGATACTGCTCCATTTTGCTCATTTCGCATATGTTGATATTTCATCCTTCCCCCTTTTGCTTTTATCATATCATATTACCTGCTTATCCTTCCGGTTCGTGCCACAAAGTCGATCTTATTTACAGCACAGTACTCACCCTCGTTCATTTGTGCGGTCGCCGGCGGCTTACAGTCCCCGCCTGTAGACGCGATAAATCCATCTTCGTCGTTTTCGTCACCATTTTGAGTACCTAGAGTAAGCGCAACATGATAAAACGAAGATGCCGCAGTAATGTACGCGTCAGATGACTGACCGCTAGATGTTATCCCATTGTCAGTAATTTCGAATCTGTATAGCACAAGATTATTGTTCCCAGTCCCGAATACATTGAGAAAATCACGCCCAGCCGTAGCAGCGAGGAATTGTGCGTGCTTGTCAATATCAACAGTGGTGGCTGGTGTACCACTTGCGGTTGCAGGTGCTCGGCAAAATTGCTTAGCTGGATCTCGTACTTTGATAAAACGCACTGGCTCTTCCCGACCATCGGCGTATTTTATAAACTGAATAGGATAATCGACAGTACCCCCGGCACCCCTAAACGTTCGACGGTCTTCTGAGCCAGCAAATAAGGTATTGCGAGATTTGAGTGCTGCACCCGTATTCCACACATACGTGTACACACCCGTGCAGAGACGTCCGCCCGCTGGATTACTGTAGTAGTCGGCATCACGGCCTGATTCAACGGCATCTTGTAGCGACTTAGCTGCAGTTGGCGCGCCATCCTTAGAATACTGAATACGGAACGCATCCGCACTCGTAATACTCTGTTGCATATCGCGAACTACTACGCGAGACACTTCGTTTACCTCTTTGAGCGTCAACCCTTTGTTGTAGAGACCCATAATCTGAATAGTGATAAGTGCAATCAATACGAGCAATGAGCCGACGAAGGCAACCGACAACATAAGCTCAATTAAAGTGAACCCTTTTTGTTGTTTTTTATTGTTTCGGAACATAGAGCCTCACAATCGTACCAAGTTTCATTACGCCACCTCCCGCACCTGGTGAGTCCCAACATGCACGAATATGAAAATCGTAGTAGTTGGTTAACGGCAACAGCGTGTTCGATGACGAGTCTCTAGTGGAAGCGACGGGCTGTATCCAGAGCATATTTGCCACCGGTAGAGCACTGGCTGTCTCCCCCGGCTGCACTTGCGCAAAGACGTTAGCCTCCACGATCTTCGCTTTACGCTGAACATAGTTATCATCACCACTTGAACTTGGCTTTGGGTTTAAGAAGAAGGCATTGTCTGGTAGTTGATCAGGCTTACAATCTGCAAAGCTTTCAATCTGATCATACGGATCAGCTTCAGCGCTCGGCTGATAGGAGGCGTTTCCCTTTGAGGAACCTTGGCCTACGAGATTATCCCATTCCGCAGATTCATTTGTGCCATTACGGCCAATCGACGTAAGCTTGGCATTATTGAGATGGCGAAGCAGTTCCGCTTGAGTATCGATCTGATTACGTACGAGGTTGATTTCAAGTGCGTTTTGCGCCGAAGCGATACCCTGGTTCATGATGACGATAGTACCGACCATAATAGCGGCGAAAATTGATACAGCGAATAGTACTTCGATCAAAGTATCTCCCCGCTGTCGCATATTCTTTAGCATTCCGGTGCTCCCGACCCATCATTCAGACGGGTCTCTATGTCGCCCGGCCCTGTTGCGGCCTTGTGCACAACTATAGCCATGCGCTGCGGCGGATCGAGTGAGCCTGTTGGGTTACCGTTTAAATCTGCCACACAGAACTTCACGTCCGTAAGGCTTGCAACATTTAGACGGTCGCCTAAATTGTCATAATCAATCGAACCCGGACTCGTCGCTAGTAGATTATAGGTTTGTACGGTGCCGTCTATAGGCGAGCGCAGCACAAGTATAGCTACTTCAATCTGATCTCGCACCGTACCCGGTGCCACAGCAGCGAGCCCCCACTCTAGCTCTTTGTCAATTACGAGGTCTTTGTTTGTGTCATATCGCGCAATCCGGTATCGCTCCGCCAGTGAATTACTACTTTCGTTAGCGTAGCCGCCAGCAGTCTGTTGATTGCTATAAATTCTACTTGGGTTGGCAGGTTTAGGTTTAGCGATAACTGGAGACACAAGCAATCTCGAAGCATTTGAACCTGGCTCGGCCTTGATCTGAATCAATCGTCCCACATACAAACAATTCGAGGTACCTCGCCGAAGCGAGACAGTGTCAACACCCTCGATAACCTGGCAAGGATCGAGGTTTGTTGTGTCGCCGCCGGTATTTCCATTTGTAAGACTATACACCTTAGCAAACTGAGCACTGATCTGATTTTTCGTAGATTCCACGCCATCCCTGTAATGCTGATCGTTGAGAGATGTCGCTGCGCTCACTAATATACCCGCTATCAATAGCCCTGTGATTGCCAGAAACAGCATCAGCTCGATAATCGTAAAACCAGATGAAAATTTGCTGCCCATTTGTGTCTGATTATAGCATAAGCACTACTTTTTAGAACAAAAAAGCACCAAAGTAGAGATCGAGGATTCGTCGACCAAACAAGAATGTGATAATAAATGCCGCAATAATGAACGGGCCGAACGGCACGCGCGTAGAGCGAGTCAGTTTTTTACTCAGCATAGCGGGCAGTAACGTCAAGCTACCGATGAGATTTGCGAGAAATATAAGCAGTACACCGTATTCCCATGATGGTAACATGAGTGCAAATGGCACTAGTAGCTTCACGTCGCCAAGTCCGATCCAAGCGCCCCGAGAGATCAGGTACAGCGCCCCGTAAAAACCGGGGAGTACAAGAATTGTTAATCCAATACCAGTCAAACTACCAACCAGCAACTGACCTGGCTGGTCTGCGAATGTAAATGCCATGAATAATACCGCCACGACAGTAATGACGACCGTTACCTTATCGAGCAACAAAAACCAACGTGCATCATACATCCAATGAATAGCCAATGCGACAAGTACTATAAACCAGAGCCCTAGTAGCACGAGTCCCAGCGTATTGACGTCGTACGGCCAAAACAAATATGACACTACAAACGCAGCGCCAAGTACCACCTCGGCCAAAATCTCCATCTTACCGATAGGCTTCTTGCAAGTTCGACACTTCCCGCCTACGGCAAGCCAGCTTACTACTGGTATTAGTTCCTGCCAACTCAGCTGACGACCACAGTGCAAGCACACTGAACGATCAGAGGAGATCTTACGTTGCTTTTCGGTCAACTTTTTGACCTCACTCGCTTCTTGCGTACTCACCTTCACTCCGTGAGCGACGTCGGCCTGCAGCTGGCGAGCGCGCAACCGCCATACCGTCGCTGCAGCGAAGCTACCAAGCGCAGCACCAAGTACAAACAAGCCTACAGATATAACTAGTTCAATCATAAGCTCTATCATACGCTACTTCTCCTCAAATTAAAAACCCCGACTCACATGCGGTCGGGGTTTTTGAGAAAGATGCTACCTACGCTTCTGCGCAGTGTCGTCCGCCACCTTCAAGTGGTTTCACAATAGCAATCTTGCGAGAGCCTGAAGACAGAGGTCCGACTGCGTTCTCTCCGTTACATGTCGCACCTACATAAATATAGATCTTTCCAGCATTGGCATCATCATAATCAGGATTACTCACAGCCCCAGAATCAGAGACATCCGCTGTATAATCACCGCCCGACGGGTCGGCAAACTGGTCGTTACTTCGACGCAAATCACTCGTAAAGAATGTGGTATAGTTTGTTGGCAATGCGCCACGGTTACGTGACTTATAGTTGCTGACTGCAGACTGAAGTCGACTTATGTCGTTTTTACGCGTAGTATCCCGCTGATTTCGTTGCAATGCAGGAAGTGCGATGAAGACCATCAGCATAATCAGTGCTGCGATAGCAAGCACGAGCACAACTTCGATGATGGTAAATCCCTCATCCTGTTGTTTGTGTGTAGTACTCATAGAATTTTTTCCACCTTTCATATGAATAGATGTTTAGTTTATGTTGCCTGCGCATATACGGCGCTTATGTTTATCATAGCGTAAGCTCACTAGACTGTCTATAGCCTAGTTAAGGTTACCGCCAGTAACTGTTACCAGGCTATAAATCGGGAATAGAATCGCCACCACGATACCACCCGCAAATACCGCCATCACTACCATGAGCAGTGGCTCGATGATCGTTGAAATTGCCTTGATTTGTTCATCGAGCTCGTCCTCATATACCTTTGCGACCTTGCCAAGCATCTGGTCGATCCGGCCAGATTGTTCACCGATTTTAATCATCTGTGGAATAAGTGGCGCAATATAGTCTTGGTCTTTGATGGCCTTAGAAAGCGCGACACCGCCTTTTACCTGCTCTTCGGCCGCATGGATACTCTGAGCCACAAAGGTATTGTTGACTGATTCGCCAGATATATTGAGCATGTCGAGCATCGGCACACCAGTACTCAGGAGTGTTTCCCCTGTTCGAGTGAAACGTGCCATGTAGAGCTTGCGAAAAAGACCTTTGATAATCGGTGCGTTGAGCTTAATCCTATCAGCAAAGCGAATTCCAGATTCAGTTAGTAGGTACTGACGGAAGAAATAAATAGCAAATCCCGCCACAATCAACACCAACCACCAGAACTTTGTAATGAAAGCTGACGTCGCAACTAGCGCAGCTGTCAGAAATGGCAAATCCTTGCCAAGTCCATCATATAGCTGAGCGACCTGCGGCACGATAGACACCATCATGAATACGACAACTGCAAGAATCACAATCATAACAATCGCAGGATAATACATCGCACCGCGAACCTTACTCATCGTCTCGCTATCTTTTTCCTGCTGATCAGCGATACGACGCAATGCCATGTCGAGCGTACCAGATATCTCACCTGCACGAATCAGCGCCAGAAAGACACGGTTGAATACCTGTGGATGCTTGGCAAATGAATCGCCCAGCGAATGCCCCCCTTCAATCGACACAATAATATCCTGCACTACTTGGCGCATTTTTGGATTCGATGTTTGTTCAACAATTGTGTTCAAAGCCTGCGAAAGTGGCAAGCCCGCCTCAATCAGTGTTGCGAGAGATCGAGTAAAATTAACTTTATCTTTAGTGGTAATATGCTGCGTGAGACGCGTAAGAATATTACCCTCCGCCTCTTCTTGTATTGTTAGGGGCGATAGGCCCTGAGCGATCAACAGCTTCGCAGCTTCACGCTCGGAGTCAGCCTGCACTACAGACTTAACAACCTTTTGCGTCTGTTCATCTTTGGCCGAGTAAACAAATCGTTGCATAGTCTAGCCTCTCACTATCCTTTCGAATTCACCCAAATCAACTGCGTAATTGCGTGCTTCGTCATAAGTGATAGTACCCGCCTGCACCAGCCCCGCCAGCGTGCGATCCATTGTCTGCATACCAAGTTCAGCACCAGTCTGTATGACCGCATCGAGCTGGTGACTCTTGCCTTCGCGAATAATATTTCGAACCGCCGAGTTCGCTATCAGGACTTCGGCGGCGACAACTCGCCCGCCACCTATTGCTGGCACTAGCCGCTGTGAACAGATAGCCATCAAGATATTTGCAAGCTGAGACCGAATCTGAGGTTGCTGATGCGGAGGGAACACATCGATCATGCGGTCAATTGACTGTGCTGCCGAGTTTGTATGCAGTGTTGCGAACACAAGGTGCCCGGTTTCGGCGATAGTAACCGCAGCAGAGATGGTCTCAAGGTCTCGCATCTCACCAATCAACACAACATCCGGATCTTGGCGCAAGCTTGAGCGCAGCGCTGCAGAATAGCTATATGTATCATAGTGAATCTCTCGCTGCACGATAACTGATTTCTTGGATTTGTGAGTAAACTCGATTGGATCTTCAATCGTAATGATATGGTGTGCTCGCTCGGTGTTGATCTTGTCCACGATAGCGGCGAGTGTCGTCGATTTGCCGGATCCTGTAGGGCCAGTTACCAACACAAGCCCCCTTGGATAGTCGGCAAACTTCATAACCACAGGAGGCATACCGAGCTCTGTAACTGATTTAATCTCATTTGGAATCAAACGTAGCGCTGCCGCAAGGTTGCCACGCTCGTGAAACGCATTCACACGGAAACGGCCCAGGGTACCAAAAGCAAAGCTGAAGTCAAATTCTTTATCTTTCATCAGTACTTGCTGCTGGTCTTCGTCAAGAATTGTAAAGACGAGCCGCTCTACCGTAGCTTCATCGAGCTTATCAGTACCAGGCACAGGGATAAGCGAGCCGTCGACGCGGAGCATAGGTGGTAAATCTACTTGAATATGAAGGTCTGAGGCCCTCTTGCGTACAACTTCTTCGAGCAGTACTTCGATTCTGAGTTCTTGATTTGTCATATATATCTCCCCTTACCCTTAAACCGTCACACGGTTCACTTCTTCTAATGTTGTAATACCGTTGAGCGCTTTAAGGTACCCGTCCTGTTTCATCGTCACCATACCCTGAGAAACTGCCATGCGCTGGATCTCCGCACTTGTTGCTCGAGTGGTGATCAATTTTTGAATTTCCTCGCTGATATCCATCACCTCATACAAACCAGCTCGGCCGCTATACCCACCTGGGCTTGCTGGCGTATCCTTACCGGCCGCCAGGTCATAGCTCGCTTGGCCCGCGAGTGGCAAACTCTCGTATCCCATATCCTCGGCGGCTCGCGCAACCTCTTCTTTTGTCTTTGGAAGTAAGTGGCCGATAGTGGTACCGATGTTTTGAGTCTCAATAGCCGTAGATTGATAGATGTCACGCTTTTTTGCAGTACGACGCACCAATCGCTGACCAATAACCGTATTGACCGTACTTGCAATCAAAAATGGCTCGATACCCATGTCAAGAAGTCGCGGCAAGACACCCGCTGCTGAGTTGGTGTGCAATGTGCTAAATACCAAGTGACCTGTAAGTGCAGCCTGTACTGCCAAGTTGGCCGTTTCCGAGTCTCGAATCTCCCCTACCATGACTACATCCGGGTCCTGACGCAAGATAGAACGAAGACCGTTTGCGAACGTAAGTCCTACTTCTGCATTCACCTGAATTTGGTTTACACCATTCATCTTGTACTCTACAGGATCTTCAAGTGTTACGATGTTAATTGATTCATCTTTAATCTCTTTAATAAGTGCGTACAGGCTTGTTGACTTACCCGAACCGGTCGGACCAGAGGTAAGCACCATGCCGTTTGGACGGTGTACACCTTTTCGGATCGTTCGTAGCGCACGTCCAGCGTAACCCATCTCTTGAAGATCAAATGTATTGCCCGTCTTATCGAGCAGACGAATCACGACTTGTTCACCCCATATCACTGGGCTTATCGCGATACGAAGGTCTACCTCTTTGCCTGATACATTAACCCCAAACTGACCATCTTGTGGCACGCGATGCTCATCGATTTTGAGCTCAGAGAGAATTTTGATACGACTTACGAGTGCTGGCTCAATACTCTTCGGTAACTTCATCACTTCGCGAAGGACGCCGTCAATACGGAAACGAATCATCAATACAGTCTCAAGTGGCTCCACGTGGATGTCGCTGGCACGTGTCTTGATAGCGTACTCCAAAATCGTACTCAATGCCCTACTGATTGGAGAGTCTTGTACGATAGTCTTCACGCTTGCTGCCGCAGCAGACTGACTCTCCGTCTGAGAAACCTCAGCGGCTTCATCTACAGTGCTTAGATCGGTTTTGTACTGCTCAAGAATATGGCGAACGCTTGTTTCCGAAGCCATGAACACCTTGATTGGGCGCTGAATTACATTTGCTAGATAGTCTACAGCCTGTACGTTATTCGCATCAATCATTGCGACAGCAAGGCGGTTTTGTACTTCAGCGAGCGGTACGGCCATAAACCTCTCCGCCGTATCAGCACTCAATAGCGAAAGCACGTCCTGACTAATAAGCGTAGAAGTAAGGTTTACATATGGGACGCCGGACACATACGCAATAGAGTGCGTGAGCAACTCTTCATCAATAATCTTTTTTTCTACAAGGACCGCTACAAGTTGGCGATTGGTACTCATCGCGTCTTGTTCAGCTTCTTCAATAACGCTGCTCGCAACTAACCCTTCCTCTATGAGGACATTCCTGAGTTTATCCTGGATGTCGGTGGTTAGTAATGATGACATACGTTCCCCTGTTAGTTATTAGTTGTTGGCTTTGTTTCTTCGGTTGTCGCAGCTGGCTCCTGCTCACTGGATGTAGGAGTGGCTACGCACGTGCTAGAATTAGCAGCAGCTCCGTCCTGCTGGTTTGACTCTACACAAACCTCCACCGTCGGGTTGATTGCCTGGGCGTTGAACACTCGTTTGGCCGGTTGTTCAAGATCTTCTGATATAGCCTTGGTCTGCTCTACACTTGCTGTTTGCTTCACCTTATCACCCAACAACGACTGCGCCAGCGTAAAGGTGAAGAGCATACTTAAAGAAGCGATTAGAATAATCATAGCGATTTCACTGCGTTTCATTATTGTTTCATCTCCTTTTTGGTTAGCTCTAGATTTGGAGCCGGCAGATAATACGCAGAGCCAGAAATCTGAAGTGAAACACTTGTGCCCGAGCTAATTGCATTGATCTCTTTCACATTGACCGCTCGAATAGATTTTTCAAGCCGCTGCAATGCGAGCTTCAACGAATCTGCACTTCCTGAGATGGACGCAGCAAACGCAAGCTCTTTCACTCCATCTGGCGAGTCTTCTTCTGCGACAACCTGCGAATCACCTGCAGCGGGGTCGATCGATAGAGAATCTACTGTCAGGCCGGGTACACCTGCAAAAAGCTTTTGCTGCAAAGACGCACCCAGAGCTAGCCGATTTTCGTCCGCCGGTAGCGCATCAAGGATTGACTGTAGAGGACGCGAGTCAGTGCTCAGGCTAACCGTTTTTAATTCCTCGTTTGTATTAAGCTGACGAATACTCGCTTCAAGCTCATGCACAACCTTGATGTTGCTCTCGATTGTCTGCAGAGTATCTTTTTTCTTGCTAATCACTTCGCCGCCAAAGATAATGTTCTGGATCAGCATAAATGCGATGACCACCGTTATACCAAGTGCGCATGATGCACCCGCCACCCAAAACATTACCGTCTTGCGTGTTTTTGCTATTAAATTGCGTTTGCGTATTACGCCGTCAATATCTTTTTTCATCACTGTCCTCCGTTCGATCCTGTTGATTCAAATAGTGATCCTGGGAGGCGCTTGTATGAGTCTGTCACGTTGCCTCGAGCTAGTCCGCGAATACGCAAGATGTCGATCGTCTCATCAAATAACAACGGATTATAGGTAAAGGTTAGGCGGAAGCTTACGGTTTTTCGCTTATCTTTGTCTGACTCTGAATAGGCAAGATCAGAAAGTGAAACATCCTGTGCTATAAGCTCCGACTTTTCGCCACGCTGTTGCAATACTGGCTCAGACTTAAACTCATTTGGAACCGTGTCTTTGTTGGCCGGTATATAGTATAGCTGCATACCCTCGATATTTTTGCGAAATACTTCTGCAGCATCAAATCCACGTTTATCCGTCTGCACAACCAATGAGATAGTTTTTTCTGTCGAGTCGATCGTAAATGAATTGAAGGTGACACTGTTGTCTGTGTCTTTTGCTGTAGCCTCAAGGAGTACATCAAATATACGTGACGTCATAGCCTTCTGTTCATGTGTTGCTTGAATACTCTTTAGCTGATTTTGAATGGTAACCATCTTTGCAATATCTGGTTTTTTGCGAAACTCTTCGTCTCGATCTTTGATTTGCCCTGTGAGGAATGTTGTGCGCACAGCCTGATAACCAATAGCAACCCCCAGAAGTACAACGATACCCACAGAGGCAATCATCACAAGAATTGCCGTAGAGATTACAATATTTCGATGCCGCTGCGCGCGAATAAGCTCAAGTTTAACATCAGGAACAAGGTTAATCTGGACCATTTACTCGATCTCCCTTTGCGCCAAGCCTACGGCTGTCGCAAACTCAAATTCTGTTGCCAAAATCTTCTGCTTGTCAGCCTCGGCAATCGCTACTTTTTGCCACGGACTTGTCACTTCTGTAGAAAGCTGGGTTTTGCTCGCGATATAATCCGCGAGAAGTGGAATTATCCCAGCATAGCCAGACAAATGTATCTTCGACACGGACTCACTCACATATTTGTTTTGGAAAAACTTAATTGATTTCACTATCTCGGCTACGAAATTGTCTAACACACCTTCAATCGCACGAAATACCTGGCCCTCGAGACGGTCAGGAGCCAAGCCAAACTTAATAACGAATTGCGTTGCCTGATCTTCTTTGATATTGAGGTTTTGCACAATCGCACTTACAAGCGCCTTAAGGCCCATCGGGAGTGTGCGCACAAGCACAGGTCGATCGCCGACTGTCACAACGATATCTGTCGACATCTCGCCAATATCCAGGATAACATGGGCGCCAGTAGGCTGATTTGGTAGCAGTGAACGCGTGAGCGCAATAGGATCGGGCTCGGCCGCGATCACGTTAAAGCCCAGTGAATCGATTGTCTCAATTAGCCCTTCCACATAATTTTGGGCGGTACTCGCGAGTAATATCTCTTGCTTCTTTGCGTCGTTTGGCGATGGGCCAAGCTTTGCCCAGTCAACCTTCGCATCATCGAGCGGCATAGGGATATATTGGTCCGCTTGATACTTCAAAGTACTGCGGAGTTCGGCGTCACTCATTGTTGGCACTTCGATAATCGTCGTGAACGTCTTCGTCGAAGGCAATCCAAGTGCGACGTCTTTGGTATGTATACCCGCCTGCCCTATTGTCGACATCAGGGCGTTGCCAAGTTTTTTGCGACTCTCGGGAGAGTCGCTTGCCAAGATCTTGGCGTCTAGTCCGGTATACCCGACGTGATCAAGCTTCCAATGCCCTTCTGACACTTTTGATAATTGTACGACGCGTATTGATTTTGTCCCGATATCAAGCGCAAAGAATTCGCCCAGCCCTTTAAATATATTCATGTTGCTTATCATTATACATAAGCGTCATACCAGATTGCAAGCGTATTACAGATAAATCAAAACTCCCGCTTTAAACGGGAGTTTTGATGCGTCTATATCCTAGTAGCGCGGCGGGAGATCTACTGAGTTTGTCGTGATGTATTTCTTGCTTGCGCCATCTACATAGTTGGCTGCCCATATATAGGCATCTGGTCGCAAGTTGAAGTTTTCAGCAGGCTCACTCTGGCGAACAGTTGTCTCGTCACCTTGATCCTTGCCTCCGTTACGTCGCAGCAACAGCTCCTTAGCCGCTACAGGTCCGTTAACCGTCAATGTATTGTCACAAAGACCTCGTGAACGTGGTGTGTTTTCAATACTACCGTTTGGCTGAGCGGTTCGGCAAGTATTTATCAACCCGTTCGGGTTTACCAGCCAGGAGTCAAGCCGTCCAACATTGTGGTCTACGTTAATAGTGTATGCCGATGTCTCGGTAGCAGGCGCTATCACCACCTGAGAAATCTCTCCAATTGATCCATAGGCTGTTGGAATTTCTATGTTAGAAGCAACATTTATCGTTGTCCCTGCCTCTGCAAGCAAGATGATTGATCGATTGGCTGGCAACACACTGCTAGCAGTGATTGTGACTGTCGCGTTGTTCGGCTTAAGTTTATATACACCGCTTTCTGGTATCTCAGTAGCCAGGTCGACAGTATCTTTTCCTACTACATCCGCCCTCGCTTGCCCACTCATCGCAGTAAACTGTCGAGCAACTTGGCCAAATCCAGTGTTTACATCATCGGCATAGCGACCATAGTCAGCCTTGTTAGAACTATTGCGTTTATTTGTAAAGGAGAGTGAGCCAAACTCTTCCAGTAATGGCACCGGCATACCAGTTCGATACGAAGCACCGCTACCAAGGTTCACAACAGCACCTGAAGCGATTACACCATATTCAACCCAGCTTCCATAGCGTCGTAACTCTTTTGGATCAGAAGTCGAAGCGAGGAAATCTTTTGTATTCGTACCAGTAAATACACCGCCGTTTACAATCAGATCTCCGCCACGCACCTGCATGCTTGGCTTGTAGCCTGAGATGATACATTTTGCTTTTGAAAGATAGCGCTTGTCTTGCTCTGCGTTGTAGTTAGGGTTGTAGTTCACAGCTCCTTGGCGAGCGGCAGAATTACGATTGCCCCACCATTCGCTACCCTGAAACTTAACATCATTGCCATAGCTATCGTAGTACACTGCGTAGCAATATTTAGTACCCGGCTCTACCTCTGCAGGTATCTTCTCAGCGATATTATATAGCTCTTGAAGTTTTGCACCGCTACCCATGCGTATTTCGACATCTCGTACTGGAGTACCGTCTGCTCGCTTTGCGTAGTCACATTGGACCGCGTCAGCAGGCGCAAATTCTGGCCTCCCGTTGTTTGCATTGCTATTTGTCACCTGCGAAACGCTCGCTCGCGTCTGGCTTGCTGGATCCGTGTCACCATCTGCCAATTTCTGACGCAAGAATGCACATGAATCTGTAGCTCCGGCGAGCTGCGAACCTGTATAGGCAGCCTTCGTGCCAACGACACGTTTATCGACATCGATAGCATTTGGAATCACACCTGGTTTCATAATGATACGATATACACTTGCACGCGTAAATGATCGATTAGTTCCGCCTGCATTGTCGTCGTATGTCGGCCCACCACCGTCAGTAGTTGAAGGACGATAGACGTTGGTAGCATCACGAGGAGCGGTTGTTTTTCCTGTATCAAAGCCTGACTTTTGGTTGTTGATACTTACTTGCACTGTCGAGCCATCGAGCTTATCTCGTCGTGCACCCGGATCTGGATTATTGTCTATGGAGAACTGTGGTGCGAGCTCATATGGCTTCTTAAGCTTGACGTAGAGGTCTGGGTTAAATTGCTTACCATTTTGTGACAGGGCGTGATTCGTACCGTCCGAGCCTATCAGATACGTACCGTTAATACTAAATGTTCCCGAATTATTATAGTCAATTACCCTGTTCGCCAGATGGGTTGGTAGCCGCTTTACGCCATTTGGCTCAATCAAGAAGCCAAATGCGAAACCGCTCGTATACGTCTCATAGGCCGTCTCCAATGCAGGAAGTCGGAAAGCAACTCCTGCCACTGCCGACCCACTGCCTGGCGCAGCCACATCCGCAGCAGCTCCTGCTGCCGCGATAGCTGTCGCTATTGCAGTATTAACAATCATAGTGCCGACCCCTACCCCATGCAAGAGAGCGTTGATCTGTCCGATTATAGGCAGGCCAAACATTGCACTTGCTCCTGCATACGGAAGGACTGCGAAATCACCCATCTTAAATCTGCCTGATCCAGTTACCATCGGCTGAGTACCACGCCCATAGCAGTCAAGAAGATCTTTATCATTTATACTACCCGGAGGGTACAGCGTCATACCAGATGCAGAGAATCCTTTTCCATCAATCAGAGTAATAGGGGTATAGAGCCAGCCAGGTATAGTAATAGGAATTGCCGTATCGAGCACAGAGAACGCATAAGACGGTACCTTTTTTGTACCCGACAGTGACTCATAGCACATATCATTGCGTGCAGAATTGTTTTGATTATAGTCACCATTTACGTTGTACTTTACAGTAGCCGGTGCGAGCAACGGTGAGTTAATCAATAGGTTCGCCGCCGACCCTGCAAGTCCGGCCGAAGACGTATTGATATTACCTACAATCTGTTTAATATCTCCATTTTTTACATCATCTATAACACCACTATTTTGAGACAGCAAATCATCGCCAGCGCCAAGTACGCCTTGAAGATTTGTCAGTAATGTTCCGGGATTCAAACTACTAAGCCAGTTACCTGAACCTTGAGGGTTAGTAAGCGGGCCAGTAATAGCTTGTACCCTTGGGGTGCCGCTAGGAAATATAATTGCCCCCTGCTGGTAGATGAATGGATTAGCAATGAACGGATTTGCTCGGCTATCACCAATACCAGAATTAGCTAATGGGTTCGTGCCTCCAGCTAGCAGGGAGAGCTGACCAATGTCATACGGTAATTGTTTTGTAAAATACTGCGTCATCCACAACAAATTCGGCACAGGGGTAACTTTGAAATCAAAATCATGCGCATAGCCCACTACGTCACCGCCCATGTTACCCCGCAATCCAGATGCAGGTGTGTGAGACTGGACAGAGAAGGCCGTATCGGGAGCTTGGTCCCAGTCATACACAGGAGCATTCACTACTGCGTTCACCAGTCCAAAGCTTGCGCCGCCCAATAGACTTGAGATATTACTCACGGTGCCCAGGGTGCTATAGCAACCATCGTCCCGCATCGACATAGGCGTACTATAAGGAGGGCCGGGTCGTTTATTAGCGGCTGCTGGCGAGGCGAGCCACATCGCAGAGATAGTACTCACAGAAAAAGCAAGTAGCGTCACAATTACTATGAGAGGTACATTTAATGATTCAATTGCTTTACTAATTGACATAGTCTACCACCCTTATCTCGCTCTTTTCCTTACTTATAATTTCCGCTAGATTATCACGCTTCTTCTGTTCGTACATAACGTTCACGAAGAACGCACTCTGCTTGTTGAAATCTTGCACCGCAGTCAAACCTGGTTTTTTATCCTTAAGGTAGGGCAACATAAATGCAGGATCGAGCAGCCGAGTATATACACCGCCGCCATACCGACTAAGCACAGCGCCGTCATCTTTGCGTATAAAGTACATTCCTGTCTGCGCAGGCTGACCAATATTTTCTTGCTGAGCCTTTTCTACGGCTGCCACGGTGTCGATAGTCTTATCTGTAAGTTGTGTGTGTATCTTTTTTGCCGCTGTCTGTGCTCGCGCGATAGATCCAGCTTCGTCGTTTGATGGTATGACCGGGATATCATAGAGTACGACTCCCCAACCATCATTGTCGGAAAGCTGCACAAAACTACTAAATGCAACATTATAGAGTCGAAGCTTTGTAAAATCGTCGTTTGCGGTCCTCAAAGCTTCAATACTTCCGCCAAGCTCTGAAGCAGAGACCACAAGATCTTGCCTGCTCAATTCTGCGTACGCCTCGGGAACGGCAAGATTGTGCTTTTCAGCAGAGATCTTGTTCTTTTCATAATCAATTATTTGCTGCTTAACGGTAGCTACTGGGGTATTTGTTTTTTTACCAAGCTCAACGTATTCGTCAAACTGCTCCTTGCTGACCTCTCGACCTCCGATAACAAGCGCCGCAGGCGTTGCAATGTTTGTTGCCTTGAGCAAAAAGAACACTACTGCAACCAATACAAGCACCGCAACAGCTAGGCTTACGCCTATAATTAATGAGCCTTTTTTCAGGCCCTTCTTGTCGTTTTTATCTTCACGCAGGTTATCACTCATCCCTACTACCACTCCTTCGTCGATTTGCGAACTGATTTCATAAATGACATTCCTTGGCGCTAGTATACTATGCTAGTGCTTAGGAAGTAAAGCTATTTTACCCCTTTTCGTGTATAATACATAACTGATTATGAGTTCACTTTCCATCGGCATCGTAGGCCTACCAAACGTCGGCAAATCAACACTATTCAATGCACTGACCAACAATGATATATTGGCAGCAAATTATCCATTCGCCACTATCGAACCGAATACAGGTATCGTACCTGTGCCCGACGCACGACTCGATGTGCTACAAAATATGTATTCAGCAGAGAAGCTTATCCCTGCAACAGTGACATTCGTAGATATCGCAGGTCTCGTAGAGGGTGCAAGCAAAGGCGAAGGACTCGGCAACAAATTCCTTGCAAACATCCGCGAATGCAACGCGATTGTACATGTAGTACGTGCGTTTGAAAACGATGACATACTTCGTCACGACGAAGGCAAGGTAAATCCGAAAGCGGATATTGAGATTATCAATACTGAACTCATCCTGTCTGATATGCAATCGATCGAAAATCGCCTGCCAAAACTCCAGAAAGAAGCGAAAGCTAGACCGGCTGCACGCGAGCAAGCTAGCTATTTGGAGTCGCTTCTACGACATCTAGAATCTGGCACACCTCTCTCGGCACTTCCTTCACTTGATCATGAGCTGATTGCCGACATGCACCTCCTCACAGCGAAACCTGTCATATATCTCTTTAACGTTGATGAGACTACACTTACTGACGAAGCTAAGCACCAGGAGCTCACTACACTAGTCGCTCCAGCCCGAACAATTTTTGTGTGCGCCAAGGTAGAAGAAGAAGTAAAGGATCTCCCAGAAGAAGATGCGCTTGAACTCCTCGAGAGCTATGGCATCAAAGACACTGGCCTCAACCAGCTCATAAAAGCAGCTTATGACACACTCGGTCTACAAAGCTACCTGACAGCCGGACCAAAAGAAGTGCGAGCCTGGACAATACACCAGGGTGACACCGCCCCACAGGCTGCCGGTGTAATTCATACAGATTTCGAACGTGGTTTCATCGCTGCACAAATCGTCAGCTACCCAGATCTTGTCGAAGCCGGCTCAGAGTCAGCCGCACGAAGTACTGGCAAAATTCGCACCGAAGGCAAGACATATGTTATGCAGCCAGATGACGTAGTTGAATTTCGCTTTAACGTCTAGTTAAACTATTTGCTTTTAACTGTTTTGAGAAGATAAAACCGCTCGCGATTGCCCTTTGCACCGGCGACTTCACTATCGCGTTTGTCTTGTACGACGAAGAATTTACGAGACCAATCTTCAAAATCACGGAGAATTTGCCGACGCACTGCGTCGTTTTTGATAACACCTTTGTTCACCTGATCCCTACCCGCCTCAAATTGAGGTTTTAACATAGCAACTATCTGAGTATCATTGTTGCTCAAATTTTCCGCTATATGAGGTAGAATCTCTCTCAAACTAATGAAAGATACGTCCATGACCACGATATCTGGCGTACTATGAAGTTTAAAATCACGTATATCAGTCTTTTCGTGAAGTCTGATTCGTTTATCTCCACGAAGACTTGGATGCAGCTGCTTAGTACCCACATCGACAGCCCATACTTTTGTAGCACCATGCTGTAATGCATAGTCGGTAAATCCACCAGTAGATGACCCTACGTCAAGCACCGTTCTGCCGCGAAAATCCACCCCTAGCAGCTTAGCAACACTCGCTAACTTGAGCCCTGCCCTACTTACATAGCGTTCTGTCTCATTTAGTTTCACCACGTCTTTTTCGCCTATAAATGTTCCTGGTTTAGTTACTACACGACTATTCACCGTCACATCACCAAGACGAATCGCGCTCTCTGCTTGAGAACGTGTGGGAACTAATTTTCTAAGCGCCAAATACGCATCAAGTCGTTGTTTCATAAAAATATTATAACATTTATCAAATATTTATTCAATTATCCGATACTCCTCACTATACTCTACATCAGAGCATGGCTGGTACTCACAGGGTATACGGATCGTATCGAAAAACAAAAGACTTCAATCCCATCTAGGCGTCGAAGCTATTACTTCTTGCGCTCTCGATATTCTCCAGTCGCAGTATCTACGGAAATAATGTCACCCGTTTTTATAAACGATGGAACTTTGGCAACCTTGCCTGTCTCGAGCGTGGCATCTTTGAGCACACTACTCGTTGTGTCACCCTTTACGACGTCTTCAGCGTAGGTTACTTCGAGGTACACGTTCTTCGGTAGTTCGACATTGATAACTTTTGCATCAAAAAACTGTAGAGTAAGCTCATCGCCTTCTTTGAGATAGTCAGCGGCGGTATCGACTACATCGACGCCAAGCTCAAATTGCTCAAAAGACTCTGGATCCATGAAATTAAATGCGTCGCCGCTCTGGTACAGATACTGAACTGTTTTATTGCTCACTTCAGCTCGCTCAATCTTTTCCTGACCTTTGAAGGTCTTTGGAATCACACTACCATCGATGAGATTTTTGAGCTTTACGTTGACGATAGAGCCTCCGCGACCCATTACTTTTTGGCCGTACTCTACGACACGATATGGCTTGCCGTCAATCTGGCAGACAGTTCCCTTTTTTAGATCAGTTGGCTGGTACATAGTTTCTCCTTATACTATCTTTCGCATATATAGTCAGCGCACCGAATACCGATGCGCTGTAATATACGTGAACTAATTACTTGTCACGAATGGCATAAGTGCCAAGTGGCGCGCGCGCTTGATCGCTGTTGCGAGTTGGCGCTGCTGCTTCACACTGAGGCCTGTTTTGCCGATTGGCTCGATCTTACCGTATGGATCGATATAGCGAAGTAGTGTCTTCGCGTCTTTGTAGTCAAAATACGCTGGGGTATCTTTTTTGAATCGTTTGATTGCCATAATATTCGCGCCGAGGGCTTATGAGACAAACCTGCGGTTTTTCTCACCAGAGCGGTGTCGCGGAATAAATCCGCCGACTCCGGCTGCTCTTTTCCCTCAGTCTGCTCCTTTCCTAAAAATTATTAATTAGAATGGAATCTCGCTCAGATCAATCGGCTTGTCGTCGATATCTTCTGGTGCGACATCTTTATTCTGTTTGCTTGATGATGGTGCTGGTGCTGCTGAACCAGTGTTTGATCCACCGTTATCACCGTTTGGTCCATCGAGGAACGTCACGTCGTTAGCGATAACCTCAACCTTGCTGCGTTTCTGGCCGTCTTGCTCCCATGAGCGAAAACTTAAACGACCTTGTACGAGACAGCGACGGCCTTTTGAAAGGTACTGATTAACAAGTTCGCCTGTCTTCTCCCATGCAGTGATATCGAAGAAATCGGCTGAATCGTCGTTACCAGGGCGATCTACGGCGAGACTAAAGCTCGTTACGTTTTTGCCACTTGGTGTTGTACGCATCTCTGGATCACGCGTCAGGCGTCCCATCAGTATTACTTGATTGATTGCTCGTGCCATTCTCCCTGTACTCCCCTTGTATCTAAATTATTTCTCTTCTGAGTCGTCAGCTTCAGCGTTTTTTACCTGCTCTGCAAGCGCTGCACGACCTTTTTCGTCAACTGTTACCAAGAGATAACGAAGCACTTCTTCTGTGATGTTGAGTACATTGCTGATCTTCAGTGGCGCTGCCGATGGCAGTTTCACATCGAAGTAGACATACACCGCAAAGTCTTCTTTGTTGATCTTATACGCGAGTTTTTTCTTGCCCCAGTTTTCTTCTTTGACAATTTCGCCACCCGCATTCTTGACAATATCGCGCACACTTGCAAGTGGTTTTTCGATATCTGCCTCGAGATCCGGATGAATGAGTACGGTTAATTCGTATTCTTTCACTAGTTTTCCTCCTCTGGAATCCTGTTGGATGCTTGTACTGTATATACAAGCTGAGTTAATAACACTAGTTATTATACACGAAAACTGTGGATAAATCCAGCCCGTTACCCACTACTCGGCAGAGTTTAGTTCATCCACGCTACTGATCAACACATCTCGTGGCCGAGCACCGTCCGCAGGACCAATTACACCCTGCTCTTCCATCTCTTCGATGAGTCGAGCTGCGCGGGCATATCCTACGCGCAGACGACGCTGGAGCAAGCTTGCGCTCGCCTTTTTGCTCTCAACTACGACACGTACTGCGTCTTTATACATATCATCGCTACTTCCGCCATCAAAATCCATCACAACACCGCCCTTGCCACCAAGCTGTACTGGCTGTGCGACAATCTCGTCGTTGTACTGTGGCGCACTTTGCATACGGAGGTGATCTGTAATTTTGATTACTTCTTCGTCCGTCACCCACGCTCCCTGCACACGCTTTGGCTTGCCCATCGAAGCTGTTTTAATAAGCATATCACCCTGACCAAGCAGCTTCTCTGCGCCCATCACATCTAGAATAGTGCGACTATCAATTTGACTCGCTACCGTAAACGCAATACGTGCAGGCACGTTGGCTTTGATGAGACCGGTAATCACATTGACGCTTGGTCGCTGCGTAGCGAGCACAAGATGGATACCTACCGCACGAGCTTTTTGTGCCAAGCGCACGATCAGTGCCTCGACGTCACGAGCTGCAAGCATCATCAAATCCGCGAGCTCGTCAATCACGATCACGATATACGGCATGGTACCTTCTTCGTGCTCCTGCATGTTACCCTCGTCGTCTTCGACAGAGATCTTACGGCCACGTTGCGCTAAGCGTTTGTTGTAACTCTCAATCTCACGCACCTTTTCCTCGGCAAGTAGCTTGTAGCGGCGCTCCATCTCGTTGACTGCCCACTTAAGTGCGCTCACCGTCTTCTCAGGCTCATTGATCACAGGAGTCAGAAGATGAGGGATATCCTCATATGGCGCCATTTCAACCTGCTTTGGGTCAACAAGAATCAACTTCATCTGGCTTGGGCTATTGCGATACAGAAGGCTCGTGAGAAGTGTATTAATCATCACCGATTTACCAGAACCTGTCTGTCCGGCAATGAGAAGGTGCGGCATCTTATTGAGCTCACCGACTACAGCGCTGCCAGATATATCCTTACCAATCGCAAAACTCAATGGCTGACGATTTGTCTTCCACTGCTTGGACTCAAGAATTCCGTAAAGACGTACATCGGCCGCACGAATATTTGGCACTTCTATACCTACCGCACGCTGGCCAGGAATCGGCGCTTCAATACGCAAACTCTGTGCCGCAAGATTGAGCGCAATATTTGTCTCAAGCGCAGTAATACGAGTTAGCTTCACGCCACTAGGTGGCCTAAGTGTGTACTGTGTCACTTTCGGTCCGACGTTAGCACCTTCCATCTCTACATCAATATTGAATTCGTTAAGCGTATCTTTGATTGTCTGGGCGTGTTGCTGCACGTCACCTGGATCGGCTGGTTTCTGCTTTTTTTCCAATAACTCCAAGCTAGGTGCTTGCCAATTCGGATCATTGACAGCCACAAGCGCCTGTTTCTCTTCGGCAGCTTTATCCTGTTGCACGCTTCCGCGCAGACTTGAGAGCCGTGGCTTTGGCTTTTCTTCCTCGGTGCTTTCAGTCGGCACCCCGACATTAAGCTTGATTTCACCAATTTCTTTCGACTTTTCCTCAGCAGCTTTCTTATCTTTTTCACTACCACCAAATTTCAAACGAATTCCAGAACTTGCCTTATCTTCGGCATTGGCTTTTTGCATAATTTCTTTGTTAGTACGCTCTTCTTCGCGCAGATTCGTGCTCATCCAGCTCCAAAGTTTGCTAATAACCGTGAATGGCGACACGCGAAGCACAAATAGTGTTGTTACAAGAATAAGCAGCACATACACAAACCCGCCAACCGTCGGGCTCACCATCGGTAGCATCATGTTGTCGTTGAGCATTGCCCCGATCCAGCCACCAGTCGCGTGTCCGTCTGCATTTTTCATGAGGCCAAACAATCCGGCAAACCACACAACTAAAAGTGCCGTAGCGAATTTCATGATTAGCGGAGGCTTGTTGTTTTCAGCACGAAACGTCTCCACTGCGAGGTACACAAACAGTACTGGTAGCACATAGACTGCATACCCGATAAAGTTGAGACTTGTCTGCTGCACCCAGTCAAGCACTGGGCCACCCGCACCAAACCACGCCACAATATAGAGAATAGAGACCGCGATCAAAGTGACCGCGCCCACTTGCGCCCAAAAGCCAGCCGGCAGCTTATGCTGCGACTTGGATGGTGCTGTTTTTTTGCCCCTGGTTGTTTTTCTCTTTTTAGCCATAACTGTTTCTTATTATATACCCTTAAGGTAGCTATATTATAGCAAAAAATACCACAATTTGCAAGACTCTTATGGTTGCAGACTCGGGGTAGTGCGCGTAGGCTGAGATACAGTGTCCCCTAGTGAGAGGAATAGACATGTCCCGTCAAACAGAAGAAAGTGAAGTTGTGAGTCCGCTCAACACACATAGCCTCGTCGTACTCCTCGAAGACATGACGATCAAGTTGCACGCAGTCATGACCGATAGCATTGTCTATTTCACACCCGACAATAGCTCCAGCACACCACGCTGGCTAGCTCTGTCGGCAACAGAGATTCGTGATGAAGCGGTGTTTAGCTCAGCCTACCGACTTCCAGAGACAGAGCAAGCTGCCATAAAAAAGTGGCTTGATCATCTGCATGCTCCACCGCTGGCTGTCATGCAGGCAACATCATCCGATGACGCCAGATATGACATCGTAACAGGAGAGGATCTCTCGATTGGCATACCAGGTACATCGCTCAAACGAGAGCTCGGCACTGTGCAACGTATCAAGTTCATTCGCACTCACAAGGACTAACCCCGCAACCTCCAGCAGCAAATCACCCCGCTGCCTGTAGTAGGTAGCGGGGTGATTTTGTTTGCACGAGTTACTATCTAATAACCGCGAGCATCTGGTCGAGATTTTGGCTCGACGACTTCAGTGTCTGGCACTTGCTTAGGGGGGAACTTCTTCGCTTCAGGAGCAGTAAAAGGCTTCTGACCCTCAGGCGCTGGTCGCCCACCCTGGTTTTGACCTTGACCCTGCTGTCGCTGTCGTCCGTTTTGGCCACCACCATTACCGCCGTTACCACCACCAATTTCGTTGATCACTGGTATCACGATTGGAGTACGACGAGTCTGGTCATACAGCAAATGGGTAATTTCATCTTTGAGCTCCTTTTTCAGTACGTCCATGTCGACACGTCGGCCACCAAAACTACGCTGTACTTTCTGCTTGAGATACTGGCGAATAAGATTCATCAACTCTTCGCTATCGCGCAGGTAGATGAAGCCGCGAGAGATGATGTCTGGGCTCGTGAGAAGTCGTCCACTGCCCTTATGAACAGTCAGCACTACTACAAACATACCTTCTTGCGACATGTGGATACGGTCTTTGAGAACAACTTCGCTGACAATTGCACCACTATCGTCATACATGATACCGCCGACAGGGATACGGCCGTTTTTGCGGGCTCCTTCGCCAGTGATTTCTACCACATCACCACTGTCACATACAAAGATATTAGCACGAGGGATCGCACATTCTTTTTCCGCAAGTTCGGCGTTGTGTACGAGCATGTGGAATTCGCCGTGAATAGGCATATAGTACGTCGGGTTCAGCGCGTTGATAAGCTTTACGTGATCATCATAGTAGCCGTGTCCCGATACGTGGAGCGGACCAACACCCGTGAGGTGTGATTTACCACTCTGGATTACGTCACTACCTTCACGCATCAAGCCGTCAACAGTACGAACTACATATTTCTCGTTACCCGGAATTGGGTTTGAGCTAAACACTACTACGTCGGTGTTTTTGATCTTGATGTGCTTGTGTGCACCAGATGCCATGCGGTTGAGCACAGCGTTGAGCTCACCCTGGCTACCAGTACAGACGATCGTCACCTTGCCGTCTGGCAATTTGATAATGTCTTCCATCTTCACTACGACGTCTTTTGGTATTCTGATTGTACCCGTGCGAAGTGCAACTTCGACGTTTTGAATCATGCTGTACCCTGCAAATGCAACCTTGCGGTCAAACTTCTTAGCTTCATCAAGTACACCCTGTATACGATGAAGCTGTGAACTAAAGCTACTGATGATCAATCGGTTGCTAGGAAACTTCTCCATAACCTGGCCGATACTTTTCTGAATCTCAGGCTCGCCGTGGCTATGCGTACCTTCGCTCTCACAGTTTGTGCTTTCATTCATCAACAAAAGGATGCCTTCTTTTGTAGCAATCTCTGTGAGACGAGCGAGATCAAACTCTTTGCCGTCAACAGGCTTCTCTTCGAAGCGCCAGTCACCAGTGTCAATAATTACACCTAAAGGTGTACGGATCACTACCGCAGTCGCGTCGGGAATGGAGTGATTCACACGCACAAGTTCGACGCTGAAACTATCGCCAAGCTGTACTTGCTCATGTGTTTCTGGGTCTAGCTCTGTATAGGCTGGCTCAAAACCACTTGTTGCCTCTTCCATAGTTCGTTTGAGCATGGCAAGCGTAAACTTGCTACCGTACACAGGCGCAGGAATCTGATGCGCCACATGGCGATATGCACCGATATGGTCAAGGTGTCCATGCGTGAACACGTGACCACGAATCTTGTGCTTGTTTTCGAGCAAGTATGAGATATCCGGCGTGATGTAATTGATACCTGGATAGTCTGATCCCGGGAACAAGAAACCACAGTCGACGATAACAATGTCATTATCGTATTCGATCGCCATCATGTTTTTTCCAATACCCATTTCACCGAGTCCGCCAATTGGCATAACACGCAGCTTTGGTCCTTTAGATTTCGGCTGACGCTTCCACTCTGCCATGCTAAACTGGCGTCCATCGTAGCCATTGTAGAGTGATTTGTTTACAGGCACATCTATCATGTGCTGTGAGGCGCGGAGATTAACGTTTTCCGACGTACGGCGCTGTGCACGAAATACTTCGCCCTTGCGAGTACTTGTCTGATTTAACGCAGCGATGTTAGATTTCTTCTTTGGCTGTCCAGATGTAGGACGTTTACTCAGGTCATCCGCCTGAGTGTCTGAGAGTCTTCGTTGACCCATATGTTATATTTCTCCTTTTCAGCCGCTTCTGAAGCTTCTGATTTGTATTGTTTAAGTGATATTGCAAAAAATTATTAGAGGATTGGGTGGTCAGTAATCAGTCAATTTCCCCTTCGAAAGTACCTCTATAATAGCAAACTCGGCCCAAAACGTCAAATTTGAGCTTTTGGACTTACCCAAATAGCCAGCTGGGTTGGATCGAAAAGAGTATTGCCAGAAACACACACAAATCAACTATGGCATGGATGATGAG
Organism: Candidatus Saccharimonadota bacterium; assembly: GCA_015999875.1. Lineage (GTDB taxonomy): Bacteria > Patescibacteriota > Saccharimonadia > Saccharimonadales > Saccharimonadaceae > Mycosynbacter. The sequence continues at coordinate 62,132 of JAECRG010000003.1, forward strand.
AGTTACGAGCAAGTTTCCTGTCTTGTAATACACGAAGCCTTGGTAGTAGGTATACCACAGCACAAATATAAGCACCCATCCACCAAAGCCAAACGCATAAAGAAACATCGTAAACGCACTCGCCTGCAATATGTTTGCCACTCGATACGGCAAATACTTACGCAGTATTCCAAAGATTGCTGCGATAAAAAACACCTCTTCCCATGCACCGATAATCATAATCGCTGCGAAGCTTACTAGTGTATCCGCAAACGATTCCATATGCCAGCCATGCCCTGCTCCCGATGTGAGAAAATACAGCACAATCACCGGTGATGTAAGACACGCGGCAAACACGATATACCCCCACTCGCGCTTGGTTGGCCAGCCCCACCTAAGGCGCAGGTGTAGCAAGTCGGCGTCAACTTTAGATAATTTCTGCACGAGAAATGGCAAGCCGACTGCAACAAGCATGCCGAGCGTCATGATAGCGCCAGGGTTTATCTCTGTCGATGTCCCAAGTGGGCTTATGCCTAGTACAAGCAACATTGTTGCCACAAGCGTGAGATGGCGACGGCGCGATTCTGGCGTTGCTGCCACCGCACCGTATGCAGCCAACCAAGCCAACATTGCGCTCCAAAATGGTGCGTCCATCACTGTCACGGCAAACGCAACCACGCTGAGCGTGCCGGCTAGATATGTCGCGAGATGTGAGACTGAGTGCTTCATGCAGGTTACCTTGTGATAAATATTGGTAGTAAATCAGGATGGTGTGCATTGATAAGCGCTAGATACAGCACAAGGTCGATAGTCAGATGGATCGCGATGATATATACGAGGTTCTTCGTGTACTTAAACACCAGTCCCTGAGATAGTGCAAACGGGAAGATAGCATATGGCGCCCAACCCTGAAAACCGAGTTCATACAAAAATGCCGTAAACAATACTGCCTGCACCAGGTTTGCCTGCCAAAACGGAAAATGATGCCGCAATATACCAAGTGCCGTTACGATAAAGAACAGCTCATCCCAGATGCCGAGTCCATTCGTGCCAAGAAATAGCACAAACAGGCTCTGTGGGTCTGTAGCCACCGACCAGTTCATGTATCCGCCTGTCGACTGCATCCAAAACGGCAACAGCAAATAACTTACGACAAGCGCGAGAAAGATATATCCTACTTGGCTACGAGTAAACGTATGTCTGGAGAAATGATACTGTATAATCTCAGGCTCTTGGTAGATATAACGAAACACTACGTAGGGCACACCTATCGCAAGTAGCAACGGCACGCCCATGAGCACTATGTGTTGTAAGTCGATGCTTGTATCAATCGGCGTACTTCCCAGGATAGCAAGGGATACAAACAGCAAGAAAACATGCTTAGCAAAACGTCGTTCGGCAAGCGCGAGCATTGCGACGCCGGCCAACATCGCACTATAACCTTCAGCTTTTTGTTCTAATGGCAAAATCAACATCGCTGCTACAAGCAGCAGTGCGACACTTCCATATTTGCCTATCAGTTCACGCATTGTGTCTTATTGTACTATATCTTTGGCTCCGGCAGACTACCGGTTTTTGCTACCTGCGCAGCTAGTAAAAAGTCGTCTATTAATGTCTGCCGCATTGAGCCATTATAGAGTGCCGCCGCAGGGTGATATAGCGGCACTACGAGAAGTTCATGCTCGTGATACTTCACGATGCGTGCATGGCCATGATCTCTTGATATTAGCAAGTCTGAGATGAAGCACTTGCCACTATGACGGCCGAGAGTAATCACGACGGTCGGGTTAATAATCTCGAGTTGGCGCATGAGGTACGGCCAGAATTCCTGCTTCTCTTCTTCGGACGGGTCACGGTTGTTTGGTGGCCGATATTTAACGATGTTTGTAATATACACGTCACTTCGCACCATCCCGGCCGCCTCAAGCATTTCATTCAGAAAACGGCCACTTGCACCCACAAATGGCCGCCCCTGTTCATCCTCTGCTTTGCCCGGCGCTTCGCCGATAAAAACGATATTGCTATCGACATTACCATCCCCCATTACAAGGTTCTTAGCATTAAGCGCAAGTTCAGAACAAATACCTTTGTCTGTTATTTCTCGTTGTAATCGTTCGAGCTGGGATTGCTTATTCATACGCTTAGTATAAGCCACAAATCCTAGCTATACAGCCGCCTGAGATGTTCCGCCCATCGCATTTCGAGTTGCAGGCACTATTTTTACAACCGGTATGATCATTGGCGACAGCTTCGACGACTTAGATAAATAGTTCGAAACCACAGATCTAATGCGCAGCTTCACGTCATCAACATCCTGCAGTCGAAGCTTTCGTGTGCCCACTATCTTGAGGATTTCCCGTCGAATCGACTCCATCAAGTCACTATTGTCTCGAATAGAAAATGATCCACGAGTAATAATGTCTGGGCTCGACAATAGTCTACCCGTCCATCGATCAATAGATACCAGAACTACTAAAAACCCGTCGTCTTGTAGTAATAGCTTATCTTTTATAACAAGTTCTGGCACTATATTGCCTGTTTGATCGACGAGCCGTGAGCCAGCTGTCACCTTACCTACAATCGATGGTTTCTTACCACTCGTAATCTCAATTACAGAGCCGTTATTAGCCATGACAATCTGACCGTCGCCTAGCCCGTTCTGCAATCCGATATCCCTATGATATTGTCGGTTCATCGGACCTCCATATATTGGCATCAGGTACTTTGGCCGTGTCAGCTGGATCATCTCAGCATGCTCGTCGCGATTACCGTGACCTGATACATGCAGTGGTCCACAGCCGTCTACCTCATGAGTCGTATGGCGATACTGTTTTGCGCCAATCAGCGCCAAATCATCGCCGACTTGCTGGTAGCTTATCTCATTACCCGGAATCGGTGTACTACTAATGACCACGCTGTCACCGCGTTTCAATTTTATATATTGGTGCTCACCAGTACTCATACGACTCATCGCCGCACCGGGTTCGCCTTGTCCACCGGTGCATATAACAATCAGCCTGTTGTCTGGCACCGACACTGTTTCGCGCATCGCAATAAGTGTACCTTTTGGAATCTTGAGATTGCCGAGTCGCACTGCGAGTTCTGCTGTCGTCAGCATACTACGACCATCAAGCGCCACTTTGCGGTCGTATTTAACAGCAGCGTTCACAATCATCTGAATACGGTTCATGTTTGACGAAAAAATAGATGCAAATACACGGCCTTTTGCATTTCCAATAAGCTGATCGAAGCTATCTTGTAACGTGTGCTCGGTTGGTGTGCGTCCAGGTTTTGTTGCATTGGTGCTCTCACTCATCAGTAGTAAAACTCCTTCTTTTCCTAGTTGCTCTAATCGAGCAATATCCGTGGGCATTTTATCAAGTGGCTCTGGGTCTAGGCGAAAATCGCCCGTGTTAATCAGACGACCTGCCGGCGTATTAACGACAATAGCCGACGATTCGGGTATAGCATGTGTCACGCGAATAAGTTCAATACTGAGTGCCCCGAGCTGTAGCTGCTCATGTGTGTCCATATCTAATACAATCGTTTTGGGTTGATAAGTTAGTCCATTCTCGTGCGCTTTTTCAAACTGAGTATTCACCATTCCTATCGTGAAACGACTACCGATAATTGGTGCTTGATTATCCGGAACGACATGCACCAATCCCCCGATGTGGTCAAGGTGTCCATGGCTAATCACATAGCCTCTGAGCTTATGGCGAATCGAATGTAGATAATCCACAGCCGGAATCGCGTAGTTCACACCAGGTAAATCTATACCGAGTGCAAACCCGCAATCCAGCACCAATGCATCATCGTTATATTCAACAACGATCATATTCTTTTCACCAATACCGTTCTGTCCACCAAGCGGCACAATACGGAGCGTATCCTTTGCAAGTGGCCGTGCGGCTGCATTGGCAGTACGATACTTTCGCACTTTGCGTTCGGTTGCTTCTAATTTACGACGCGTTTGTTGGGTTATATTTTGTTTCATTTTACCTCCTATGAAGATAGCCCTGCCCTATTGCGAATACATCGAAATATAAAGCAGATGAGATGGAGATCCTCATGTTATAAGTTAATTATTTAAGAATTGAACAAGTAATTATTCTTGGCCAAATGTGAAAAGAGTAAAATTTATTCTGCTCTGATTTGTTCAAGAATACTGTTGCAAGAGGGGCTCATACGAGCTATATACAATCATTATAGCATACTGTTGGTAAAATAGCAATAAGTACAAGACTACCTCTCGCGACGACGATCATACTTGCGTTTGTGTTTAGGCTGCCAGCCGCGTCGGACAGGTTGTTTCTGGGAGTGCGCATGGCGACTGTGCGAAGCACCAAGCTTGGCCATGAAATCATTGCCCAGGTGAGTGCTGAGCTTCGATAAATCGATCAATGCAGCGCGCTGTTTGGAAGACAGGCCGTCTAAGGATATGACGTGTCCGGCAATCGCCCTAGCCTGCTGACGCAGTTGCGAGATTGAGATTACCGGAATACGCTTGGTGTGAAATTTCGCAAGGTTTCGACGCTCACGCTCAAGCTGCTCAAACGCCCAGTCTGCATAAGCATCTGGGAACATGCGCATCGTATCGTTTGTCATGCTCGTGAGTGGCACGCTTGCACCTTCGAGAATTTGTCCCCCAGTGCGCACAAGCTGCCTGGCAGACAGTGTGCCGGTACGAGGATCGTAAAATGTCTTGCCTCGTCGACTCGCAAAAAGATGTGGCGCCAGCTCCACAAGCCAGTCAACTTTGACGGCCGTAATACCCTGCAGGAGACTCAGTGTTTCCAGTGCGCCACTTCGTGTCGCTACCTGTAAATCAAACGGTGTGCCCGCGACGAGTTTAGGGTTGCGCACCACGCTACTGGTCGAGAGTTCGCGACGTTGTTTTGTGAAAATGTGCTCCGCAGCACCGCGCTCTTCGACCGACCATAGTTCATCTATTTGTCCTGCCACAATACAGCGCATCAGCTGGTCTTGCTCGAGCTCAGTGATGGGCGTCAGCTCTATATGGCCAAGATTGAGGTCACGATCGAGTCGCGCCATTACCTCGCTTGCCTTATGGACGTTTTTGCCGATAATGCCAATGGCTTCGTACATGTCAGGCAAGATATCTGGTAGTGCCAAATACACATCGTACTGCGCCAACAAGTCAGACTGTGTCTGCCGAGTATATTTCTGCCAGCCTGTGTGTTTCGGACCACCTTTTACTATGCCTCCAATTTCCTGAATACCGATGATCGCAGCGAGTTTCGACTGCACTTCTTCGCTAAACTGCGCAGCTTCTACGAGCATGCGACCATAACTTGATTCCACAGGAAAGCCTTCCATCTGGCGACCGATCCGAGTCACGTCACCAGATTTGGTCATAGCGCCGAGAGCCACAAGAGTGCGCTTCGCCCTCTGAATTGCTTTGTTGCTCGGGTCGTGATAAAAGTCGAGAATCTCTATGTCGATACCGACGCTCGCGAGACGAAGTGTCAGGCGATCAATATGCTTTCGGATAATCTCTGGGGTAGCGTATTCGGGGCGCTCATCAAACTCCTGACACGGCATGATATCGTAGGGCGCCAATATATACTCACCCGCTTTTGTGCGGCCTGCACGTCCAGCACGCTGCAAACAATCTGCTTGCGATATCTGGGCAATAAACAGGCCTTCCACACCGTTACGAACCTCAGAACGACGCTCAAGCCCGCTGTCGATTACTACGTCAATATCGTCTATCGTTACGCTCGTTTGTGCGATATTTGTGGCAAGGATAATTTTTCCGTTTGGATAGTTTGCAAACGCCTGCTGCTGCGAGGTAAGCTCAAGCTGACTATGGAGCGGAATCACTGGCACACCAGCCGAATCGGCTTTGCTACGGATTGCATCGGTGACGTCTTGGATCTCAGCTTTACCTGGCAAAAAGACAAGCATATTGCTCGTCGCCTTCGATAGCTGATCGAAAATCTCACTGATCACATCAGTTCCCCGCCGCTTTATCACCTCAAAACTACGTCCAGGCACATTAATCACGGCTTCAGTGCCAAAGTACTGTGCGAGTGTGTCCGTTTCTATCGTGGCGCTCATGACAACAACCCTAAACGTTGGATCTTCCTGACAACGTTTTTTTGCCCACGCCACCAACACTTCCATATTTTCGTTCCACTCGTGCACCTCGTCGAGCACTAACACCTGTCGCTCAGTTGCGCCGGAGCCAGTGAGCTCGCGCACAAGCTGCAGGCCATCTGTACAATACAATATTTGCGTCGTCGAACTATCGTCACGCTCATGAGCGGTGCGGTAACCGATGATCGAGTCACTCTTCGTACCATGTCGCTCTGTCCACTCTTGACGTACACGATAGCTCAAGTTTCGCGCCGCCAAAATACGTGGCTGCGTAACTATCACTTTGGCGTACCCATGCTCCGCCAAGTACTGTGGCACCTGTGTACTTTTGCCTGCACCCGTCTCGGCTGTCACGATCGTCACTTGATTGCGATCAACGCTATCTGTGATGGTGTCGCAAAAATCCCTAATCGGTAGATCAGACCATCCTGTGTTGTCATAAGCGGAATTCATATATTTAGTGTACCATCTGGCGTCTTTACTAGCTTATTTCTCTTTTGAACTTTCCATGATTACGGTGTTTTTAGTCCAAAGCCTAACTAAACTCAGATAGTTGTTTTTGAAAAGACTTGTACTGTTCGTCAAACGATACCTCACCATTGATTTCAATGACGTTTTCTCCTTGCTCAGGGAGGTCTGTTACTGCGTCAAAACGGTCTATCAGCATTCTCATTTTCTCTTCTGAGTACTGCAGACTGTCAGAACGTTCCTCTCGCTCCTGGCCGCGTTTGAGCGCGACTGCTTTATCTGTCTTAATCCACACAAGGATAGAAACTGCACCCACCTCACGGGCAATGCGCTCAACATTTATACGATTTTCGCGTTTTGTCTGCTGTGCATCATAGATAACCGAATGGCCCGTGAGAAGTGTTTGTTTTGAGGCGTAATCCATCGCACCAAACACATCAACATATAACCGCTGATTATCCAGCTGGCGAATGTTCTCAATTGCATCGAGTGATTTAAACATAGACAACCTTAGTGCATCGGAATTGAGCGTCACCGCACTTAGTTCACGAGCTAATTTTGTGGCAAAATATGTCTTACCAGAACCAGGAAATCCAAGAAAAACAATAAGAAGCGGCTTGTTCACATCTACTCAACGTCTTTTAGCGAAAGACTCAGACGTCCTCGCTCATCGATACCAGTCAGTTTAACCTTTACGATCTCACCTTCCGTCAGCACGTCTTCGACGCGTTCTACGCGCTCGTTTGAAAGTTGGCTAATATGCACCATACCGTCAACACCAGGCATAATGTTTACAAATGCACCGAACTCTTTAATCGTGACGACTTTGCCTTCATAGATACGACCAACTTCTGGTTCTTCGGTAAGGCCCTTGATCCAGTTGATAGCTTTTTCGATACCTTTGGCATCTTGACCAGCAACAGTAATCAGACCGTCTTCTTTGATGTCAATCATCGCACCTGTTTCAGCAGTAATCTTATTGATCACTTCTCCGCCCTTACCGATAACCGCACCGATCTTATCTGGATTGATCTTAATTTTCTCAATACGTGGCGCATACGGACTCAGTGTTGTGCGAGGTGCCGCGAGAGTTGTGAGCATATGCTCCAAAATGTGTGCACGACCTGGCTTAGATTTTTCGAGCGCCTCACGAAGTACAGATATAGGCAGTCCGTGAACTTTCATATCCATCTGGATAGCCGTGATACCTTCACTTGTACCGGTAACCTTGAAGTCCATGTCGCCAGCGAAATCTTCTGCATCGGCAATATCCGACAGCACATATGGTGTATCTCCGTCGATCATCAAGCCCATCGCGATACCGCTGACAGGGCGCTTAAGTGGCACACCCGCATCCATAAGTGCGAGTACACTGCTGCAAGTTGCAGCCATGCTCGTTGAACCATTTTGACTCATAATTTCTGTGACACTACGAATCGCGTATGGAAACTCTTCCTCAGTCGGAAGCATTGGGAGTACTGCGCGTTCTGCCAAATAGCCGTGGCCAATTTCACGACGACCAGCACCACCGAGTCGACGAACTTCACCGACAGTATAGCCTGGTGCATTGTAATGATGCATGTAGCGACGCTCATAATCGTTTTGCTCCATAGTATCTACCATCTGTGCATAGCTAAGTGGCGCAAGCGTAATAATATTCAAACCTTGCGTCACACCGCGCGTAAAGATGCTCGAACCATGCGCACGTGGAAGAAATCCTACCTCGCTCGAAAGTACACGCACTTCATCGAGTGCACGTCCATCTGGACGTTTACCGAGCTCTACTATACCTTTACGTACATCTTGGTGAAGTGCCATAGTAAACGCTTCATCGTACTCGTCTTTTGAGCCACTATACTCATCGCCGATCTTTTCAGCAAATGCTTCGTGGAATGCCCAACGAAGCTCGTTAACCATTTCATTGCGTTCTGGGTATGGTCGGTGCAACGCTTCGCCAAGTTTGCCATCAACCCATGCATCTACTTCGCTCTGGAGCGTCTCGTTTGGCAATACCAATTCGTACTGCTGTGCTTCCGGCTGAATTTTCTCTACGAGCTCTTTTTGCAAAGCGATTGCAGGCTGATACTGCTCAAATGCCCATGCGAGCGCATCAGCAATTTCTTCTTCGCTAACTTCATTTGCGCCAGCTTCTACCATAGTGATACCACTTTCGATACCCGCGACTACAAGATCGAGATCACTTTCTTCGCGCTCTTCTGGAGATAGGAATGCTTTGAACTCACCATTTACTCGGCCGACACGAAGACCCGCCACAGGACCATCAAATGGTGTGCCGGTGAGACTGAGTGCCGCGCTTGAGGCAATCATCGCCACCATGTCTGGGCGGAAGTTTGGATCCATACTCAATACACTTGCGACCACCTGCACTTCTTGGCGATACCCTTTTGGAAACAACGGGCGAATTGGGCGATCGATCAAGCGGCCAATCAGAATAGCTTCGTCACTCGGACGACCTTCTCGTTTGACAAAGCGACTGCCGCTAATTTTGCCAGCTGCATAAAACTTTTCTTCATAGTCAATGCTTAACGGGAAGTAGTCGAGCTGAATTGGTCGTGAACCGACCATCGCAGTGCCAAGTACTACTGTGTCACCGTAACGTACGAGTACGCTTGCCGTAGTACGGAAACCGACTCGGTTTACCTCGAGTGTGAGTGTTTTTCCAGCCAGCTCCGTGCTGACAGAGATTATTTCTTTACCTTTTGGATTTATAGTAGACATACGTCTCTCCATTTTTCTCTCGCGCTATGCGAGCTATGTGCGCGAACAGTAACAGGGGTGAAAATTCTATCTTAGAATCCTCGTCTCTATCACCTTCCGCGCAGTTAATACATATACAGTATACCACTCTTAGCCCGCGAGCACAGCCGGCCACCTCACAACTCATAGCTGCGATTGCTAGATAACCCGAATATGAATCATGATATACTGTTGCTACTATGAACCAATCGGTTCCTCTACGCGTGCCACGTCCGGACGAGCCGAGACCGCTGACGCCAGTCTATTTTTATACATAACAAGAAAGGGAAACTATGGAATCACGTCGCATAGCAGTGCGGGGTATAGCATTTGAAGACGGTAAATTATTTGCCGTCAAACACAAAGAAAAAGATGGTGCCGAGAGCGACTTCTGGGCTATCCCTGGTGGTGGACTCGACCCAGGTGAATCGCTTGAGGATGGGCTTCACCGCGAGATGATCGAAGAAATGGGTGTCGCACCAAAGATAGGAAAGTTACTCTTCATACAGCAGTACCGTAGTGAAAAGCGCGAATTTCTCGAGTTTTTCTTCCACATCGAGAATGCCGACGACTATCGATCCGTCGACCTATCTACGACCACTCATGGGCACTTAGAGCTTTCGCGCTGCGAGTTCATTAGTCCTGCAAGCGAGTACGTACTGCCAGATTTCTTGCAGACGATCGATATCGAGACGCAGATATCATCGCATCAACCAGTACATGTCGTCAGTTATCTCTAGAGGCTACTCTTTCACCTTCACTACAAAGACCGCAACCAGTAGCGCGCCGGCCATAAGTACGGTCGCAGTAATAAACGCCGCGTGATACCCAGCTAGCGCGCTACCCGCTGTTGCGGCAATCGTCGAGAGGACCGCAATACCAAGTGCTCCACCAACTTGCTGAGATGTATTGATGAGCCCCGAAACAAGCCCTGATTCCCTGGCTGGCACTCCAGATGTTGCCGCCAACACTGCCGAGAGGAAGAAAATACCCATTCCCGCAGGGATTAATATAATACTTGGTAGTATATTCACAAAGTAATTACTCTCAGCCGGAAGAAGTCCTAGTAAGCCAATACCTACAAGTGGCAAAGTTGTTCCGATAATGAGCATGCTGCGTATACCAATACGCGGCACGAGCTTCTGAGCATGCCACGCCACAAATCCTAGGATGATCGGAAACGGTGCAAATGCGAGTCCACTCATAATCGGCGTATAACCTTGGGTTTCCTGCAAGTAAAGCGAGAGGAAATAAAACATACCGAGCATACTCGCCATCGCAGGCACCATGATAATGTTTCCTGCTACAACGTTACGGATCTTAAATATCGACAGCGGCACAAGTGGATGCTTCACCCTTGACTCGTTGTACACAAAGGCTACGAGGAGCACTATCCCGGTTGCAAGCAATCCTAGGATGAGTGGGCTACCAATACCGAGTACCGGCGCTTCGCTTATCGCATATACGAGCGCCATGAGACCTGCTGTCACCAGTAGCGCACCTGGCATATCAAGATTTTTGTCCGACTCTTCCTTAATGTGCGCTGGTATATATCGCCAGATACCCCACATCACCAGTAGTCCTAATGGCACGTTGATGAAGAAATCCCAGTGCCATCCCAAAAGCTGCGTGATCACACCGCCAAGTAGCACCCCCGACGCAGCGCCGCCCGACGCCACGATCGACCACACACTGAGCGCACGGTTGCGTTCACTACCCTCTTTGAACGTAGTGAGTAGTACGGACATAGCTGCGGGAGACATAAACGCTGCGGACAGACCTTGCAGCGCGCGGAATATAATAAACATTACCGGCGAAGAGGAAACTCCTATCAGGAACGATGTTGCGACGAACCCTGCGATTCCGAGCAGGAGTACCTTGCGACGACCATACAGGTCGGCCGCACGTCCGCCAAGCAGCAAGAAGCCGCCAAAAGTCAGTACATATGCAGTGAGAATCCACTGCAATGACTCATCGCTGAAACCAAGAGAATCTTTGATTGCAGGCAGCGCTACGTTCACGATAGCACTATCGAGTACCACCAAAAACTGCGTAAGGGCAAGCAAAATTAATATTACTAGTTTTTTGTTCATATGGTATCGTCTCCGCCCAGTAGATTTATGTTCATCATCGATTGTAGTTCTAAATAGTTTATTTTGTCAACTATTTAGAACTATGATAAAATTAATACATGAAACACACGCTTGATGAAAATCCACTTTGGTTAATCTGGTCTCTCTCTAGTCACCTCAAGCACCACATCGCCGACTTCTCCGAGCAGCACAATCTCAGCCCCAGCCAACTCCATGCGCTCCTACTACTACAACCAGACACCCCCGTACCCATGAATCAGCTATCATGCCTTGTGGGTTGTGACCCCTCATACGCAACAGGCCTTGTCGATAAACTCGTAGCGCTAGATCTCGTCACCCGCCAAGAATCAACGCAAGATCGTCGCATCAAGACACTCACCCTCAATACTCAAGGTGTCGTACTCAGAGCCGATCTCATACAACAATTCGGAGTCTTTTATAAGGATTTACCAATCTCTAAACACATTCCAAACACACTCACAAGCGAGCTAAAGACCCTCAGCAAGATCACCTTAGAAATCAGTCGTACCAAATAATTATTCAGCCGTATCAGCGCACATCACGACGACGGAACACGACTATAGCCACCAGCAATGCCACGAGCGTCACGCCACTTAGAACTGCGACATTCGTCTTGGCGATGCCATACTCTACGATATCTACCGCTGGAAAATAGTAAATCAATGAGAGCTTCTCATAGTGGCCGAGCCAGTCCACTGCCGGAGCGAACGTAGAGAGAATGAAACTACCGATAATCACAAAGATACTCACGAGTGTTGCAAGACCCTTACTCCCAGAAATCATGCCTACTGCAAACGCAATAGTACCGTAGGCAATCATGAGTAGCCAGGTCATAAGCGCAAGTTTGATAAATGTCAGGAATTCTAGCTCAGCTCCAGTTGTCACTGGCGCGGTAATATAAATACCGACACCCAAGCCGATAACTGTCACTCCAGTGATGATCACCAGTGCAAGCCACTTCTCAAACAGAAGCTTCGTACGGCTGATCGGAAGTGCCAAGATAGTGCGTAGCTCTCCGCGCTCTTCTTCGTGAGTACTTAGACCCTGCGCTAATATAATCGCCATAATACCTGCTACGAGCGGTAAACGAATATCGAATAGTTGCGACGCAAGGTACGTATCAAACGACTTAAGGCTGGCAAGATTTCCCACTAATCCTTCGAATGCTTTTGGCATATTCTCTACTAACGCATCAAGAGCACCCTCTTGGTGCATCGCTGGATAAAAGCTCACCATAAGCGCCGCAAACCCCACAAACCCGAGCGTCCACCCGAGCATAAACCAGCGACGATCATAGAGCGTCTTGAGTAGTACACTATTCATCGCCAGACCCCTTATCATCTTGTCCACTATAGATGTGTTTAAACTCTTCTTCGAGTGTATGCTCAGAAATATCAAGATCAATCACATCCTCTTGCGAGGCAAGCCATTTGAGTAGCGGCGTTATTTCGCGCACATACCCAAAAGCCAGCACATGCACATCACTCTCCACATGGCTACTCGGCCAGCGCGCATGCTCGGGCGGTTTAATTTCTTTGTAGGACTTGAGAGTTACCACTTTGCCACCACGTTCGGCCAACTCTTCAGCTGATAAATCTTCAACAACACCACCGTCTTTCATGAGAATCACTCGTGTACATACTTCTGCTACTTCCTGCAGATAATGTGACGACATGAAGATGGTCGTGCCACGAGCCGCTTCTTCACGTACAGTCGCGAGAAACACGCTCTGCATCACAGGATCGAGACCACTCGTAGGCTCGTCTAGCACTACAAGTTCTGGCTCTGTTACAAATGCAGCCACGAGAGCGATCTTCTGCTTATTGCCCCGTGACAAGGTGCCGATGCGCTTTTCAAGCTGTGGCCGGTACGCCTTTACAAGTTCTCCGTAGCGCTTCGCATGTTTTTTGCCGCCGGACTGCGCCATCACAAAATGAATATACTGCGCACCAGTCATATGTTTCGGTAACTCCATATCGCCTGCCGCATAGCCGATGCGCCGGTGAGAAACATGAGCTGTCGCAGGAGATATATGTTGCCCAAATACTTCTACCTCGCCAATCGTTGGTGACGTAAATCCAAGTAGCATGTTTATCGTGGTTGTTTTGCCGGCACCGTTTTCGCCAACAAATCCTACCACTTCTCCCTGTTCTACTGCAAAAGAAACTTTACTTACAGCCGCAAAGCGACGAAATTTCTTTGTTACCTGCGCTAATTTCAAGACTGTTGTTTTTTCTGTCATCTGGTTATGCCTTATCTGCATTTCAGTATAGCATAAGCACTGCAGTCAACCGATCACAGATGAGCACCCGCCTACGTGCCGATTCCCGATGCGCCAATTGCCGTCAGTCCTTTCTCGTTCAACTTGAGTTTGTCATACCGTATCTGCAGAATTCCGTCGCCTTCATTACCACCAATCGTCACGACTACATCTCCTCGCACTTCAAGCACCATAGCAACATGCTCCGAACTACCGCCATCAGGTGTATTCCCGAAATAAAACGCCACGTCACCAAGCTGTGGCTTATAGCCATCACCAATCTCGTGGTACGCGCCTTCTTGCTCGTAATAGTTTTTGAGAGTTTGTACACCCGGTATACGCCAATACTTCGTGTCCGGGTGCACAAACGGTGTACCCGCTTGATTGAACACCCAGCTTATGAAATCCGCACACCACGACTCCTCGAATCCTTCGGTATATTTCATAACAGTTGGATTATAGTCGGTTGGATTTTTCTGATATTCTTGCTGAGCCAGCGCCAGTACTTTTTGTTGGACGACCGAGAGATCCGTGGCCTCAATGATTGCAAACCCTGATCGAACCGTAGATCGCTCGGTCGTATCAAGTTGAGACGAGCCTGTATCTTTCGACTGATTTACAAGCCAGACGATTGCACTAATGCAAAGCACAACAATCAGAAAAAATCCGATTATTCTATCCCAACGCCACGACTGCTTAGCAGGGGTGACTGGTATTTGTTGTCGACGCACTTGATAATTCCTATTCAACCTTACAATTGTGCCACGATATACATTTGAATGCTACTATAGTCACCCATATTCCTCGCTGACACCAAGGCGGATTGTCCATCATACGATGTATAATCCGCAAGTAGTGAACCTCCTCCGGCGTCAGTACGTATCGACAGAAGTGAAAGTGTCGATACTGCACCAAGATCATATAACCGACGCATCTGCCCAACGCTCAAGTCGGTCGTGATCTTGCCATTCATATCCTCAACCAGTCCTGCAAGCGTAGATGGGTTAACAATAGAACTGCTGCTGGCGATCTTCTCGAGTAATGCCTGGGCTATCTTGCGCTGATACATCTGTCGATCAAAATCACCATTTGGTAGACCATAGGCAATTCGGCCATCATACGTAGGGTCATTGCGTGAACGTGCCAGCAGAAGCGCCTGCGTACCATCTAAATGTTGCGCACCACTTGCCACGTTAAACCCTATCATCGGATCATAAATACCGCGCGGGTCACCACTCTCTATCATTATATCTATACCGCCTACGGTATCGATCATATCGCGAAGCGCCGCATAATTCACCAATATAGCGTGATTAATAGTAAGCCCTGTCACCTCCCGTACAACAGATCTGAGGCCGTCCATTCCACCACTCAGGTATACTGCATTAATCTTACTTTCGGTATTGTCATAAGCTACCCACAGGTCACGCGGAATACTAATAAGCGAAATCTTTTTCGTGGCAATATCGATACTCGCAACCAATATAGAATCGGTCAGCTCTGCGCCACTGTGGCCTGGATCGTCCGCCGAATTACCGGCGATCAAAATATTGACTCTCCCCGCTTCCTCACCACTTAGCGATTCAGCCTTCAAAATGTCAGTAAGTTTGCCGGACGAGGCAACAGTTGCAACCGCAGCATCTGCCGTCATGTATAGTGTATAGATGTATGCCGCACCGGCCGTAAAGCTGCTTATGAGTATGCCCCCGAGGAGTATTTTAATCGCGAGTGGTAATTTCATATCCTAAACTATATGTAGCCATCCATAAAATTACCTGAAAACAAAACCACCCTCGGCTAGCGAGAGTGGATAGTGTGCGGTCAACTATTATTTACGAAGACCTAGTGCTGAAACGGTTGCCTTGTAGGCATCGAAGTCTTTGCGCTCGAGGTACTTGAGGAGGCGCTTGCGGCGGCCTACCATCTGAACCAAGCCGCGACGAGCCATAAAGTCATGCTTGTTGGCTTTAAGGTGCTCTGTAACTTCTTTGATACGAGCCGTCAAGATAGACACCTGAGCTTGTGGGCTGCCGACATCTTCCTTGCTGACCTGAGTCAAAGCAATCGCTTTGTGCTTGTTTTCTTTAGTAATCATCTGGTATATAGTAGCAGATTTTCACCAACGCCGCAAGATATACACTTATGCGTCGTGGGCAATTGCTGCCTGCAGTATGGATCGAAGCTCCAACGCCTCTATCTGATTCACGCGACGATCGATAAAATCATCGGCTACGTCCGTATCAGGAGTGAGTATGTCAGTCGACTCTTCATCGCCTTCTATCGTATAGTGAACATATCGATTATTTTCGTATGCTATATACACGGCGGTCCTTTCAGCTACTCCGTTTTTGCCCGCGTCGTCTTCTGGATCGTAGTGTTCGGGAGTATACGCTATGCGCAGTGACTCGACATGCATTCGGGCGAGGTCTGAGTTAGCGTGTATCGCGCCCTTTGCAAGTACATATTCAAGATGGTATAAATCACCTGCACCCTCTTTGAGAAACTTATACCTGTCCTCTTCATACGCTACCGCATGTACACGAGGCAAAAAAATTACATCGTGAGCTTTCGCTCGAAGAAGTCGCATCTCATCGGGACCAGGAAAGTGATCACCGTCACGTTGTTCACGCGCCATCGTGCACCTTTCTGTCGGAGTCGTGCTGATCGCGTGTGACCATCTGCTCGACGCGCGCTATCACCCGCTGGCGCACCTCGGGATCATTCAGGTTTTCACGCTCACGCGCTGTCTCGAGATAGTAAAACGCCTTATCGCGAGTTGCGTGATCTATGTCACTACCCTCATTCCAGTTGCCATCTATCCAGGATTCAGCCACACTGCGTGCTCGATTATTTTTCTCAACTTTGTGCAGTTCGCCATCCTGACCGACATAGTGCACCGTTTCGCCAGTATCGCCGGCGACTACACCTTGCTCGATTTGTTTTCCAAGGCGAGCAAGCTTCTCGTTGCTGGCGGGACCGTTTTCGGATATATTCTGCTCATACGCCACCACTTTTTCTGCGGTAGAATTGTTCATGCGATTGAGCTGCTCCACATTGCCCTCTTGGAGCTCCTCGAGTACGAAAGCGGCTTCAACTGCTCGTCGAGCCTCATTGAGATCATCTGTATTGATGTTTGAATTTGCACCTTCGGGGTCATCACCATCGAGCGTATCTTGAATCATCTCGCCTTCAAGGCGCGCAGCGATATCGTTTCGCTCAACGCCGCTGCCGCCTAGCTCACCTATGTTGCGTTCGACATCAGATGCTATCTCACTAACTTGCTCGTTAAAATGTCGCTGTTCGAGCGAGTCGTTATTATGCAAAGTGTCATGCGCCTCAGCGATATGTTGTCGTCGCTCTGCTGTGTTTTGACCTAGATTAGTGCGATCTGCTACTGCACTGTCTATACTCGAGATGTCTATTCCATTTCGATTGCGGTCAGTTACACCCGGCTCAGTCTCACCGTCTGCGCCACTCAACTCTGCTTCCCAAGCATCGAAGTCATTTTGAGGTTCACCCGTATTAAAATTATAGAGAGTATTGAGTATCTCATTACTCTCGGCAATATCCGCTTCGCTGCGTTCGGGGTTTTCAAGTTCTTTTAGTGTTTCGTGGCTATCAAACATAGTAGATTCCTATGTAGGTATTTAAGCATAAATATATTAAAAAGTCAATGTTCACCGTATCGTCGTCTCATTGATAATACTCTCCCCGGGCAATATAATTATTCCATAATGACAACCAAAAAATATGGAGACGAGCTACATACGCACTACCCTGAGCTTTTCGATAGCGCAGAGTTATTGCGAGAGGAAGATATTGCTACCGTTACGGCAGTATACGGGGAACTGTCCGAATCAGACACGATTACACGAGAGACGAACTCGGCAGTGATTCGTCTAGAACATGTAATACGAGCGATGTTATGGCGGGGCGAAGCAAGCTCCACCGACACACTAGTGGTTCCTCGACATTTTGGTGGCGGCATCAGTCCAGATGCGACAGAATTCGCACATACCCTTCGAGCACTCATACCAAACGCGCATGTGCTAGTACTACCAAACGACACGGTCTCGCGACAAGCAAAAGCAGACAAGCCAGCGTTTAGCGGACAAAATAATCTCGCATTATCTGAACTCGATATCACGAAACTAGCAAAGGGCTCGGTTGAGCCACTTGCGCATCGCTTATCTACTCTATTGCACGACCAGAGTCTAGACGACACCACTCTACACTTCGTAGGCACATCTCAAGGCGCCCTGGTGAGTAATGGATTGGCGACGCACATGAGAGACGAGACGAAATGGCAGATAGGCTCTCTCACTCTTGTCGATCCACCCACGATACTCGACCCTATTCGCGCAGGTATCAATGCAATCAATCTCAAAAGAAGCATGAATCACTACGAATCAAATCTACGCATCGGAGGACTTGGTCATCATCTTACGCCAGATGATGAGCTACTATTTCGCAAAGGAGCCAAAGCTCCTCCGACTGAAGACTACATACACAGAGCGACAGCGTTTAATGATTTCATGCTGCACCATCGTGATAACGGCATACAGTCACCTGACTTTGTAGGAGTGACTGCGCGAGGGCAGCAGTCTCATATAAGTGACGGTAACCTCTATCAGGCCACGCCAAGTAGGCCATATATTGAGTTTCGTGGTGATTATGCCGATCATTCAGTGGCTATGCTACCAATTCTTGTGGCCGCACTTGCGCGAGACTCAATTGTTCGCTACCGGCGTACTGCATCTCATCACGATCAGGCTTTGAAAAATTCTATGGCCGTGGCTACTCTCCAGTAATTCTTCGTACTCTTTCGCCAAGTCGTATCGAACCTACACCCAGGCCGGCCGTTTGCTTGCGCACCAATGCTTCGATATCCGTACCACTTGCACGCATCCTAGAAGATAAGCGCAGCAATCCTGCCTTCGCCCTCTCATGTTGTTGCACGCTCATGTCGCGCTGCACCGCTATATCACTTAGTACATCAAGCGCCACCAAAACATCTTCTGACGACATACTCATATCTTGACGCTCGGTTGCTCGCAGCAACAATAGTTTATCACCACGAGTTAGACTGGGTCGATTATTTGAGCTACTAAATATAGCGAGTTCAAATACCATATGGCTAGCCTTTTCAAACATGTGATCATCAAGTGGTATATTCGCAGTGAGCAGTTTTTTACCGTTGCCATATCTTTCATGCAAATCTGAAACACATTTTGTAATCTGTGAGCGATAATAGCCTTCTATCGCATCTTTATTTCTATCCTTGAAACGTGAGTTGTTGGGCGTATCCCATCCGTTTGCCTCTTTCATACCGGCGAACATTTTGTAGTGCGTGCCGATACGCCGTTCAATCTGACCATAGCGCTGTAGTCGACCATCGATACTTTTTTCTACCCATGTTGGATCAACCGTAGTAGCTACAATTTCGTCACCACTAGTTTGCATTACAAAATCTACCCATGCGTGCCCTGCGGACCTATCTCCTATCACACCCGTTGTGTCGCGGGTATAGCCAGCCATATTGAAGCAGTGGACATTTTTCAGATGTGAGTTTTGGCTTTTGAGCGCATCAAAAAGCATTTTTGTTGCAGTTGAATAATTACGACACACGCCGAGTGGCGCAACACTTTGTTTAGAGTCTCGCCACATTCCTTCTCTTAGCAAATCAAGCGAGTTCATAGCATCTGCTTTGTTTGGGTTGCCGTTCGTGGCAGCATAATCATATTGAGTCAGCTCGTACATCATATGTCCGACCAAATCGATCGCTTGACGAGGTGAGATATTTGCCAAATCACCAGAGTGCAGGCCAAGCGTTTTCATTGCGGCTTTACCCCGTGAATCGTGTTGTGTAAATTGATCAATTAGCGTGAGCGCTTCTCTGTTCATGTCGTGTGTTCTGGCATATTTCTCATCGACCTTATACGAAGGTAGCTTATGCGCATGCCTATTTTCGCGTAGTTGATACTGCGTTAGCGCTGGACTAGCACTGGTGTTAATCGAGGATTCTCGCGTTGGCGCCACAAAGTTATCAATACCTGTCAAATGGACTCGAAAAGGAGCAAAGGAGTCTGGGGCAATAAATTGCAAAGTTACTGCATCGTTCGCATTGAAAAATTCACTACGCTCATATTTTTTAAGTCGCTGGTTTTCGTAATATTCCTGAGCGACCCGTACTCCAGCGCCCCCAATTCGCGCCTGTCGACGTGATCTTTCTATGTGGTCAAGCTCTTGTACGTACATCTCACGCATCGAATCATGATGCTCTACATCTTCACTTAAGACTCCTACGAAATCTACCGACTGGATTAAGCCATACTCATCACCTAAAGTTGCACGCTGTCGTTCAAAACCATCTCCGACAACACCACCCTGAATACTACCTGCTGAGTCTTTGATTTGATAACGCCCGCCTTGCATTGAATACTCAAGCATAGCGCCAAACTGATCAGGCCCTCGAAGCACAAACACACTACCACCTGGCTTCGTCGGATTAAATCCGATAGCATACCCGATATTGTTATCTCTATCAAATATTTTTCGATTGCCGCCAGGACCACTTACTCTAGGCTTGTCATTAGCCTCGAGTGAGAGATTCTGCTGATGTTCTTGGGGTGATGGCATTTTGGTGTTTTTAGTATTGGTACTATCTAAATACACAATACTATAATTTTATACTTTAGTCAAGTATACCGAAGTCTGTAAGCACTTTTGCACCATCAAGGCGCCAATCAGCAATAGACGTGCGACGAAGTTGCGTACAATACGCGCCCGTACCAAGCGCCTTGCCGATATCGACAGCCAAACTGCGAATATATGTCCCGCTGCTCACATGTGTACGTATTTTTACTTCTGGGTATGAATATTCCAGTAACTCAAGACTATATACAGTGACGCTACGTTCTGGTATTTCGACTTCTTTACCATCGCGCGCAAGTTTATATGCACGCACACCATCTATCTTGAGGGCACTAAAGATTGGCGGTCGCTGACGGATTTCTCCTGTGAATTGAGCGAGTGCAGTCTCCACATCCGCCCGTGTCGGCACCGCGTCTGAGATAGCCGTAAGCTCTCCCTCTGGATCTCCAGTAGAGCTCTCTTGTCCGAGTGTAAATGTTGCTTCGTAGACTTTATCGAGCTTGGTATACATACCAGCATTTTTGCACTCTTTGCCTACGACAAGTATCATCAATCCTGTCGCGAATGGATCAAGTGTACCCGTATGTCCAACCTTGACTTTTTTGTTTGCTTGTCGCGTCAGCACACGTCGCACGCGCGCTACGACACCAAAACTTGTCATATCACTAGGTTTATCAATAAGAATAATTCCGTCGGTCATAAATCTATAATGTCACACTAAAGAGCAACTACGCAAGGCAATCGCATGGTACGATCATCGTGACTGCCATGCAGTAGAATTCGCAAGTTTCTCTTTGTGTGCATACTGACGCGTATTTAATCCATCATCAAACACCGCGACACGACCACGGCGGTCAGTCGTCGAGAGCAATTTTAGTTAGTGTATTAATAGCCTACCTATACTCACAGTGTCGTGCAGCAAGGCAGACAAGAATCGCTCACCTACAGATTTCAATTAGCTGTATAATAACTGTATGAAAAAGCTTCTATTTGCTATCTTCGCTCACCCTGATGACGAAGCGTTCGGACCAAGTGGCACCCTGGTGCTTGAGGCTCGCAGCGGCACAGAGCTACATCTTGTCACGCTTACAAGTGGTCAAACTGGCCAAAACCCCGATGGACATGAAGACCTTGGCGTAGTACGACTCATAGAGTGGCACAAAGCAGCCAAATTAATGGGCGCGGCCAAAACCCATTATCTGGGCTACCGCGACGGGCAACTTTGCAACAATGTACTCGTAGAGATTCAGGCTCGTTTGATCAAAATTGTCAAAGAAGTTGTCTCACAGCAAGATGAACCATGTGAAGTCGAATTTATGACTATCGATGACAACGGTATCACCGGACACATCGACCACACGGTCGCCTCTCGAGCTGCTACATTCGCCTTCTACACGCTCAAAGGGACTGGCAATTTACCGCTTACTCGCATTCGCTACGTATGCGCACCGCAAGACGTGTTCCCCACTCATAATATCGACTGGATATACATGCCGGCAGGTCGCACACCCGAGGAGATTGACGAAGTAGTAGACGCACGCGAAGTGCTCGACACGGTGCGACAAATCATCCGTTGCCACCACACCCAACGTGCAGATGCAGAAGCGCATCTCTCCGCTCGCGCAGATGCAGTAGCGATCAATCATTTCATCGTCCGTAACTAAAAACCGTCACTCATATGGTGACGGTTTTTAGTTTGGCTACTGCTGGCCAGGAATCTTGAATTGTTTTGGATCAATCGGGCCCATGTCTTGTGCGGGCGGCAGGTTTGGCGCCTCCGGCAACACGCTACCAAGCTGCTCAGGTGGCAGTGGTGCTTGCGGCAACTCTGGGGGCTGCGGGCCGAGTGGTGGCAACGATGGAGCTGCTGGAGCAAACTGATTGTTCTGTTGCGGGAAGACTGGTGGCGGTGGCAATGGTGGAAGCATTGAGAAATCCGGCATTGGTGGTGGCGGTGGTGTCATAGGCGCGCCTGAAATTGCCTGGTTGTCTACCTGTGGTGCAGGCGGCACTGTCTCGAGGACTGCTACCGGATCAAACGGCTGAGGATCTGGTGAAGCCTGTAGCACGGCATTCACGGCGTCCATAGCAGGGTCACTCGACGGTGCAGCTGGTACTGCAGACGCGAAGTCCGCACGATTTTGCTGATCGATATCCGCCAATGTGCCTGTAGGTGTTGGCGGCGTAAGTGGAGCAACGGTCTCTAGTGTGTTTATTGTCGCAAATGGATCGATAGAAGGCTGTTCACCCGTCTGTCCCGCACCATTGAGTGGCGACTCAAAAATTGGCTGGCTATCACCGACATATTGATTACTACCATGGGAGAGGATTGTTTTGTTGCGATCCGTGTCGGCGTTGCGTTTGTCTTGCGCAGCCTGATCGGTAGTTGCGTTAAGTGTACCACCAAATGATGGTTCGGGTGGATTGTCCCTAGTATCAAGTGGAGACTTGGCCGCGGTAATTTCAAGGGGGGTTTCTTCGGCAAGTTGCCCGATAATTGGAGGTGTCGTGGCAATCGGCGCTACAGATGCGAGCTGCTCAGAAAGCATATCTTCTGGCGTTTTGTTTGTTGCAGCCTGTTGTGTAACAGATGCCACGAGATCATCAGTCTCTTTATCTGCTTCGGCATTGCGATCGGCTTCTGACTTTTTTAACGCTTCTTCGAGCGTCACTAAGCTGTCTGCTTTTGCAGCCGGCTTGGCTTCTTCTGTGCGCTTAGTCTCGGGTTTTTTCTTTGGAGCTTTGAGCTCTTCGTCCGTATCATCTTTTGCGTGCGCAATACTTAGGCCGTCGTCACGGCGCTTTGGCTGCACATCTACAGGAGTGTCGTCAGCAGGTTTTGGAATAGAGCGTTTCTTTCCATCATCTTGAAGTGGTAATTTTGCTCCTTCACGGAGTTTAGATGCGATTAGCTGCTGGTTAGCTCCAGCTGCCATAAGCTCACCCGCAAGTGACATAGTGCGCGCAGACGTCTTATCGTTGCTGAAGCGATCTGTTGCAGAAACAATACCCGTCAAAAGCGAGCTTGCTACCTGCGAAGAGATTGGGTGTTCTTCGCTTTGCAAACCATCAGTCAGGCTTGTCACGAGCTCCGACAAGCTACTGGCAGTCTCGTCTGTCCAGTCGATAGTGCCAAGCGTACTTGCCTGCAAGCCTATGGTCGCTACGCTTGCGTCATGAAAAATCTTGCCATGCGCTGCAAGTGCTTTGTCTAAGTGATCTTGATCGGTCACACCGAGTGCTATCACCATTTCTACGTTGTAGTCCCCCTGGCTAAATTCGAGATCTTTGTTGGAGATAACTGTCTTGTAGGGGGTAATAAAGATTTTTACTACATCGCCTTCGACTTTGTAGCGCAGGTGATCGGCTTTATCTTTGTCGAGTGCAATCACAAAGTCGCGCAAGCTGTCGATAGTCGGCTCGAACGTCTTCTCTGGTTCAAGGAAGTTGATAGCTGGTGGCAGCGCCCCGCTCACGACAGCAGTCGCATGTTTACCCAAATCGTTGAGATATACCGTCAGACCTAATGCAGCAGATAGCTCATCGACAGTTGGATTGGTACTCACTGTCACTAGTATCGTATCCGCACCCTGGATAGTATCGACAATTTGCTGCTTGACGCCTGACTCGTTCATGAGTGGTAGTTTTCCTTGTTGTTTGTTTTATCTATAGATTTTGATACCACTGTACCATAAGCTTTATTCTCTCGTCAAGTATATTGTCTCGCTCCTACCCCTTTACATTTGTCGACATTTTCTGTATAATTCACTCTTGATTGTATTAACAAACTTATAAGAGGTAACTACCCTATGCCAATCATCAAATCAGCTATCAAACGAATGAAGCAAACCATCAAGCGCAATGAGCGTAATGTTGGTATCAAAAAAGACATCAAAACAGCCAACAAAGCCTTTGCTGCAAAGCCGACTGCTGACACTGCATCAAAAGCTCAAAGCGAGCTCGACAAAGCTGTCAAAAAAGGCCTTATCAAAAAAGGTACAGCAAACCGTCGCAAAGCCGCTATCGCTCGTACCGCAAAAGAAGCTGGCGTAAAACCTGCTACAGCTAAAAAAGCTGCGGCAAAGACTACGACTGCAAAACCAGCTGCAAAGAAAGCTCCTGCTACAAAAGCCGCTCCTAAAAAAGCCGTAGCAGCAAAGCCTGCCGCTAAACCAATAGCTAAAAAAGCTCCTGCGAAGAAGCCAGCTGCAAAGAAAACTACAAAATAGTAGTTAGGTTGCATACATAGCCCCTTATTGGGGCTATTTTATTTGGTGAGCGCTATCTCAATCTGTAGCCACGGATCAACTGAACTTGACTTGAGACCGATGTCTGCAATTGCAAGCGACTCTACGACAACTTTGAGTTTAGTGCGGTCTACGCCTGCCGCTAAACCCGCGAGATTGCGCAATACATAAGGACTAACACTAAGATCACTAGCTATCTCGCTCTGAGATTTACCCGATAATACTATGCCAGCAAGTGCAAATGTCTGCGACGCAAGCAAACCTACTGTCATGTATGGGTCGTTTTCTAAACGTAGTGTGCGGATCATCGCTCGCACATTGCTCGCGTCACCTGCGAGCGAAGCAGCGAGTAGTTCAAACACGTTTTCGTGCGGAGTCGTCTCGATATGAGCTTCGACTACCTCACGACTCACCTCGCCTAAGACGGCGAGCTGTCGAAGTGTATTGAGTAGCTGATACTGCTCAGTGCCTCGACGTACGACGATTTCTCTCGCCGCATCACGAGAAAGCGCAATCCCATCCGACGAAGCGGTATCGAGCAACCATTTCTCTGCCTTCAACGCATCGCGCTCAGTCCATGCGGTAAATACACGCACATCAGCTTGCTTAGCAAGTGCCTTGTAGGATTTGGTGCGCTTATCAACTTTTGGCTCAACAAGTACAAGTGTTGTGTCACTTGGTTTGTCGAGCCAGCGAGCGAGTCCCTCCCAGACGGTAGTATTTTCATTTAGGCGTTTGATAACCACAAGTCGATTTGCGCTAAACAAAGAAACTCCACTGAAAATATCCGTGAGATTACGTGGATCGAGCGAGTCAGCATCAAGCTGCTCTGCCTCTCCATCAAACTCAACAACGATCCGACCGAGCTCCCGGTCTATCTCATAAAAGTTATCACCTGTCAGTAGAATAATCACTCTACTCAGTATACGCCACCGCGTGATGCGCGCTCTGTTTTTTCTATCAACTCGAGTATTTGAGCCGAGTGTCCGAAACTATTTTGAAGATGGCGCTCTGCTAGAAGTACCTCCAACTCGTCAATTGCCCTACTCACAACCCCGCTTTCAACATTTAGTCCCAGTGCAATCTCCTCGACGGACTTACTATGGCAGAGATATGGAGTAAGAAATTTCTGCACATCTAATGGACTGAGCAGCTGTACTGCCCGCCGATACGCATCTGCCAACGGCAAACCTCCATATTTAGCCATGGCGACAGCTTCGGGACCAGATACTATTTTTGGCAATTCGGACATATATGAGTTCCTCTACCTGCCCACTTGATCTTTTCTATAGTCGTACCGCAGCGCGGACACGCCAGTCCCTCACGACGGAACACGCGTGCAAAGTCCATATAGCTCCCCCGCTTCCCCTCTGCATTGACATAGTTTTTATCTGTACTCCCGCCTTTTTCTATGGCAAGATTCATTACATCCCTCAATTCATGGTAGAGCACTGTAAATTCACCATGAGTTACGTCTGAGACTTTACGCTTAGGACTAATCCTTGCGCCCCACAAGCTCTCGTCTGCGTAGATATTACCCACGCCCGCCACGACAGTCTGGTCAAGTAGCGCCGCCTTAATATTGGTATTTTTGCGCCGAGCAAAACGCATGATAAATTGCTCGGGAGTAAAATCGGCATCGAGTGGCTCAGGGCCGACCTTCTTCATAAAATCAATGTTCGGCACTTCTATTGTTGGAATTAGTTTAACCCAACCAAACTTGCGCTGATCGTTGAAATAGAGCCATGAATTGTCAGTAAATTCAATCATGACGCGCGTAGAGCGATCGGGTAGTTCACCGATGAGCGAATCATTTGGATGACCAGCACCAAACACCTGATCACCACGATACACAAGTTGACCTGTCATCTTGAGATGGATGACCAAGGTATAGCCTGTCGCAAGATCTATAAGCAACACTTTTGCACGGCGGCGCACTGCCCTGATTTCTGCGTGTATCATAAATTCCTCGACATCGCCCTGAGCGTTCGGAAAGCTCTTCGGAGAGTCAAGCACGCCGACACTTCGAATTACGCGACCAATTATCAATGTCTCTAGCCCACGTCGGACAGTCTCTACTTCTGGGAGTTCTGGCATAGATCTATTATACGATGATGACCTCTTTCACACCAAGCTTAGAGCAACAATGCGCCTATAAGTACAATAAGACTTACTACGCGCACTCCAATACCGATTATATGACGGCGTCTCGTAGTAGTGGTGCCGGCTGTTGCCGAGATGACAAATGGCAACATAGCGATAGCTCGTATAGCCGTAGGTGCAAGGCCAATGATAAGTAGATACATACTCATGAAAATCACCGCTGCTCTGCCAAAAGACAATGTCTGCGCTTCGCCATTTACATCTACCGGACTGATGTTGAGCCATCCAAAAAGTTGCTCCAACGGTCGACTCAGTAGTGGCGGTAGCCCCAGACTAGCAATTGATGACTTTGGCTGGCCTACCTCCACGCCAGGCGTCGGAGTGCCAATTGTTATTGTCGCGTCTTCTGTCGGGGCCACTCCTGTGGGTGTTGTTTCGCCGGTCGACGGCTGAGTAGGTGGCGCCGTGTAAGTAATTACACTAGTTGCCTCACCGTTCTCACCGTCACAGCTATTAATGGCTTCGACACGAACAGTGTGCGTACCAATTGGCAACTGTAGCATACCGCTATAAGCACTCTGCCCTATTGTAAGCGGTAAGATACTGTCGAACTCGCCATCAACATATATCTCGATTTGGTTTGCTTGATTAACACTACCCTTGATTGCAACTGGATTACTCGTAACAGTACTGTCGTTTACCGGCTGATCGATACTGATCGTCGAAGCGGGTACGCAAATCGTTGCGTACACATTGGTTTGAGCATGAGCTGATACCGCGAGAGATAACACCAAAAGTAGACTCACCAGGAAGCCACAGCTAGCGACAACTGCGAGAAGGTGCCTATCGTTTCTTACGACGAAGGACTGCATAGCCCCCTCCGATAAGGAGTAGTACGAGCAGCAATACTGGTAGGAAGCGTGGCATCATCAAGACATAGCTTGTTGTCGTAAGATCTTTATCGAGGAACTTCTGCTGTACGTCGACACGGAATAGTCCGAACCATGGAGAGTTTGCCCATTCAAGTGCCACTGTACGAGTTGTTTGTGGTAATACCGGGTAATCTTTGACGATAGCATATTTGGTGTTGCCAAACAGATCTTTGACGGAGAACGTGATTTTGTTGATGAAATCAACATTACCTTCGTTCTTTGAAGTGACAGATGTCCTAAGTGGCGGCTGCACCTGCCAGAAGTCTGTGGCGTTGCTTACTGTACTACCTTTATTTATCACATTACCGTTGACTGATGCGTAGATGATCATACCCACACGTTTTTTGCGGTCAACTGAATTACCTTGCGTCTCAGTCTTTACCGGCTGTGTTTCGGCAAATATTACACCGTAGTGGCCACCGGGAGCAGCCGTAGCTGGCACGGCTATAGAATATGGGACTTTGACTGTTTCACCAGCCTTAGCGTGGAACAGCGTTTTAGGTAAGCGTACCCATTGATATGCATCACTCTGTTCCGAAGCTTTCGTAAACACAGGATCATATGTCTCACCCGCTACCCAATACGGACGCGCATACACCAAGAAGTCGTAATCAGTCTTACCATCGTTGACGATTGTAAGCTCGCCTTCCCGCTGTTGACCTGAATCAATTGTAAATCGAGTATTAACTGGAGAGAGCGTGATACTTTCATTAGTTGTAGCAGGAGCCCCCTCCTCTGCGGCGTTTACATGGGGCGCGGCAAAAATACCGCTTACAGTAAGTGCCGCCAGTACCAAGAATGTGCCAATAATACGTTTTTTCACTGAATCTGTTTCTCCGTAAATCCTATTTATCTAGTTTGTTGTAGCAGTATAGGTAACTGTATCACTATAAGTTCCGCCTGGCTTAGTGCTATCCGCCTTCACGCCGTACCATACTGTCGTCGTGTCTCCAGAAGCAGTAGTAGCTGTTGTCTTGAGGGTATTTGCTGATCCTGTTGCTGGCACGCCCGCCCAGGTCGAACTACTGCTGCCATTGTTTGATTCGGCGCTATAGGCAGTCGCACCAAAGCCACCGACGCTAACAACGCGGTAGCCCCATGTATTTGCGGCTAGCGCAGTCGGAGATGCCTGAGTTCCCGCATGGGGTAATATCGTGTTTCCACCACTTACCAAGTTGCGTGTTGCATCAGAATTGGCAAGAGTAAGTGCATATCCGGTCGAGTTATTCGTACTGACAGTTACCGTATCACTTGCGCTACTCACGACACCGCCAGCAGTTGGCGTAAGCGCAATTGCAACTGTTGTGCCGGTACTGATACTAATCACTGAACCCACGGTGGCGTTGATCGTAGTAGAAGCAGTGCTAGATACGGCAGAAGCAGCGATAGGTAAAGAGAACACTATCATCCCAGACACTATGCTGATTCCGACCGCCTTAACTGTCTTCACTCTCACGTACACTCCCTCATTAATGCCACAATACTTGTGGTTATTGTAGACTAATTTGTCGTCGCTGTATAGGTGACCGTGTCAGTATAGGTTCCACCTGGCTGACTACTCGTTGCCTTTGCAGCAAACCATACAGTGGTAGTGTCATTTGTTGCGACCGCAGCGGTAGTCTTGAGCATGATCGGCGAACCGGACGCTGGCATACCAGCCCATTTTGAGGTACTCGAACCTGCGTTTGTTTCAGTTGAATATGATGCATCAAAACCGTTAGTGCCGATACCAGTCGTACTAGTTGCAACTGCAAATCCCCAGGTATTGTTAGCAAGTGCCGTAGGGGCAGTTTTTGTACCAGAGTGTGCTGCAAATGTATTACCACCGCTTGCGAGAGTTGTTGTAGCGTCGCTATCGGCAATACTAAGATTGTATCCAGAAGTACGGTTGGTATTAACAGTCACTGTGTCGCTTGAGCTACTCACGACACCGCCTGCGGTAGGAGTAAGGCTAAGTGCCACTGTTGTACCTGTTGTAATACTAATCACGTCAGCAACCGATGCATTAATCGTTGTATTTGCAGTATTTGCGGCTGCTGACGCAATAATTGGCGAAGAAGCTACCGCGAGTAATGATGCGATGCTTACTAGTGTGACTACTTTTATGTTTTTCATACCCATATTCCCTGTTTATCTAGCTGTTTAGTTTGTTGTTGCTGTATATGTAACTGTGTCACTATAGGTGCCATTCGGCTGGGCGGAGTTTGCTCTCACACCGTACCAAACAATTGTCGTATCATTTGTCGCAATATTCGATGTACTTTTTAGCTGATTCGGAGCACCCACCACAGGCATTCCTGCCCATTTTGACGCACTAGACGTGTTGTTAGTCTCCGCTGAATACGAGCTATCAAATCCACCAACATTTGCAACTGCATATCCCCACGTATTAGCTCCTAGAGCTGTAGGACTTGCTTGCGTACCCGAGTGAGCACCTATTAAATTACCGCCACTCGATAGATTAACGTTAGCATCACCATCTGCAAGTGTCAACATATAACCAGTAGCGTTGTTTGTGTTTACCGTCACTGTATCACTCGCACTACTCACGACACCACCTGCGGTAGGTGTAAGCGACAGGCTGACCGTAGCCGTTGTTGTAACACTGATAGATGCACCGACAGATGCATTAATTGTTGTGCTGGCGGTATTGGCTGCTGCAGATGCAACTATCGGTGAGCCAATTACCCCTGTTAATATAAGTGCTGACGCAGCCAGCCGTATAGTACGTAGGTTTATTTTTTTCATATTGTTGTGGTGTTTTTTGTTTTTTACGGTTGTATCTACCTGCAATTATCTATGTATCTGCCTACTATGTCAATGGATACTAATAAATGCGAAGTACTTTTTACATCAT
The DNA here is from genome assembly GCA_015999875.1 of Candidatus Saccharimonadota bacterium. Lineage (GTDB taxonomy): Bacteria > Patescibacteriota > Saccharimonadia > Saccharimonadales > Saccharimonadaceae > Mycosynbacter. Next base: position 92,626 of record JAECRG010000003.1, read on the forward strand.
ATTATATATAAAGCGTGGTAAAAATAATTTCAAAATCGTTGTGTTTTTATCCAGATATATCCCGAGGACAGGGCAACCTAACCACGCAACAGCATCTCCACTTGAGATTTCATCTCAACAAAAGAAGTAAACACCACACCTTTCATCCCCGCCTCTATCGCCCCGCTGACATTTGAATATGCATCATCGATCATAATTGCCTCTGAGGGCTGCACGCGAATTCTATCAAGTGCACGGTCATATGCAGTGATGTGTGGCTTCGTGACGCCTATGTCCCCCGATGCTATAATCGCTGTAAAAAGTTCATAATCTTCTTCTTTGAATAGCTTCTGAATTGTATCGCGCCCTATGTTGCTAAGGACCGCAGTCTTATAGCCCCTCTGCTTGAGCTCTTTTGCATACTCAAACACACCACGACTTCGCACCTGAGCAGTCGCCATTAACGCTTTCACTTCTTGATTGCCGAGATGCGTCAGCTCCATCACCTTTGATATATACTCCTCACGCGACAAAAAACCATGATCAGCTGCTCGCGTAGCATCATATAATTCTTTCACAGCTTCTGGCGTGTCACAATTACTTGCCAATTCAGTGAGACTACCGGTGTATAGTACACCAAAACAATCAAATATAACTGCCTTGATGGAACTTGTTGTTTCCATAATTAGATTATCCTAGCTTTCGTTGATTTTCTTGAGGAGGTCAGGACCCTGAGGAATCTGGGCAAGGAACATGTCACTGATCTGCGATGAGTTTGCTTTGAACGAGCCTTTAGCGTTGCCACATGTAGAGGTCCAAAGAAGCTCAACAGACTGACTGTTTTGCAGAGTTTCAAATTCAAGGATCTTACCTGTTGGACACAGGCCGCGCCGATCATTTTTCTCACCTTCAAGTGGGGTTCCATCCATCATACCTGCACGATTAAGCGCAAATACAAACTCTTCATAAGCACGAGTATTGTTATCGAGCTGAACGGTGTCGATCTGCTGATCAAGATACCCTGCGTAAGTAGTCATGACGCGGGTAGAAGGCGAGACTGTTATCTGATACGAGCGGAACTTTTCATCTGCCGTGATAGGACCGCGAATTGTCATACGTACTGCGCGGTCAGAAGTTGTCTGAACAAGCGCGACTTTTTCTGGCTCTTCCGTTTGTTCGGTAGACTCTCCACCGCCAAAAAGTAATGTACGAGCAAGTGCCACGATAGCAGCAACGCTCACAACAACAATGACAACGATCAAGATAACGGGAAGGAGCTGATTGCTACGGTTTGGATTCATGAAAGTATTGTGTCATTAACTCTAGTAAAAGTCAATTATCTTACTCTTCTTTGTACTGATAAAATCCGTCACCTTGCCGACCATAAACATTGATTGCTTCGCGCAGCTTAAGTGCCAATACGTCACTTGTCGCAAACTCAAAATCCTGTATGCCACCAAATAATTCCGACACGACTGAAAAGAGCACCACTTCAACCTGCTCATCATAGCGACCGTTGGACACTCGTATATAGCCTCTTGTGAGTGCCACCCCTACTTCGCGTTCGTCGAGGCGCTCTTCACGACGGAGCTCTTCGACACGACGTAAATACGCCTTGGTAGTCTTGCAATCAATGTTAATATAACGGCCCGAATCACGATCGCGTATCTGCATATCCACACCTAGCCCATCGGCCACCCGGTTTGTCATATGCACATCGAATCCTTCTTTTTGCGCGCCTAGGTACACCGCCGTCTCGCGAGATAGCCCGTGCGTAATTGCGTCAAATTGCTCACGACTAAACACATGAGTCCTCGCACGAACACAAAAATCATGCATCAACGCATAGATTTTGTGGTGAAATTCCGCACGCTGTTCGTGACGCAAAGAAAGTACGATATCTACAAAAGTATCGTTAAAATCTATCAGTTCGTAGAGTCGTTTTTGGCGATGGTGGTATGAACCACCATGTCTCCTGTCCATCGCGTCCTGGGCGCGAGCAGCTCGCGGTGTTTGCAATAGCAGCAACGCGATAAGTTGTGCTGATCGCCGATGCGACTCGCTCTGCGCTGTGCGTTGTTTCATTTCATCAATCGCAGTAGATAACCGCTCGACACGCACATGCTGCCAGTCGTGTCCGTGTAGATCGTACAGTACTTCGTCGAGTTCGATCATCGCACGCTGATACAACGAATCATCAAGCCGTTGCTGTGGTCGATGCAGGCGATGGTGATGCGTACGATATTGCATACGCTTACTGTATCACGCTTCTTTGATTCCCGTGCTGCCGTAGCCACCTGAGCCACGATCGGTCTCGTCGAGTGAATCAACAAGCTGCCAAGTTATTTGCTCGCACTTACTCAGTACCATCTGTGCGATCCGCATACCCGGCTCAATAGTAAACACTTCTTGTCCGAGATTAATCACAAGTACCCCCACTTCTCCACGATAGTCGGAATCAATTGTACCCACCCCATTGATCATAGTGATACCATGCTTGCTACTAAGCCCACTACGTGCGCGAATCTGGACCTCATAGCCCAGCGGTATGGCCAGCGCAAAACCAGTCGGAATCACACGTCGCTCCATAGGCTGTAGTGTCACTGACTCGTCGAGACAGGCATGCACATCCGCTGCAGCTGCGCCTGCTGTTTGATACTCCGGTAGAATTGCATTAGCTTTGAGCTGTATGGCCTGTATGTTCATTGAGTACCTCCTCTAGTTGTTGTGTGAATGATTCAAAATCTTTGTACTGCATACTTCGCATACCCGCCTCACTCGCACCATCAACATTCACTTGTCTATCGTCGATAAACAAACATTCTCCAGCCTCCACACCTAGGCGCTCGGCTGCTAACAAGTAGATTCGTTCGTCTGGTTTGGTGACTCCGACTTTGTACGAAAGCACTATCTCGTCAAACAATGTACCTTGCAGCAATCGAAATAAATCTGTGCGAAAACCTCTACCTACGTTACTCACGAGCCCCATGCGGTAGTGCGCGCGCAAGTTGTCGGCAATATAGACTAGTAATGCGCCATTGTCTGTATTCCGCTGACGTTCTAGTCGGACCTGGTCTTCACTCACTCCAACGATCACAGCCATGCCACTCACCCACTCATCATGCGAGAGTAGCCCCATATCCGATCGACGATTTAGCTCCTCTGCACGCCTAGCTTGAACAGGCCGGCCTGTAAGGTACTTTTTGCCAAAGTCTGCCCAGCTATCGCTCGCAAGCACACCGAAGCAATCAAAGATTATTGCCTTAATCACGCGGCGTCTCATTTTCAAAAATTACTTCTTCTAGAAATACTTTATCCACAAATCCGCCACGTCTATCTGCCTTAAGTCGACGTGCTTGTTCGACCTGCTCAGCCGAGTAGTCAAACGCCCGATCTAACGCTCGCAAAACTTCCGCCACATCAGCGCGCTCATCAATATCCGCATCCGAATCACGAAGCTCAATCGCTTCTTCTACCAGCTTTTCTAAAAGTGACTTGCGATACTCAGCTTCGCTCAGTAATCTTGTGACAGGTTCGGCGTTATCTGCACGAATGATACCCGGTATCTTGTCCCGAACAAGTTTTTTATGTATGACCTTCTTCATCTATTTCCCCTTCTTTGCATTCGCATCAATCGCAGCTTTCATAATTTCTTGCTGTCGGCATGATACTATCGCTCAATACCGCAGTACTCACGGCCACTGCGCTGGCTGCCCCTCTAGGTTCAGAAGTCCTGTGTGAGCAATGATGCAAGCGTAGGCATCAATATCAAGATACTTACCACCTGCTGTTACTACTATCACTTACAACGCGCCCCAATTATCGCCCACGCTCACATCTACCTTCAGTTTTACTGGCAGCTCTTTGGCGATAGATTCCATAGTCGTCTGCAAAAGTTCACTCACTTGCTCAGCGTTTGCTTTGGGACATTCCACAAGTATGGAGTCGTGGATTTGCAGGATTTGCTCGCCGAGATCGCCCAGGCCTTTTTCTACTTTGAGCATCGCAAGTTTCATAAGGTCTGCTTCAGTGCCCTGAATCGGCATATTTGCCGCAGCTCGCTTGGCAGACTCACGAACCATAAAGTTGCTACTCTTCACGTCTGGTGTCGGACGGCGACGCCCGAAATACGTCTCTACGAAGCCTTCGTCTTCGGCTTGTTTGAGCGTCGCGTCAATGAATTTGCGAATCGGTGCTCGAAGCTCAAAATACTGATCAATAAATTTCTTCGCTTCAGGAAAGCTCATGCCTGTTGCTGCACTCAGTCCATGCGGGCTCATGCCATACAGCACACCAAAGTTGATCACCTTGGCAGCACGACGCTGATCTTTCGTAACCTCTTCAAGTGGAATACCATATGTCTCACTTGCTGTCTTGGTATGGATGTCTACGCCGCTATTGAAATCTTCTATGAGATCCTTGTCATCTGCAAGCACCGCTGCGAGACGAAGTTCGAACTGGCTATAGTCTGCGCTTACGAGTACATTGCCAGTCTCAGCTACGAACGCCGTGCGGATAGTACGACCAAGTTCACTGCGAATCGGAATGTTTTGCAAATTTGGTGCGGTACTACTCAAGCGCCCTGTAGCTGCGACATCTTGGTTAAAAGTTGTATGCAAGCGACCATGCGCATCTGCTAATTCAGGTAACGCATCTACGTAGGTATTCTTGAGTTTGGCAAGTTCTCGTGTTCGCTCGATCAGGTCGATTACCGGATGTTGTCCTTTCAACTTGTCGAGTGTTTTCTGGTCCGTACTGTAGCCAGTCTTACCACGCTTGATACCTGTCGTCGGAAGTTGCAACTTAGTAAACAACACTTCACCAAGCTGTGCAGGCGAACCGATGTTAAATTCATATCCAACCATGTCGTACATCTGCTGCTGCAAGGTCTGATATTCGCTACCAAGCTCCTTGCTCATTTCATGAAGTCGATTCGTATCGATCTTAACTCCGCGACGCTCGATATCAAACAACAGTCGCACGAGTGGAAAATCAAAACGCTCTGCAATATCAGCAACTTTTGGCTTGAAACTAAATGCCTCTTGTTGCGTTTTATAGACACTCCATAACGCAGCAGTCACTTCACCTGGACTTGCTAAATCGATTTCCCCGCCATACAGTGCAGTCAAGCTTCGATCGCGTTGCAACGGGTCAAGCAAAAAAGCAGCTTGGCGAATGTCGTGCACTTCGTCTATTGAAGTCGAGATACCTGCATCCGCCAAACTATGCAAGGTTGCCTTAATGTCATAGCCCACTACTCGGCTCATGCCAAGGAGCTTCCACGTTTTGTCGGCGACGTTGTCAATCGCTGTGCGCATAACCGTCGACTCTGCCAGCGAGAGCCAGACTTCATCTTCAGCGACATGCAGCACCACATGTTCATCTATACTAATCTCATCCGTCCAATCAACAACCTTGAGTGCGTCAATTTTGTGTTCAACATATAAACCACCCTGTGGTACGACGTCTTGCATGTGTGCAGGTAACCGATTTACAAGCGAGTGAAACTCTAGGCGTCCTAGCATCTCTACAAGTCGAGGGATATCAAGATCATGCACATCCATATCATCGAGATCGAGCGGCGTAGGAGCATCGCACCATATCTCAGCAACTTTTTTACTCAAGTAGGCAGAGTCTTTTCCAGCTTCAAGTTTTTTACTCATAGTTGGCTTGATGTCGCCGAGGTGCGCATATATTTCGTCGAGATCTTTATAAGAATTCAGGAGCTCTACAGCTGCCTTTGGACCAATACCCGGCACACCCGGAATGTTGTCGGAGCTATCCCCCACCAGCGATTTATAGTCGACAAATCGCTCTACTTCAATACCGTACTTTTCTTCGAAATGCTCTGGGTCGTATAGCTCAATATTTGCGAGGCCTTTTTTCATAGCATAAACATGCGTCAGCGGTCCGACCAGTTGCAGCATATCGAGGTCGCTTGTTACGAGACATGTTTCGATACCTTCTTTTTCGGCGAGCTTCGCAAACGTTCCCATGATATCATCGGCTTCATAATCATCCGCTTCGTAGAGTGGCCAACCGAACGCCTCGAGCATCTCGTGCAGCACCGGAATCTGATCAAAGAAATCTTGAGGTGGCTTCTTGCGTCCTGCTTTGTAGGTTGGCATTAACTCTACCCGTCGGCGGATACTTGTACCTTTTTTGTCCCACGCGACCGCCACATAGTCAGGTTCTAATTTTTTGATAATCTCAATCGCGAGGCTTGCAAAACCAAATACACCACCGGTAGGCGTGCCGTCTTTTGTACTCAAGCCAGGCATCGCATAATAGCCCCTATAAAAAATTGATTTCCCGTCGATTACTACCAGTCGCTTCGTCATGCTACTAGTATATCAGCTTAAGACGCAACAGTTCGAACACCCCGTCGTTGCAACTCTCTGCGCTGAGTAGGCGTCATGCCACCCCACACTCCATGCCCTTCATTATTTTCAAGTGCCCACTCAAGGCATGCCGATTTAATTGCACACGAGGCGCAAACCGGCAGAAGCTCTTTTTTTGCTCGTTTATTATAATCTATAGTACCTTCGTGCTCTGTAGCGAAAAAATCTAAACCAACGTCCTTGCAATTAGCTTGTGTGCTATTTAATGGAACAACTTCATAGTTCTTAGATACCATATAGACATAGTATCAGTTTTACGCACACGCAAGACCATAAGCAGTGCTACAATAAGCATATGAGTGAACACATGCATGTCAAAATCATATCTTTCGTTGGCCTAGCTGGCGCAGGCAAGACAACTGCCACAGATTACATGACAGCCAAAAATATTCCAAAAGTCTCGTTTGGTGACATTATACGTCAGAGTATGGAGCGTGCATCTATTGAAACCACCGAGGTGAATGAGCGCAGCTTCATCACCCACCTTCTCTCACAAGGTCACGCGCAGTTCATTGAGCAGTGCACACTGCCACATTTTCGTCGGCTTATAGAGGCAGGTCAGCGCCGCATTGTTACGGATGGCTCAAGCTCTCTCGAAGAATACCGCGCACTCATGGCTGCATTTCCAGGAAGCGTCACGACCGTTGCAATCGTTGCGCCAAAGCATCTGCGCTATGGCCGTGTCGAAAAGCGCCCAGATCACCCACTCACGCGCGCAGAAGCGATTGCCCGCGATATCGCGGAGGCTGAACGCGAAGATAAAGCCGCACCAATCGCATTGGCCGACCATTATCTCATCAACGATGGCACGAAGGACGCTCTCTACGATAAGCTCGATAAGCTCGTAGTAGAATTAGGTTTTACGCGCTAAGTTCAAACAGTTCGATTACATGTACGTCAAAATGCCGTTCATCTTCGAAACTATTGTCTATCGACACATCTGCGATATCCCGGACGCCAGCCATATTGAGCGCAGATCCATCATCACCAAGCGGCGGCGTCATCTCAGCATCTTCATCAATGCACCACTGCTCAAAAGTCACCGCATCTTCGGCACGACCACGATGCGCAGCTTGAATGCGCTCAAATCGCACTCGCCTATCGGCATCTAGCCACAACACCATACCATTATCAGCCTGGATTACCTGTGCTTCAGAAGGTCGGCGCACACTACCGATAGCGAGACCGGTATAGCCAAAGCCTTCTTTCTCTTCTCGATACAGTGCAATTGTTCGCTTGGTCAGATATTCAGGACCAAACTCGCGATGCCACTGCGAGCTAAGGCCACGCATGTTTTCGCGAGTGTGTTCTTTACCCTGCACGTCGAGCTCGGCGCGAAGTGTATCGCTGATGCTTGTAAACTTATAACCAAACTTTGCCAGCAGATGGCCGGTCGTATCCTTACCCGCGCCACTTGCTCCTGCTATCCCGACAATCTCTGGAAGCTTCATCGACTAGCCCAGGTATTCGTGTAGTTTCTTGGCATCTTTGTGCTTGCGAAGCTTGGCGAGTGCCTTAGCTTCGATTTGGCGAATTCGCTCACGTGTTACCGCAAATTCTTGTCCTACCTCTTCGAGAGTATGACTCTTACCATTGTCGAGTCCGAAGCGCATGCGTACAATTTTTTGCTCACGATCACTAAGTGTCGAGAGTACTGCCTGGACCTGTTCTTTGAGTAGCTGATTTGACGCTGACTCTTCTGGCGTTGCGCTGTCTTCATCTTCGATAAAATCACCGAGCACGCTATCTTCTTCATCACCGTCACGACCCACACCAGCGTCGAGAGAGTGAATATCTTGCTTGATCTTCATCACATATTCGATCTTTGACGGTTCCATCTCGAGTTCTTTTGAAAGCTCTTCCATGGTTGGCTCGCGGTTGAGCTCCTGAGTCATACGACGCTGCGTACGAAGTAGCTTGTTGATAGTCTCTACCATGTGCACTGGAATACGAATTACGCGAGCTTGGTCGGCAATCGCACGAGTAATCGCCTGACGAATCCACCATGTGGCGTACGTACTGAATTTGAATCCCTTGTCTGGATCAAACTTCTCTACGGCACGAAGCAGACCGGTATTGCCTTCTTGGATAAGATCGAGGAAATCGAGTCCGCGACCGCTATAGCGCTTGGCAATCGAAACCACAAGACGCATATTGGCTTCTGCCATCTTGTCTTTTGCGCGCTTATCGCCTTCTTTAACTTTTTGTGCAAGCGCTAGCTCTTCTTCGGCGTTGAGTAGTGGGATTTTACCAATTTCACGTAGATAGAGACGCACCGAATCGTCGCTCACATCGTCAAGATACTGACCGTTGAGCGTCTCTTCGTCCATTTCTTCTTCGTCGATAAGCTCTTCGACTTTTGGCTCTTCGAATTCGCTTACTGGTACACCGCCGCTGACGTCAACAACTTCTTCATCTTCTACTGGTTTAGTTACATCATCGCTCATGAATGAATCTCCTTATTTAAGGTTTGGATCGCTTGCATCAGCTCACGCACCTTCGCATCATCGCCTTCATTCTCGGCGTCACGAATCTGCTGTGTGAGTATTTGCTTTTGTTGTTTCTTGTGTTCGTCCTTTATTCGGCGGAGCAAGCGCGCGGCTTCGTGGAACCTGTCTGTATCGGTCCAACCGGCGTATCGTGCATCGGCCTGTAATAGTAATATTTTTACATACTCGTCGTATTTTTGCAATTCCTCAGGTGTTTCTCGCGCGGCACTGTGCTGAGTTTGCAGGTATCGAGCGACTGCCTGTCGTTGTTCACTCACGAAGAGCTCTGGTCTCGTATCGCGAAAGAGATCGTGCAGCGACGGCTCAGTGAGACCAAGAGCCAATACGCTATCATGATATGCATATTGCTGCTCATCGCCTACAGCCGGTTGCTGAACAACTTTGCGGTACACCGTCTCCTGTTTCTCGCCTACAGCCATCTTGGTGCGGAGCGTCTCAAGTGTCGTGTTACTGATGCTAGCAATCTTTTGCAAATAGTGCTCTTGTTCCACCGGGTCCTTAAGTGCTTTTGTCACTTGGAGCGCCGCTGTAGTGAATGCGCGCTTACCCGCTGCTGTTGTTACGTCATGACGCGACTGATACTGCCTCAATATCCAGTCCACAACGGGCTCAGCGCTATCAATCGCCGCTTGCCATGCCGCCAAGCTTTGTTGGATCAGTTCATCTGGATCTTTGGCGCCATCTGGCAGACTAATAATAGTTAAGTTCACGCCAGCCTCTTCGGCAATCGGTATAGATCGCTCGGTTGCCGCTAACCCGGCTTTGTCACCATCAAAACTCAGTCGCACGTTGCCCGTCAATCGACCGAGGCCTTTGAGGTGATGGATAGTCATGGCCGTCCCCGCCGTAGCCACCACCTGCTTCACTCCTGCCTGCCAGCTACTCACTACATCCAAGTTGCCCTCTACTACCACTGCATAGTCATGTTGTCGCATAGACTCCTTGGCTTGGCTCAGTCCAAACACATGCCAGCTCTTGTCGTAGAGCAGTGTCTGTGGCGTATTGAGATATTTTGGCGCCTTCGGATCATCTCGGATAATTCTGCCCGTAAAACCTATCACACCTCCGCCAGAATCCATAAGTGGCACCATCATACGCCCTTTAAACAAATCACCCCCAAAACGGTTTGTGAGCCCTGCATCCCGAAGCTCATCAGCAGAAAAGCCTTTCTTGCGCAAAAACTGCACAAGCGCATCGCCAGACTCTGGCGCATACCCCAGCTGAAAGGCCTCTGCTGTCTCACGGGAAATAGCACGTTTCTTGAAAATATATTCAAGCGCGTGCTGGTTGCGCAGCATCGTGTGCTGAAAATACCTCGCCGCTAGCTCGTTGGCTTCGCGAAGTCGCTTTTTCTTCGCAGCGATATCACGTGCTTTTGAATTTTGATATAGACTAAGGTCGACATTGGCCTTGCGAGCTAGATGCTCCAGCGCCTCGCGAAAATCCATACCTTCGACTTCCATGACAAAACTAAATATATCGCCGCCTTTATTTGATGAGAAGTCATGCCAAATATTCTTCTCTGGACTCACGAAGAAGCTAGCTGTTTTCTCACCACTAAAAGGGCTTAGGCCTTTGAAATTGCGCCCTGCCCGCTTGAGCTCTACGTACTCACCCACGATGTCTTCGATCGCCAGTCTAGCTCGTACTTCTTCTTTAGCATCCTGCATTGCTCTTAGTATAACACTTTACCCCTTGTCTACCCCTATTGCTTATGGTTAAATAAGTGCAGCTATGGACCCAAATCAAACACCTCAGCCGCAATACTCTGGCGGCTATCCACCACAAACACCTCCACCAGCTCCTGGAGGCTATCCTGCTGCCGCCCCGCGGCCCGCTCCAAACCCTGGCTATGCGCCGCAACCTCAACAACCAAACCCCCAACCCTCGTTACAACAGCCATACCAGGCACCAGCTCCCGCTCCGGCGTGGTACACTCCAGCACCTAAGCCAGAAGATAGCAAACCTGGCGATGTCAATTCATACCTCCAGTCTGCCGGAGTAGGCACCCCTGCACAACAAACCCCCCAGTCCACCGTGCCAGGTCAGATGATCAATGGCCAGTACTCTATCGACTACCTCGATCAGATGGCCGCACCTGCCAAACAGCCCCTAGAGAAAAAGTTCATATTTGTCGGTATTGGTGCCGTCGCCGCACTTCTCGTAGCAGCATTTCTCATCTTCGGCACTCAGAAAACGACTTCTACAGTAAACGAGGTAAAACTCTACACTACGCTCATAGACGTCGAAAATTCCACCAATAAATCCTCCAAGCTCATCAAAAACAGCAAGCTCACTGCCATCAACAGCAATATGCGCACCACTCTTGTTAACGCTGCTCGCGACATGGAAACGCCTCTCACAAACATGGGGCAAAACCCTACCTCACTCAAATCTGCCGCAAAGACAGGCACATACCATGACAAGAAACTTGTCACTACTCTCGAAGACGCTCGACTCAACGGTGTATATGACCGCATCTACGCAAACGAGATGAACACAAAAATGAAACTCATTATCACCTACATGGACAGCATTAAGAAAAACAATACCCGTAAGTCTATGCAAGAGTTCATCACCAAAAACGAGCCAAGCTTCCAGACAATTCAAAAGTCTATCGAAGCGCACCAAAAATCCCCCGAGGCCAACCTATACTAGGCAGTCAATCAACTCCTATGCTACAGTCGTAGCATGAACTCATTTGTCGAACGCATCCACGAAAATCACGACCAACTGGTCAAACTCATGCAACAAGCAAGTGTGACTGTCATGAAATTTTACCAACCTGGTCCCGATAATCCAGATCTCGATATAGAGACTAAAGATGACAATAGCCCCGTGACCGCTGCCGACAAAGCCGCTCACGATATTCTCACATCAGGCCTCATCGAACTCTTCGCAGACGTTCCCGTCGTGAGCGAAGAAGGAGACATGGTGCGCGGTGCGCGCGATGTTATGAGTGAGCAGTGTATTATCATAGACCCGCTCGACGGCACCAAAGAATTCATCAAAAAAGACTCGGGTGAGTTCACCATATGTGTCGGCTTCGTAGAACATGGTCGCCCTGTCTACGGCTACATCGCGGTTCCTGTATATGCGCAGCTCTACTACGGTGGCAAATGGGTCGAGGGGTCGGAAAGCTTCGCGTTAGAAGCCGAGCAGATACCGCGAGCGCTTCGTGTCGCCACCACTCCCAAGGGCATCGTCATGGGTAGCGTCTCACACAAAAATGACAGCACAGCTGCCTATATTAGCACCCACTACCCCGATGCACGAGTAGTCACTCGCGGATCAATGCTCAAGTTTATCGCCATAGCAAATGGAGAAGCAGATGCCTATCCACGCATAGCACACTCCATGAAGCTTTGGGATGTTGCCGCAGGCCACGCAGTATTAGAAGGTGCCGGTGGCTCGCTTACACATCCAGACGGCAGCGAGATAGACTACCGCCAAGCGTCGTTATCAATCGGCGATTTCCTTGCGCAACGAAGTATTAATTAGCTTGCAACTTGTTCGCCGCTTACCAAGCGGTAGCTCAAGCGTGCAAGGTCAAACACCTCCTCGTGACTGAGCTGACCTGTACAAATAATAGTATTCCAGTGTTTTTTGTTGAGATGGTAGCCTGGTACGATCGTCTCATATTTCTCACGCAAACTTTCGGCTAGCACGGGATCGCATTTGAGACTCACGCGCAATGGCTTACTACCTTCTGCGACGATTGCCACGATTTTACCTTCGGGTTTCTCGCCGTATTTATATACAGCAGTTCCTTCACCAAATGGATAATCCAACCACACGTTAGTGTATTGAAATATATGATCTTCGAATTCTTTGTGTGTCATTATGCTTTCACTTTTCCTAAATAATATGTCAATTCCTCGATACTGCCACGGATATCTTCAAGTGCACGGTGCTGTTCTGGCTTGGCAAATTTCTTTTTGTATTTGCCTTCCATCACGAGCTTCCAAGCAGTCACATCGAGCATGCGATAGTGCAATCTCTCGCTTAGGCGGTGCCATTCGTTATCGATAAACTTGCGGTCTTGATGAATAGAGTTACCAGCGAGTATCACGCGAGTGTCTGCGTCAAAATGTTCATCGATAAATTCGAGTAGTTCGTTCTCAACAGTACGGCCATTTTTACCACTGAGGTTTTGTGTCATAAGTGCATCACGCACGTGAGAATACTTCTCCCAGAATTCCCCTACCATGCGGGCTTTCACGAGATTCGGGCCTACTTTTTTTACAGCTTCGTACGTGGCAATTTCATTCATATCCCAGTTTGTCGCGATCACTGCAACCTCAAGTATTCGATCTTCTATCGGGTCAAGTCCAGTCATCTCTAGGTCCATCCAGAGCAATTTAGCTTTTTTCGTCATATATATCAGTATACCAGATTATACTTAAATATATTGCATATTATATATATTTATGCTATGGTAGTGTTTATTCTCGATATTCTTCGAGAAACCTCGATCAGGAAGGCCATATACGTTGTCCAACAACGCCATCGCCCAACAAGACCGAATCATCGAAACCACAGTGCCGACTCTGCTTGCCATCCTGAATACACAGAAAGACAAGCGCATTCCCACCGATAGTCAGAAGAACGCAGCCGAGAAATGTCTCGGTATGATGTACAAACCCGGAAAACTAGGCCGGACGCACAGAAAGCGAATGAATAAGATGAGGAGCGTCATCAGAGCCTGCATGAAGTTTGGATATATCGAGTATGTCGACCGTCGCGGCAGCTGTCTCAAGCTCACACCCAAGGGTGAACAGGCGCTCGAACAACACAGAGCGAAGTTCAGGACCGGTCGCGCGGCATACGCCTAACAGTCTGATCTGAGGGACATGTACCAGCGGTGAGCAACACTTGCCGCTGGTACGACTTCCAAACCACGTTACACCTATTGCCGCCACGTCGGCATTTTTTATTGAGAACTATCAGATGGATCAAATTTAAGACTCAGCGAGTTAATACAGTAGCGCTGATCGGTAGGAGTACCGAGTCCTTCGCCTTCAAATACATGCCCCAAGTGACTGCCGCAGTTACTGCAAGTCACTTCCGTACGACTCATCCCAAGAGTATCATCTGGTGTACGTGTCACTGTACCGGGTATAGCATCGTAGAAACTTGGCCAGCCGCAATGTGCATCGAACTTCTTGTCACTTTCAAAAATCTTCGCACCGCATGCCCCACAGCTATACGCACCCGAGTCAAATACACTATCATACTTACCGCTAAAAGCCGGCTCTGTACCCTTTTCACGCAAAACATGATATTGCTCAGGCGTAAGTTCGTCTTGCCATTCACTTTCGGTTTTGTTCATATTCACAGTATATCATTACAGTTGTGAAGCAGAGATCCACGAATCTTTTCGCTGTATCAAAATCTCGCGGCCATCTGGCAGGGTCAGCCCACCGGCTGCATGCATTGCTTTGAGTTGCCCAATTCTCGAAAGCATTCTCGGAGGCAACATAATATAAGGTGTACGCGTCACACTCATTCGGTTGTACACCTTTACCATTCCACCTCCCGGAAACTCAACCTGCTGAGGAGAGCACTTTTGCAGATATTCACGATCTTCATTCGTGAAGTATCGTTCGATACCAATATTCTTTTGGTATATATGTTCGCGTATTAATTGGTCAACATGGCTGATGCTCGTGGTTCTTTCTGCATAGACACGTATCAACTGCTCGATACTTTCGTCAGTTACGAATTCTGGTGCGTCATCACGTGAGTAACTCCTGAGTACGGTTGGCGGAATTGCCCGACTATACATGGCTAGCTCGTTTGCCACCTCCCGTAGTGCCCGTTGCGCACTCCCCTGATGTTGCAGTACTTGCTCTACCATCATTTGCTGCGCACTTTCAGATATCACAAAAAACTTTTCGTTGCTCGATACTGGCTCGCCTACTGCAACCGACCCAAACATTGCCTGTGTACGCTCAACAATCACATCACCTTCAACACGAACACCGGTGTGAACCATACGTACAAGATCTGCGGCAAGTGCGTATTTTCCAATCATCTTGGTAGATACAGGCATAGTTTGTTCCACGACTTCATGCTTAACATCACCTTTGCGATTACGCGACATAAACCACCTAGGAAAACCGACTAGCATTTCTGGTGCAGGATTCGTAACGCTGCGCGCACCCAGGAATCGTTCTTTTGCCTCATCTCCAGATGCATGGATATTCGAATAATACGTTTTGCCATATCTATCGGGTGTACTGTTTTTTCTTGTGTACACAAAATCTAACATACCAACTGCAATATCCTCACGCAGCAACATCTCCTCGTCATTAGTTGGGGTGCCGTGTACGATATTGCGAGAATTTATATCAAATACTCGAAGTACTTTTCGAGCTACTTTTTGTGACTGTTTAATCTTTTTGTAGCTCAGATCATAGTTACGCAAAAACCCACCAGCGCTCTGATCAACATCAACATCCGCCAAAATACGGCCGTCATCGTCGCTACCTACAACTGCTGTCATAATATCCAGCTGGGCTATCATGTCGTCGGCGGTAGTATCTCTGAGTAAATTCTTCCAAGCAGTTGCATCTTTTTGACGAAACTCCTGTGTGCCGCCCGCCCCAACTGCCGACACGATAAGTGCTAAACGCGCCATATGGAGTAGAGGGCGTTTTTGTTTCATACCTTCCACAAGCCCTCGTGAAAGTTCCGGTCGTATCGGAAATTTACTCATTTCCTTGCCTGTGCTTGTGATCTTGCCGTCTACATCGATCGCTCCGAGCCGTAGCAAGTTTTGCTCGGCCTTGATAATCTCTGACTGGGCCACCTTGTGTGGCAGATACTCATTGATCTCAGCAAAGCTCATGCCCAAGTTTGCAACCGACAACACGATTTCTGACAAATTCGCACTATATATTTCTGGTGGCTCAAACTCTTCTCGATCTTCAAAAGACCGGTATGGCATCGCTTCTAATTCGACCTCGTTGCCTTGCGCGCGAATCCTATCCTCCTCCACCATCGTCGGGCGCACCAAAATTCCTATTCCACCAGGCACGTCCCGCCCAGCACGTCCAAATTGCTGAATAATCCCCGCCTTGGAGAGATAGTTGCGACGCAACCCCGACACATCATCTTCGTCAAGTTCGCTTCGATTGATCGTGCCGTCAGAGATCACATGCGTTACACCGGGTATAGTAATTCCAGACATACCTGCAGGAGATGAAACTATCACAAGTCTGTATCCATCCGGCACAGGGTCATTGATGTGCGAGATTTCACGCTCCGTCAACTCACCATGCAGTTTGCGAAATACGACTTTTTCAGAACTACCCCGCTCGTGTGCTTCGAGTGCATTGCGTGTCTGATCGATCATGTGATCAATCTCTTTTTTACCAGATGTGAAGATCATGGTTTTGCGCACATCTTCACATTTTTGTGCATATGCGTCCCACGCAAACACCTCTGAATCTTCTTCCCACTCTAGTTCAAATGGACGACCCTCTATGTGTATACTTGGCACAATACCTTGATTTACTTGCGCAAGTGGCTGCTGTAGTACCGCCTCGTTTTGGGTTGCGCTCATAGCGACAAAGCGCCAATTTTCATGTTCTTGTACCGACTTAAGTCCTACTCCGGCAGCAATCTCCGTATACACATTCGCTTCATGCATTTCGTCAGCGATGATAGCGACCTTTTTATCAGCATGCTGCTCTTCGATATCGCTTCCAGCCCTCACAAAAGTATTTGGTGTCATGATAACAATCCGGTTATCGTCGTGTGTCTCACTACGCTCTCCGTGCATCACACCAATTGCAGTATCAAGTTCCTCTTCTGGGATATGGGAAGCCATCTCTTCTCGTAGTCGATCGTACAAGCCGTCGGCTATCACGCGACGAGGCACCATCACATATATTTTGTCGTACCCTGCTTCATAGAGAAACTGAGGCACTTGCGTACTCTTACCGCTCCCTGTCGCACCGCCAAGTATCGATGCTTTGTAGCCTTCTACGACATCGACAATCTCTTGTTTGTGCTTGTATGCTGGTAGCTCCGTATTACCGAGCCCTTGTCGTGTTTCCTTCAGGCGTGCTTCGGTGCTTCGTCGTATAAGATCTCGAAGTGCCGCCTTATCGGCATAACCCTGATGAAGATTGCGAAGATGCGCGGGTACAGCACGAACAGCACGCTGGTCACTACCATGACGAGGCTGGCTGTTGAAGGGTCCTGTCCTACGCTCTGCCATATGCCGCAACTATATCATCTCGACATCTGTTTTCAAAGCAAAAGCACCTCTACCTGAGGCGCTTTCTATATAGGAGCGTGACTATTCTTTTTTCTTATCAAGTTTATCGAGTTTAGCAAAGTGAATGATGAGGTAAATCACAAACGCTGTCGCAACAAGTGTAATCGCCGAAGATACAAATGCACCCCATGCGAAATCCGCCTGTCTGCCCCATAGGTCGAGCTGCCAAGTCGCCATCTGCAGGCCTTCTTGCGAGCCTACGATAAACTGCACGAATGGATTTATAAAACCTTCCACTAGCTTCTTCACAGTGTCACCAGCTGCGGTACCGATGGCCAGACCAACCGCCAGACCCACCACACCTTGTGTGCGAATGAAATTGACGAATCCACTAAACTGCCCAGTCGTGGCTTTGCGCGCGCGACCACGTGCTACTGCCGCGCGTTCTCTTACTGCCTGAGCTTTCGCCTTTGCAGCTCCCGATTTTGGCTGTTTTTTGCTAGGTGTTGTATTGTCTGTTGCCATGCCTTACTTCCTCCCACCTCTTATGCGCTTTATTAAAAAATTATATCATACAGAGTTGTTTGACGGAGGAGAAGTGGGGGTGTGATCCCGACCAGTACGACCACATTGGGTGGCGTGGCGTACTGGTCGGGATCGTCGAGTCACAGAGCACTGTAGTGGTGCGACCCTAGACTAAGGGAGTTCAACTTCAACCGAATTAGCAGCGATCACACACCTAAGCTTTCCAGCCCTGCGTAACGCCTCCAGATTCATTTTGAAATCCTGACTTCTCATCGACTGCAGATCGAGTATCTTTCGTATATCTGCTACTGTTTTACCGGTAGCACGCCCCCCGCAGGCTTTGAGTGCCCTAGTAATCTTGCGGTGAGTATCGGACCCTTGTGCCACTTCTCCTCCTTATTAACATGGCCTAAGCCAGGCTACTCGTATCATTCCTACAAAAAACTCGCCGCGTATGTGCGGCGAGGAGGTTTGATCGAGTTTGAGTCGGAAAACTACCTGCCGCTTGACGTGCCAAAAATCACGAGGATGAGTCCGCGTAGATTGAGGCTGCTTGTGCGATAGATGGCTTTCACACAGCTATTGTACCATAGCTTTCTGATATAGTGAATATATGTAATAATACCTATTTTTAATAAAATGTGTTATATTATACAACTATCGTGCAAAAGCCAAGTATACACGACCGTCTCCGGACTAGTCGTAACACCCATCACATTACGGCCCGAGAGGTACTGGCTACGGCTATTACTCGTTCAGACAAAGAAGTTCCTCTAGACCGTGGTGCAAAACACAAGATTGCAAGACACCGCGGACTACTACAGGCGCTCGAAAACGTCGACCTTTCGCCACTCGACAGCACCGTTGCAAGCTGGGAAGAGCTACAGGCACGAAGTATAGACGTATTCGAACTGCATGCACAACGCAACGCAAACATTCTCGATGAAGCTCAAGTGGAATCAATCTTACATGCTGGTACCGCCGGCGCTGGCGCAAGCGGCGCATTTCTGCGGGTCATTCCCGAGCTGGTATCTAGTGACATGACACTCACTATAGCCAACAACTCGCTCAGGACCGCCATGGAGTGGGCCGCGCTCTCAGAAAAGGCCGATGCAGGACTCACTCGCACAATCGCAAAGGTGCTACCAAGCAGTAAGCTGTCGGTACGAGATCAATACATTGGATTAACTTATGACCCCTCGTTCTTCATCGTCAATGAAACACCTGTGCCATATATCACAATCGACTACACGAAGCTGGAGGCATATGCGTCTGATATCGACAAAGGTCTCGGTGGTCGAGATGTGTATTTCGGATGCCCGTTTCGCAAAAACATACCTCGTGTCTACAGGGCGATGGCCACCACAGCAGTAAAGTCTGAGCTCTTGTAGCTACATCTTTTCTGGTGCGACAATGCCGAGAATCATCAAGCCAGCACGCAGTGTATCCGCATACAGTGCCACTATGCCAGCTCGATGTAGTTCGTGGTCGCTACCTACAACTTTATTTTTCTCGTAGTAACGGTTAAACTCTTGCGCAAGTTCAAACAAATAATTACAGATATGATGTGGAGCGAGCTCCTGCGTCGATAGTTCTATTACTTCTCGGTACTCACCAAGCTTACGCACAAGTGCACGATCCTCAGTCCGCACCGTAGTCGGAGATGTAGGATTTTCAACCTTTTCGAGAATTCGACGCGCACGCGCATGGGCATACTGCAGATAAGGGCCAGAGTTCCCCTGTAAACTCACCGTTTCATCCAAATCAAAAGCTATATCGCCGCCTAGTCGATAGCGTGCAAATGCGTATTTTATCGCGCCTATTGTTACATCATTTACGAGCGACTCATCTTGTACAAGCTCTCGAACTTTCTCCCGGACCGCCTCGACGACATCGAGCCCACGAGTTACGTTGCCTAGTCGAGAGCTCATCTTTTTACCATCGCCGAACCGTACAGTGCCGTTGGTCATGTGTGTCATCGTACCTGCAAGTTCTGGCGAGAATGTTTCTGCAGCGGCAAACACCACGCGCATATAGTCCTTTTGGTCATTGCCTGTGATCAAGTAGCGATGGTCAAACCCATATTCCTCGCGTTCAAGCCAGATAACGCCAATGTCTTTTGTCTCATATGTCGGCAGGCCTTTTGACGTGATAAATACTCGCGTATGGAGATGTTGAGACTCATCACCTTCGAATACTACCGCACCCTCAGATTCTTTGAGATTACCTTTTGCGAGCTGCTCTCTCACTACCTTCAGGCCAACTGGTGCAGTGGTGCTTTCGGGGTAGTATCGTAGTGGTGCCACTTCAATAAGCGCATAAAAAGCTTCAAAATAGTCATAGCTCCACTGTCGAGTAGTCCAGTAAATTTGCGCAAGAGGCGACTCGTGGTCGTTCGTATCATGATACCCGTAGATAGTTTTATTGAGATCATCTATTTCAGCTTTGCTGTCTTCGCTGTCTTCGTAAGCGCTTGCACCACGGACATAGGCTGCGCTAATCCAGCTGGCACGCTCAAATGCGTTTTTGTTATTGAATTCTTCAAGCTTAGTAGGATCTTCTCCACCCAGCTCAACACGCATACCCCATAGGCATTTCGCTACATGTAGCCCTACATCGCCGCCGAAGCTTGTACGATGTAGCTGTGCGCCGCCGACAAGTAGTAGACGAGACATAATATCACCGAAAACCGTGTTATATAGATGCCCTGTGTGTAATTCTTTAAACGCGTTTGGGCAACTATATTCTAGGACGATCTTTTTACCGCTATAAAAAGCTTTTGGCTCAGCACGTACAAGATGCAGAAGTGCCTCAGATTTGAGAGTAATGTTGATAAACCCAGGGCCAGCAACTTCTACTGATTCGTATTCACCAGATTCGGCTAGTTTCTCTGCGATTTTCTCTGCGATAGCGCGTGGGTTTTGGCCAACAGGCTTAGCAAGCTGCATCGCCACATTGGTCGTATAGTCACCAAACTGTGCGTCAGGACGAGAAAATTCAGGCGTCGTCTCAACGTCGAATTCGCTTTTTGTAATCGCTGCTACCGTATAAGAAAGTTGCTCCATACGGGCAATTATAGCAGAACTACCTCTGTAGGACTAGACTAGTACCGCACCAATTTCGTCGAGAAGATCTGGGTCTGGTAGGCCGAGTTCGACAGCATTACCAGAGACAGGCATGAGGCCGTGTACGTTCTCTACGAGCGCTTTGAGAACGCGCATGTCATCACCTGCGCCCATGTGTGCAATATCTGCTGTACCGTGATTTACTTTGTCCATTTGTTTGTTTCTTTTCAGTTAATTTATAGATTCATTATAGCACTTATGTTTAATAATGTCAATCATGCAATACGGTACCCTGTCGCGTATTGCTACGGTGCGTTTTCTAGGAGACTCTTATAGCCACCTTTTGTCACTATCAGATGATCGAGTAGTTCGATACCCAGAATAGCTCCACCAGCGCGCAACTGGCTCGTAGTTTCCAAATCTGCCTGTGTAGGCTCGACATCACCCGACGGATGATTATGCGCGATAATCACGGCCACTGCTCCGCGTTCAAGGGCTGGCTGAAACACCTCTCGTGGGTGCACCACGTTTGAGGTTAAGCTCCCGACAGATATAGTTTCTTCGTGAACAAGCTGATAGCGACTATTGAGGTACAACCCTCTAAGTTGCTCTTTATTGAGCATGCCCATATCACTGAGATACTGCCAGGCCTGCCGTGATGTTCGTACAAACACCGGCCTTTCACCTCGTTTGTCAAAGTACCTGCGCCCCAGTTCTAGCCCCGCCACCAGCTGATATGCTTTGTTTTTGGGTATCATCAGCGCGTCCGCAAGCTTCATAGGATCTGTTTCGTACAGTATCGCCCGCTCACCGTATTCTTTGAGTACTCGGTGAGACATCTCGAGCACATCTTCTTTACGCGTGCCTACACCCCATAGCACAGCCACAAGCTCCGCCATACTCAGTGTCGACAGACCATACTTCAATAGCTTTTCGCGAGGCTTCTCGTCTATTGGCATATCGCGTACGCGAAGTACGTAGCGCGTATCATCCACTATTCGATCATGATCGACCATTTTGTACTGGGTTGGGTTAGTTGTTACTAGTTGCATATGCTTACTATAGCTATCCTGTAGTTGAGGTACAGTGAAGAGTTTTTCACTAAACTACTCCACAAAAAAAGAACGGGCCGCACAACCCGCTCTTTTTACTTCACCTCTTCTACTGCAAAGTAAAAGTAACTGCTTTGTTACTAAAGAAACTATAGCTTTGGTAAAGCAATTTCAACCCCGTATCATCCTTTGGCACTTCAAACGCAAGCTTGCCTGTCACTTTGCCACCAGGTGCAAGTGATCCGCTATTGAGCTTACCTTCAGAAAGTGCAGTAAACGATTCGTTTTGCTGTACACCATTTGAATCCTGCAGTTTGAATTCGAACGTATTGTAGTCCATTGAGTTTTTACTATTGTTGGTAACTTCAACAGTCACGAGCACGAACTCTTTGCCAGATTCTGGCTGCGCGAATTGATTTCCCGTATCGTAGTTGCGTTCTACGTTTGTGATAGTGATTGATTTGTCATCAAATGTTGCTGTCTCTCCCACAGCAAACTCAGTTTTTTCAGCTTCTTTCGCCGTTTCACTACCGGCCTGAGTATTGTCACCCGTGTTTGTTGTGCCTTCCTTGCCGCCGCCCGATACGGCTGAGACAATGATAGCTAGCACTATAAATATACCGATACCCGTGAGTATTTTATGACGACTTGCCCATGATTTTTTCTGTTCTGACATTTATTTCTCCTCATTTACTATACATCTGTTAATGTAGCAGAGAATGTACAAAAAATAAACAGTTAGTTTATGTTACTAACTGTTTATCATTACTACCCTAGTACTATGACATCTACGACCGAACAAAAACTCATGAAAGCATTTGGTGCACGTGTTGCAGCGGTACGAAAAAGTCGTGGATATACTCAGCAAGAGCTAGCCGAAGAAATCAGCATGAGCGTAGTGGCCATAGCCTACATCGAGACAGGAAAACGCTGGGCCAGGCTCGGCACACTCACAAAAATCGCCAACGCCCTACAGGTGGACGTTGCCGATTTATTCAAAAACATCTAGCGCCTTATTTTATAGCTCTGATAAGCCCAGTAAACAGTGGGTGCGCACGATTTGGACGAGATTTTAGCTCAGGGTGAGCCTGTGTGGCTACGAAGTATTTACTCTCTGGTGCTTCGACAAATTCTACTAGTTTGCCATCTGGTGACGTGCCACTAATGACCAACCCACCTTTTTCGATCGCCTCGGTAAATGCTTGGTTTACTTCATAGCGATGGCGGTGTCGCTCTACTACTTCAGTAGCGCCGTAGGCTTCAGCTACCTTACTGCCCTCTTCGAGTACGGCATCGTAATCACCCAAGCGCAGTGTGCCGCCAGTTGACTCTTTGCCCTCTTGGCCGGCCATGATGTACACCACGTTGTGCGGCGTACCGCCATCGAATTCATTGCTATGTGCATCTTCCAGCCCACTACGGCGTGCAGCAGCGATCACCGCGACCTGCAAGCCTAGACACAAGCCAAGATACGGCTTACCAGTACGTAGCGCGTAGTCTGCCGCAGCGATCTTGCCGGAAATACCGCGCTCGCCGAAACCACCAGGCACTAGTAGTGCATCGACAGTGTCGAACTCGGTGTCGCTAGCTGTTTCTGCGTTGAGCCATTTGATGTTGAGGTTTACTTCTTCGTGCCATGCGGCGCTTTTAAGCGCTTCGAGTACAGAGATGTAAGTATCTTCGTTGTCCATGTATTTAGCTACTAAGCCAACCGTCACATCGCGGTCACGTACAGTACTTTGCGCCAGCATGATATCTTCCCACTTGCGCAGATTTGGCACAGTATCGTTGCCGGTAAATTTAGTTAACACGTCGTTGATACTACTCTCAGCGATGATGATAGGGATTTTAAATACCGTCTTGGCGTTGTGGAGCATCACCACGGCGTCTTCGGCTACACCACTAAACTGAGCGATCTTTGCCGCCACGCCAGCAGGCGCTGGATCGTCTGTACGCACCACCACACAATCTGGTACGATACCAAATCCACGTAGCTCGTTGAGTGCGTTTTGCGCAGGCTTAGTCTTGAATTCTTTGCTTGTACCGATAAATGGCACATACACCACATGCACATACATACAATTTTCGCGACCCACGCGCCCAGCAAATTCACGAATCGCTTCGACAAAGCTGAGACCTTCGTAGTCACCTACCGTGCCGCCGATTTCTACAATGTGCACATCACTACCGTCGGCAGCAAGCTCGATTGCGTCTTGGATTGCGCCCGTGAGATGTGGTACCAGCTGCACTGTCTTGCCGCCAAATTTACCTGCGCGCTCATCAGCGATAAGCTGGCTCAGCAGGCGTCCACTGAGTGTCGCATTTTTCTGTGTTAGCTCCAAATCCAAAAAGCGCTCATAATGCCCTAAGTCGAGATCCGTTTCTGCACCGTCTTTTGTGACGAAGCACTCGCCATGTTCCGCAGGATTCAAAAGACCCGCATCTACATTGAGATACGGATCGCATTTTTGGATCGAAATTGTTATGCCTTTGGCTTGGAGTACCGCACCTATGCTAGCTGCTGTGATTCCTTTGCCGACTCCTGACAGTACACCGCCTGTCACGAAGATATATTTCTTAGATTTTCCCATGTTGGTCTCCCTGTCCATGGGATTTTATTGTAGCATATTTAGGTATGTTGAGCGAACGCCTAACCTTCGTTCTTAGGCTCAGGCCTAGTTACTTTGTGTCCTATGTGCGTATACACATCATCAGCATGATCGCCCCCGGTACGTCTGTAGCCCGTAGCATGTAAGGATTTTCGACTACCCTGATTACCTTTTCTTACAGTTGCCCTGATACGCAAATGGCTGCCGACCGCTTCTTTCATATGTCGAGTTGCCGCATAGATCGCTTCGGCAGCAATCCTCTGACGCAAGTGATCTTTGTCCACCCAATAAGAGATCTCGGGAGATGACTCATTTGACACATGAAATCCCCCTACGAGCTCGTCATTTTTTCTAATACCGTACACCACTATATCATCGCTACCCTGACGCTCGGCGACAGAGTCCGAAGTTCTATAGTCTCGCATATCGAGACCCCCTGCAAGTGCGTGATCATAATTGCCACTTACCGCAGCCGCATATGCCTCGTAGTCATCTTCTGCAAGTTGTTCGAGGCTTAAGTCTGGGTTTTCTGTGTCTATTTTCTGAGCCAATTCATTACGGATATGGCGCGTTCTATTTTGCATAATAATATATTAGCATAACTACTTTGATATGTCAATGTTTGTGCTATAGTATCCGTATCATCCCAACGCAAGGAAGTGGTGATTCAAATGAGTAAACTTATCGCACTCAACTGCGGGAATACTCGAATTATCAGAGTTACCGAGCAGATTGAAATGAGCGTGGTCGAAGCAAAGGTTGCGGCAGACAAGACACTAAAGGTCATCGTAAACTTACCCGAATATCCAGAAGACCGCATTCTTGAGATCTCCGGGCTGCACCACGCAAAGGATGGATGGGGAGTTCGGCATGTAGTCGGCACGATTATCGAAGAAGACGGCACGATACAGGTCACCTTCTACGATAACATTTTCGAAGCTGATCCGCTGAACCTCAAGTAGACCCCGAAGGACTCTCTAAGCGAGAGGCCCTTCGGGGCTTTTCATTTCTAGTCGTTTTCGTGAGGTCGCGGGGCATCGGCGAGCACTTGCTCTGCCGTACTACCTTTTGCATAGGTGTGATTACACGCTTCGCACATAGACCAGTGGCTTACGAGTGGCTGCAAGATTTCCCAGCTGCGTATTACTTCTGCGTTGGATGTAAATATATGTTTGTGGCCACGTATCGCGTCCACAATCACCTGTTCGTACGCATCTGGCAACACTACATCTGCTGGGTAGCCGAACGAGAGGTGTGTTTCCTCGTATTCATATTCGTAGTCTGGCTTGAGCGTGTTGAGTGCAATCTCTATACCCACTTCTGGCTGAATACGAAAGATTAGGCAATTGGTCTGTGCGTCATGGAATTTTTTGAAATATACTTTGATCTCTGTAAGCTTCTGATCAAGCGCCTTACCTGTAGTAAGGTAAAAAGGTACACCGGTCCATTTCGGTGCATCTGATTCGAGTCGGACAGATACAAATGTCTCGGTGGTACTGCCGGGATTTTGCACATCGTCCTGATACCCATCGTACTGCGCGCGAACAGTGGTACGCATATCTGCAGACTGCAAACTTTGCAACGCGTTAAGGCGATGTGTCGAGACTTGACTCCAGTGCATGTCCCCCGGGATGTCCATAATCACAAGCGAAAGTAGCTGCATCAAGTGACCTTGCACAAGATCGCGTAGTGCACCTGTTTGTTCGTAGAACTGCGCCCTACCCTCGATATCGATAGATTCATAGGCGTGTATTTCGATCTTCTCTATCGCCGAATTGTCCCAGACATGGGCAAAAAGCGCGTTGTGGGCACGAAACGCCACGATGTTTTGCGCCATCTCTTTTGCGAGGTAATGGTCGATACGATACACTTGCTCGTCGTCGAACCATGCGTTGATCTGCTCGGCCATGCGTTTGGCGCTTTCTAGATCTGTACCAAACGGCTTTTCGAGCATGATCTTCACACGGTCGTCATTGAATCCTGCTTGGCCGAGTAGCTGTACGATTTGGCCAGAAGCGGCTGGCGGTACAGACAAGTAGATGAGTAGCTGGTCGTCTTCAGAGAGGTTAACTGCCGTCTTGAGGCGTTCGTAATCTTCTGCCTTCGAAAGATCCATCGTCACGATACTTGTGCGCGACGCGAGGCCCGAGTCGCGGATGAGCATAGATTCATCGACTTCACGGCGTGATACACCGATAATTTCTAGATCGTCATACGTGCCAGCTTGTGTAATGCGCTCGAGCGCTGGAATAAGTTTGCGGCGGCTCAAGTCGCCAGTGATACCGAAGATGAGGAGTTTTGTAGTCATATGTAATTATTATACACCTTTATATAGATCACTATAGAAACTATAGTGTATTTTTTGACATAACAGCCCCATCGGAGTATTGTATACCCATCCTCGTACCTCGAGGAGTCCCCCGACAAAGGAGACACACGTGATTATCAATGTGAACATAGAAGACTATCTGGCATTGTGGCGTGATATCAAGCAGTGGTACACCGCACGACGTGTACACCGACTGATTCACCACATGCGACTACTACGCGAAAGTGGTCAGAAAGTCGAAAAGATCACTAAAGCACCTTACGACTTGCATCAGCAGCACATCAACCGCATCAGCATATTGGACACATGGCACCGAGAGGCGTCGGAATTGGTCGAACGTGGGATACAGCTGTGCAAGTCCCCACTGCTCTCGAGTACCGACAAGGAGCGGCTCATTATGGCCAATGCGGCACTGTTTGCTCAAACAATCATGTGCGGCAATCTGCGCATGTACCTAGAGCAACAAGCTGAGCTGTCATGATGTCAAGAGGTACGAGTACAGCACCCCGCCAGAGATGACGTCACCGCGAAGGCGCCTCTGGATACCGGGGTGCTTTTGCGTTCAGGGTTATTGTCAAAGTATTACTAATTTTACAGTTATTATCTAAGGTTATATAATAACTATGTGCAAAACCGCACACAGACCTACCGAAAGGTTGCTATGCCTTCAGCAATGTTCTCTCCATCTCACTGCAACATCCCCCAGGAAGTATTGGACTATGAAGCAAGAGTTAATCGCATCACCGCGCTACGTCTATGGCTGCCCCGCAGGCTTTGGTGGCTCACTAGCCCGCTTCAGGGAAAGCTAGCCAACTTGCGATCAACATCGCTCGAAGCAGCACAGGACAGTCACGAGGCGGCGCTGTATCGACATGAGCGAGTCTGCCATGAAGGTGGCGACAGTATGGTCAACGGCCTTGCACCCTAACAGGTAGCAGCCTCATTCTCACTCGCAAACCATATGGTTTGCGAGTGAGAATATCGACAAATTCCGATAAGCCAACTTTTTAACAGCTCGTGCAGTTGCCCAAGAAATAGTAGATATGTATTATGTAGAACCCAAAAATATCAACGAGATTATTCAATACATCCAACACACAATCGCTCGCGTAGACCGGAATGAGCTTTCGACCTCCCAAGGCGCAAGTAATATAGTTGGCGCAACGCTTGCAAATAACTCTATAGATATAGACAAATTGTATGACGCCGTTCCCTATTTGGAGAAACTAGTAGAGCTCGCAGCAGATATAGAGATATACGACGATAAGCAGCTTAGCTTCGACACACACCTTAAAGTATCAGTAGCTGCGGACTGGGAGCGAATCAAATCTTTTACCACGAATATAAAAAATTCGCTTCACAAATAAACCAAAGGCTTAGCTCAAGCTAGAAATTAGCTTGTACTGACTAGAGCTGTATAATCACGTTATACGCGGCATTCTCTAAAATCTTTTGGCGTGTGAGCCGACCATTTGTGAAGTGTGGATATGGGTCTTTGAGTTTGGAGCCGTATTCTTGTTGCACCAACACACCGAGGTCCGGGTACTGTGATGGTACTTTGTCGAGCATATCCTGGGGGAATTCTATATCTAGATCGATACCTACTTTTGGTGCTTGGCCTGTTTTTTCTATAACGATTACATCGCAACCAAATAGACTATGATTTGGATGAGCTGGATGTTGCCCACTCTCGAGGCTAACGTAGTAATCTGCTTCTACGCCCGATTTCTTGAGGTTTGCATGGCGATTCATAGCACCTTCGTATGTCTCTTCGATGGTCATAGGCTGCTCGTTTACACCAGTCTCGACTTTTTCACCATCTATGCGTACCGGCACACCTGCTCGACGCATCGCACGGCTGATGGCAGACTGCTTGATAGGGCTTTCGGTGCTCATGTAGACGAGTGGTAGCGAGGCAAAATACGTATCTACATTTGCAATGTCGCCATCTAGTAGCACAGGGTGAATACCCCGAATCTCGTCGCCATAACCTACATCAGGCACAGGATTAAGCAGGAACACCTCAAGTCCATGTGCGTATGCATAGGTAATTTCCATAAGAGTGTTGCCACCAATATAATTCTCTACGCCATTTTTCTCGTGATTGACGACGAGAATTGCGTCCGACGTATCGATCTTGGCAAAATGCTCATCGATGAAACCACGCTTGAGATGCGCATTTTTGTCGAGGTCGTCACCATAGCTATGGCCTTCGACAATGTTTGGTTTATCCACTTCGTAGCCACGCGCTTCGAGCTGCTGCTTGATGTCTGTCATCTCTGGATCAAATTTCATTGATCCACATATCGTAATTTTCATATCATTTCTCCTGTAGGCGTTCGGGTAACGGCAATTCAAATTTAATTTCAGCTACGTCGTCCATAATGAAATCTTTTGGCAGGTAATTATACTGCTGGCGATAGGCTTCGGTAGCGGCACCAAACACGGCCTGTGACCAGTCGAAGCCGAGAGCAGCCGCAGTCGTGCGTACCGCCACCTCACTCTCACCTTCTATCTCGATAAACGGCTTAAGCCATGGCCACTCGTCTATCACTACTTCTGTGCCATCGGTCATATGCCAGGTTTCGCGTCGTGTTTCTTGGTAGCTTTTTGGTACTAAGCCAGCCTGTTTCTGAATTGCAATCGCGTCTTCAAAACTGCTCACCACAATTTCGATCTCCTGCGCACTATGTAGACCATTTGCTCCATCAAATTCTTTGTAGGTCATGGTAGCCTTATCTCCTTCGTCGCGCACGCGCAAATACGCGTCTTTAGTACGGTCTACGAGATAAAATACTTGTCGTCGCATCACACGCATGGGCTGCACCAGTGTCGCCCCCGCTTCGCCTAGACGTGAACGTACATCGTCTATATCTACTTGGCAGAACTTCACTTCAATCTCTATCTTCATATGATGCTCCCTAGTGGTAAATACGTTTTGGTCGGCAATACATCGTCTATACGCATGTTCTGCGCCGAATGCCGGTGCTGCACTACGTATTGTCGATTTCCTTGTTCGTCTTTACCACAATAAAATAGTTGTTCAGCCACATCGTTGTCACACTGTTCAGCTATATTACCATACACAATTGCGTATTCGTCGCTCACGGGTAATATACCCCCAACTTTGCAGGCGATATTGCGGTAGGCTTGTGGCAAATAGGGTGTGCGGATAGATGATGCATCAAACGGCATAGTCTGTATACCCGTGTTTGCGAGTTTATCTATGCCTTCATCATGACCCTTGTGTGAGCCAAAGTATGTCAGCTCATTGACTAGCTCACTACTAGCTAGAGCTAGTACAAATTCACGACTGCTACGAATGAGCTGCATCGTGTAACTAGACTGTTTGACAGAAACCATCCACGACTGCTTGTCGCAACGATTCATCCATGTGACAGCCATACCGCTCGTGTATCCCGAGACCGCGTCGGTCGACAGCAGAAACGCGCAAGGATCCATCCTCTTCATCCTAGTACCTCTTTTTACGTTGTAACGTGTCCTGCTTCGATAGGGTCAGATGGTAATCTATAGACACTTTGATTACCCCTCATGTCATGCACTATCCGCCGCGCATGCAGCGCCTGCTCAATTGCAAACACCACTGCATTGCCGATATACACCGGTGGATCTAATGGTTGGCCCTCGGCTTCTCTAAGTAGTAGCGAAGACTCGGTAATTTGCGCCTCTATCTCCGCTCCTAAAACCAAATCTGGCGCATAGCTTGTGACGATATCAACCGCCTTGTTGGCGAGCTCGCGCGTGATCGAAAGCTTCATCGCACGAGATGTATCCCGAAAATCCAGCGAAGTCACGCTCTTTCTTTCGAAAGTCATCGCGCTACTTATCTTTCGTCGCGTTCACCTCATAACTCGTGTTTGTGCTTTCGAAAAAGTTTACGAGCTCGAGTGTATCGTTTGCTGCAGCCATCCATTTAGCTGGGTTTGAGACTTTGTAGTGCGCACCAAAACCAAGCTCTTCGAGGCGGCGATCTGTCAGGTATTTTACATACTGATTAACATAGTCTGCGTTGAGACCCAGAATACCTTTTGGCAGCAAGTCGTTATTATATTGCTCTTCGATCTCTACTGCTTCGAGGATCATTTGTTTGATCTCGTTTGCAAACTCTTCTGTCTGTAAATCTTCGTTTTCTTCGAGTGTAGTGAGGATCAAGTTGATGCCGAATTTGAGGTGTAGCGATTCGTCGCGGATAATCCAATCCATGAGTGAGCCGAAGTTGCGAAGTAGATTTCGCTGGCGGAAGCTAAGTGCCACCATGAAACCGCTATAAAACCAGATGCCTTCGAGGATGATGTTATAGGCGATCAAGTTCTTTACAAAATCTTTCTTGCCTTCGGTGGTAGTGATATCGAGCGTATCTTCTGTCATGCGCTTGATATACTTTGTCTCGAATGCTTCTTTTGCGGCCATGCTTGGCACATCTACGTGAGCAGCATATGCCTTCTCTCGGTCGATTGGGAATGTCTCGAGTACATACTCGAAGCTCATACAGTGGTTAGCCTCTTCCCACATCTGCTTGGCAAGATATAGGTGGCACTCGGCTGCGTTGACATACGGATACACACCAAATGCTAAAGCTTTGTTAACAAGCAGTTCGTTTGGATTGAAATAGCTCATGAGGAATTCGAGCGCATGGCGCTCCTCATCTGTCATCTTTTTCCAGTCAGCGAGATCTTGGCCTAGCTGGATTTCGTTTGGAAACCAAGTGTTGGCTACCGCCTGATCGTAGAGATCCATCGCCCACTGATAGTGAACTGGTTTGAGTAGCAATCCGTCTTGGATGCCTGTGCCTAATATTCCTGCCATGCTATATTCCTTTCTATGCGGCTTGTTTCGTTTGGAAACTGCCATCTTCATTAATTGCTCCCGGTATGAGACTTAACTCTGTGCCCCAGTCGAGAAACTCTTGTTGTGTGAGATCAGCTTCTGCTCCCTTTGCATATATTTCGAGAGCCTCTTCTTCGCTAAGCGGCGCATGATTCTGCACTACCCAGATAGCCTCTTGTGCAATAACTGCCATCGTATCCGTAATACGGACAAACTCGCCGTAGGTTGGTTCCACTGCATGTGCTACTGATTTGTTTAGACGTTCAGTCATCTGTATATCCTTGTATCTTTTGGGCGTTAATTATTTACTGTGCAGTCCTTTAACTACTGACAACCTTCACACATAGTGAGATCAGCTGGATCAAGCGGTACATTTGAAACAGTACCGTCATCCCCTACGATTTGCTTAGTCTGACCTGCCATAGCCGACATTGCCGCGTCGATAGCAGCTAATTTTTCTTCTAGTGTCATGTTTTCGTCGATGATTGTTGATGCGTTCATTGTGTTATCCCCCTATTTTTTTGATTAAACTTTTGCGAAACCGAATCCGACTTTGCGCGCGCCGCCTGATTTTTTGGCCATTTCTTCTGTCTTGTTCACGTTTGTCGTACTCTGCTCTGCCTGATGTCGTGGTTTGACGTGCAAATAGTAGGTAGTCTTGAGGCCACGGCGCCATGCTTCTGAGTAGATCTTCACGTATTCGTCGATGTCACGTGTCTCCAGATACATGTTGCGACTGATAGCTTGGTCAACCCATTTTTGTGCCCGACCGGCGACTTCGATAAAGGCATACGGACTAAGCTGGAAGCTTGTTTTGTACACATCTTTGATTGCTTGTGGAATCACGTCGATGTTTTGGATATCACCTTGGTTTGCCAGCACTTCGTCTTTTACTTGGTCCCATAAATCGAGTTCTTTGAGCTTGCGAATCATATTATGATTCACTTCGAGGAACTTACCGTTGAGTGTGGCACGAGAGAAAATCTGTGCGAACTGTGGGTCGATGCCAGGTGTGGTGCCAGACACATGGGCGTTGTTTGCTGTCGGCGCGATAGCCATGAGCGTCGCGTTGCGCATGCCTTTTTTTACCTTAGCACGAAGTGCTTCCCAGTCGAGTTTGTGCTTGCGGCTAATCTTTACTTTTACTTTACGATCTTTTTCTAGAATATCGAGCGTATCGATTGGCAAGAGGCCTTTGCTCCAGCCGCTGCCTTTAAAGTTTGCATAGCTACCGCGTTCTACTGCGAGATCCGCACTTGCGTCGATAGCGTGATAACTAATGTACTCGAGGAGCTGATCCATGAGGTCGAATGCTTCTTCTGAATCATAGCTGTATTCAAGTTTTTCGATTACATCGGTAAAGCCCATAACCCCTAGTCCGACAGCACGATTCTTTGAGTTTGAATTCATCGCTTGGTCGATAGGTGTGTTTGTGAGATCACACAGGTTGTCCAGCTGACGAATCGAGCTGCGGACAGCTTTTTCGAGACGCTCCCAGTCCCATGTCCTGTCTTCACGCAAGTGAACACTTAAATTAATGCTGCTCAAGTTGCACACCGCAGTGTTGTCTTTGTCTTGTGGCAATGTAATCTCAGTACAGAGGTTTGAGTGATGAATCGTACCGGTATTGTTGTTGAGCGCACGGACGTTCTGTGTATCTTTCCAAGTAAGCCATGGGTGGCTTGTTGCCTGGAGCTGCGTGAGAATTTGGCGGAATTGTTGTTGTGCAGGAATCTTAGCGAAGTCGCGAAGCTCGCCTTTTTCGGCCATCTTGATGTACTCTTTGTAGCGCGCGCTAAACTCGCTACCATAGAGCTCTACGAGATCAGGTGTCTCGGCTGGATCAAACAGGTACCAATCTTGATCTTTTTCGACACGCTTCATAAACTCATCACTCAGCACTACAGCCGTGTTTGCGATACGCGTACGAAGGTATGGGTCGCCTGAGTTTTGCTTGAGGTCGAGAAATTGTGGAAAATTAAGGTGCCAGTTTTCCATGAAGATCGCAGCTGCACCTTGCTTCTTGCCTTTTCTGCTGACCGCAAAGAGTGCTGTGTCGAGCATTTTGATAAACGGAATTGGGCCAGTGCTTTCTGTGTTCGTAGTGCGAACCGGGCTACCGGCTGCACGTAGCTTTGTGACACCGATACCGATGCCGCCTGTACCTTTGGCAATCCACATAGTGTCTCGCACGCCACGAGCGATTGCTTCCATGTCATCCTCGATGTCAAAGAGGAAGCAGTTGGAAAGCTGAGGGAACGAACCGCCGGCGTTGATGCGAGTACTGCCAGCTGGATTTGAGTCGAGCTTAGAGATATATTCGTAGAATTCAAGTGCGATATCGGTAGGCTTTTCTTCACAGAGACTCAGACCCATCGCGATACGCATAGCGGTATATTGTGGTACTTCGAGTGGTACACGTACACCGTTTTTGCGGAGGCTGTAGCGATTGCGACGTGTTACTACGCCGAGGTAACGCATGAGATTGTCGCGTTCCGGATCAAGAGCTGCAGCGAGCTTCTTGTGGTCAAAGAACTTCGTGTCGGCCATACGAGCATCGAGCAAGCCGTCTTTGACACCTTGTTTGAGATACGCCAAAAAGTGTTTTTCGTGTAGAGCCTTGAGCTCTTCAGATGACTGATAGTCGCCTAGGATATTTTTGTAATCGTTTTTGAGCTGCAGACGCGCTGCGATCACATCGAAATCCGGATCATCTTTGACATTTTGTAATGCCGTATGAATCACTGCTTCGTCGAGTTGCTCTGTAGTGATGCCGTCAAATAATGTCAGCTGCAGTTCGCTCGCAACTTGTACAACCTTTTGAATCTGATCGGGCAAGCCCTCACTTGCTGCGACAAGCGCAAGATTGATTTTGTTGGCGTCAAATGGTTCGCGGGTGCCGTCGCGTTTTACCACGTGAATTCCGTTCATCTTATACCCCTTGGCTACGTTATTTATAATGTTTTTATTGATTCCACCTCTCACCCGAAGTCTCTCACCTCTACCGAATGACGCA
Organism: Candidatus Saccharimonadota bacterium; assembly: GCA_015999875.1. GTDB lineage: Bacteria > Patescibacteriota > Saccharimonadia > Saccharimonadales > Saccharimonadaceae > Mycosynbacter. The sequence goes on from JAECRG010000003.1 coordinate 127,190, forward strand.
ACAAAGAATAACGACGTAGCCGTACAGCGTTACCCTCCTTGCAATATGTGTGTTTTGTTGACTGACTACATATGTAGTGTCTATCTACGATAATAGACCCTATATATATGGGTTTCAAGTCTTTTCATCGATTTCATAACGGTAATTTTCACCACACGAATTAATACCCCTGTTGCAGTTCTTCTAGTGTCGTGTTTGATTTTTACAACGCTATATATAGCGTTTATGCTTCACATTTTTGTCGCATTCTCTCCGCAGGTGCATAGTCATCTGTAAGCACCTCTGTAGGTCGCGCCGGAAGTGACACGTAGCCTGGATATGCAAGCGGCTTATCACTATATACGCCAATAATATTATGAGGAGATTTCGTGGTTGCGGCGGTGCTGTTGGACTTGATGAGGTGCTGTGTGAAATTTTTGCGATAGGGCGCTTCAAGTGTTGCAAGTAGTGCACCACAGCCACCTTGCTCCCCCGCAATCATATTCACCATCACTACTCCGCCCGGATTTACGATTCGCCCTATCGCCTCTCCATACTCCTTAGTCATAAACGTAAATGGGATATCAGTATTTCCATATACATCTACCACCACAATGTCATAGCGTTTGGTAGTCCTGTTGCTATATGTACGAGCATCTTCTGAAATAATCTCTACGTTCGCCGGATCGCGGTAGGCGAAGTGTTCTCTTGCGACTTTTACGAGCTCGGGGTCGATCTCCACCACATCTATGTGCGATTCCGGATAGCTGAGGGCTACTTGTTGCGGCAATGTAAATGTACCTCCACCCAACATCAAGATATCTTGACGATTCGGAGTTTGCCGAATCAGACTCGCGAGTTCATTCGTATACCAAAACACAGGTACATGCGGCTGATCGACACGAATGCCAGATTGCACTCCACCAGGCCCCATCGCGAGCCCACGATACTGCACCTCATCAGTACCCCACTCAAACACCGTATAATGTGCGCTTGGTGTATCGATATCGATAGCACGCGAGACCGTCGGTGCAATCAGCACCGTAAAGAAAGCCAGAGCAGCGATACCTAGATACCTGCGCGTAAGACGTGTCCTCAGTAGCAACGTCGCCAACAGCAAGACAATCACCAATACTATAAATATGCTGCGCGATCCCATATAGCCAAACAGTACAAAACCAGTGAGAAACGTACCCGTAATACCGCCGATCGAGTCCCATGCACTCAGATTTGCAATTGCCGAACCGGAAGTTTTGAGTGATGTCACGTTGAGCTTAGCTAGGTAAGGACTAATCATACCGAGCGCCAAACTAGTCGGAGCAAACAATATCGCTGCAGCCACCACTGCTTGTAGGCGCACGTCCATGTTAGTAGCAGCAAGCGACGGTAATACATGCGGATACAATACCGTCGTCAAAGCTACCAGCACTGCTGCAGTGAGAAGTAGCCATGCAACATCGTTTTCATTTTTGCGCACATCAGCTATCTTGCCGCCCAGATAAAATCCGAGGCTAAGCGCTGCTATGATTACGCCTATCACACTCGTCCATACGTAGGTTGAGCTACCGACTGTGGGCGCAAGTACGCGTGCTGCTACCAGTTCAAACGTCAGTAGAACAAAGCCAGAGATAAAAGCAAGTGATTCGAGACGGGTCGGGGGTCGGAATTTCATTAGTACTTATTATATAGTGCCGCAGTTCGTTTCGAAAAAATAAGAAGAGGAGATATTGCAGACGAACTCAGATCCACCTACAGCACGTAAAAAGATGTCCATATGGACATCTTTTTACGTGGCGGAGAGGAAGAGATTCGAACTCTCGGTAGGTTTGACCCCACACCGCTTTTCGAGAGCGGCACCTTCAACCACTCGGACACCTCTCCACGCTTTGATAATTTTATCACAAGATTCGTATGTATGTTTTTACACATCTCCATCTATCACTGGTTTGCGAAAAGCTCGTACAGATATTTGTATATAAGCGTATACTAGTTGCATGAGATTATTTCGCGCAGTTCGCCTCACACTATGGACCATACTTCTAGGTGGATGTATCGCTACCGGAGTGCTTTATTTGAGCATAGACAAGTCCACCGACGCTGCTCACCTCGAGTCAATTGCACGGCAGGCAAATACCTACGATATCGTACGCGACAACCTACTCACCCCAAAAATTCTTGCCGAAGCGCAGGGTGCCGGCTATGGCTCACTGATCGACAAGCAAGTGGTATCGCAAGCTGTAGCTGTCAGCTTCGATGATACGGCGCTTGAGCAACTACTCAACCCTGCCACACAGTCGCTAGCAAACTGGCTGGGCAGCAGGCAGCCCGACGCAACATTTAGTATCGACGCATCGAAACAATTTGCGAGGCTCACATCCCTGCTCGCCGACAAAATATCTACCAAGATGATGACAGCCCCAAACTGTACATATTTTAATAGCTTAGCCGACGTGACGCATGGTGTCTGTAAAATTCCAGGCATAGCCCAAGAGGAGCTACGCACAGGCATCGTTGCTATTCTCAATACCCAGCCGATGATCAAAGAAGGCACCATTACATCCGAGCAGCTCGAAATACCCAGCACACTACTGACGCAAACCAGCAATATACCACAATATCTAAGCATGCTCTACGCGGCTGCGATATTTGCCGCAGGACTCGGAGTTCTAATCGTTATATGGCTACTATTGCGACACCGACTCATAGGAGTCGCTACCATAGGAATTGCCGGCTTAATAGCCTATGCCCTACTCCTTGGCTCTCAGTTGAGTTTCATGAACGCCATCAATTCATATGTACTCGAACCTGGCTACCAGGAAATAGTCCGTGCACTTGCACAGGTTATTTCAGACGAAATGCGTAGCACAGCCCTCTATATAGGAGCGGTGTCTCTCGCTATCACACTTATCGGTGCGGGTGGATGGTGGCTCTTGCGACGCCACAGGAAGCAGAGCGAGCATGCCGTGCACTTGCACGAAAGCAATAGCAACTAGTTACTTGCACATTCTAAATAATCCCTCGACAGAGCTGCCGGGATGTCACCAGGAATCTTGTTATGACATGACCATACCCTACTCTGTGTCATCTAAATCATCTATCGTCCAGCCCAATGCTTCGAGCATAGAAAGTGATGCTGCGTAAGTAATACCCGCCTTCCTCTCTGGGCGAATATAAAAACTCTCAAACCTCGATTCCTTAAGGATGGCAGTTCTTTGCATCATTTCGTCAATATCTTGACGATTATAGTACTCGTAATCATAGCCGGTAGCCACTAGTTTGGCCTTATCATGATTGGTACTAAAGTGAAAGCTCACCTCCATGCCATCTCTATCGTCATACCCTTGAGCATTAGCAGTCTGTCTCAGTGATTCTTTTGCTTCAAATGCTGCATACTGAGATTTTAGTAGCGCAAACTCGGTATAACTAAGAGGAGCATCACCTCTTCCACTCCTAGGCCAAAGAAGATCATCAATACGCTCTTGATGCATAGAATACATCGCCTCAGCTCTCTTTGAAGCCTCTGTAAATTCCCCGTCGTAAATCTCTGGGTTCTTTAGTATATGATTAGCAAACTGAGACGTTGCCGATGCCTTACTATCCATGACAGGTATCTTTTCGAAAACGCAAAACTGATACCCATCCGGGAAGTGGACAAACCCTAAAGACTTTTCCCATGCAACCTCGATTTCGCTACTACCGGACTGTTGAGCATTTACAAGTCGCTGTGATAAATAAAATTCCTCCTCAGAAGTAAGACCGTCTCTATGGCCCTTTTCCATCGTATCTATGTGCCGATTGGTCTTGCGCTCCTTCATAATATACTCGCGATCATCGACAGTAAATTCATACACTCTGTCTTTAAGCTGCCGTCGACCCTGCCAGGATTCAGGGTGCAATATGCCTGGATGCTCACGGTAGGCTTCGTTTGTAATACCGAGCGTAGTGCCACTTTCAAACACGTGTCTGATAACGCCGTCCTTGCTATCATCGGGATTGATCGGAGAATCGTATAGCTCAGCAGTAAGACCCAATAACTTAATATCACGGGCGTAGCCATAACGCTCAGCTATAAGCTTTTTTTCGCGATTCGTGACACCCTTTTTGTCAACTGTCGTGAACTGTTGTTTATACGCGATATATTGCTCAGGTGACATGCTCTCGTGTGCGTTGATGAGCCACTTTAGTGCTGTGTCTTTTGTGATGAGTGATGGAGCTGTTTTGATATCTATAGGAAAAGCAGACTCAGGCACTGGATCGATAGCCAAATAGTCCATGAATTTCCCTACAGACTGTGCAGAGCGTGCAACTTGAGGGTCAGATGACGCTAGCGCTCGTAGGGCGCGATAAGGTAATTCCTCACTTAGTTTTGATGATGAAAACTCTCTTGCTAAAGCACGAGTCTCCGTAGAGTTGCGCACTGCACGCTTGGCTGCTTCAGTCACAATACTCCATCGTCTTACATCGTAGAGGATTTCATCGTCACTAATGACAGGTTCTCGAAACACTAGGTCATCGAACCCGCTATCTAATTTGGGTAAATCAGGGTTACCTTTAGTATTTTGTGATTGAGATTTATGCATTTGTTTTTATTTTTATCGCTTGATTAAAATAAATTATATCACTAAATACATATAAAGTCAATAATCTACATCAAGCACTCTGTACTGGAGCTTGCAAATGGGTGGTTTGCATACCAATAGGGTTCAAACACCAAAGAAAAAACGCCCCTTTAGAGGACGTTTTCTCACAATGGTACACCCGACAGGATTCGAACCTATGACCTTTGGCTCCGCAAGCCAACACTCTATCCAGCTGAGCTACGGGTGCTCACTTGTCAAATTGACACTGAAGGAAAGTATAACAGAGACAGGAGCATAAATCAAGCTACAGACGAAACAGGTGGACAATGCGATCTACAAAGTCGAGATGGAGCTCTTCCATTGGCAATCTATCACCAAGTGAGTCTACGATTGCTTCGCCAGCCTCAACCGGAAAGTAAACTTGTAGACTTGGCTTGAATCGTTTTACAGGTATGAGGTGAATGGAGTTTTCCTTGCCATCATGCAAAACACCGAATGATTTATAATCACTCAAAGGGTATAGCTGTTCGTCGACGCGCAGTCCCTCCTCGGTAAGTTCATAGCGAATCATGCGAGCGGGTCGCACATGCATGACGATAAGGACTACTGCTATCACTACCGCCAGCGCAGATACAGTAAAAAATGTCTTCAGCACAAACCAATCAAGTAGTATTGCACCTACGACGAAAACCGCCAGCCCTACATACCACACAGGGTTCTTGTCGGCCGAAATATATTCTTGAGCTTCCCATTGCACGGGCCCCATCTCTCTGTTTTGCGCGGGATCAGCGATCTCGGCGCCGTTTGTCATGGCGATCTCACCAATAGACATTGTCACTATAGGAGTTTGACGCTGCTGCGTTTCATCGACAACAGAGGTTGTTTGAACAGGATCAGGCACCACTTGCGACTGAATAGGTTGCTCCGGTTGTGTTGGTACTTGAGGTGACTGTGTGTCTGGTTGCATACAGGTAGTATAGCATGAGCGTTGTGACAAATACTAGAAAAAGCAACCGAGGCAATGACGGCAAATGGGATATCGCTCGACACTACAGAAGCCAGATTTTCTTCGTTTGCTCCACAATAGAAATACCACGAACAGAAGATCGTGGTATTTCTATGGCGGAGAGAACAGGATTCGAACCTGCGGTACCATTGCTGGCACACACGCTTTCCAAGCGTGCGCCTTCAACCACTCGGCCACCTCTCCAACTACTCTTATTTTACCAGAAAGTATCTTATTTCTTGCCAGCTAGATTCTCGTTATCGTGCAGTACGCGCAATGCCGAGAGCGATGGACCCGAAAGCGCCCTCCATCGCTGCAAGCTCTTCGTGTCGTGCTCAACAGCATTTGCTACGGCCAAGACCCCTGGGTCATCGAAACATTGCTGTGCGCTCATACTCGCAGGTAGGTTTGCGCTGCACATAAACGGCTGAGGTAGTATCGAACCATGTACAAACTCAGAGAATGTTTCCTCTATCTTCAGCGTATGATCATCATAGAATGCAGCATCACTTTTTCTAAGTCGTTGGTGTTGAATTTTATCTATAATTGATGCGCCGATTCCTAACCTCGCTCCCATACTTTTATCAAACTCACCCAATAGTTCAATCTCATGCCGTGTTACAAGCGCCTGAGATGGATCGGAAAATTGATATTCGCCTATAGTACTATTGTTATTACCTGACTGACTATAAATATACCGTCCCACTACTGCGTTTATGGCGATATACATCGCTGGATAGACATCAGCTGCGCCGTGGCCATCTAGTCGGCCTTTAATACATGCGAGTATCTCATCCTCACCCACACCCCAGCTCACCTGCGACTCGTCTTCAAGTGGCACCACTACATGATCCACCACCCCGGAAAAATAATTGGAAAAGTTTTTAGAGAGAAAGTCATCATAATCCGAGGTGCCAATACACGCTTGATACTTAAGGCCTGTTAAGTCCCATGACGAGTTATCGCTCCTCTCTTTCGATACATAAAAGTTCCATGCGCAAGCACGACTCAATCCGTGTACTCCAGAATTAGCATTTGATGTGTACACTTCTCTTGTGTCGTCTTCCAATCTACTTACACGCGCACCTTCGCTACCGACAGTTCCATAGCCGCCCGCAACCTGTACTACACGAGACCCATCATCCTGTTTGGTTTCAATGGTTGACGCCCAGCCGACACGCTCACCTGCCAGATCAGCAGAAAAATCTTTAATTGTCTTCTCTCGTATGTCTGCCATAATTCCCTCTTTTACCTTCGTTTTACGGTAGTATATCGTGCTTAGCACAACAAGCATGAGCGAAATCTGCAAAAATGTGATGTAGAAATAACGCTCACGGTTGCTTCTGATCTGTTTTTACCTCTATAATGAGAGGAATGAAAAAAGCCGAGTCTACATCAGTCATATCTCTACGTGGCCTCACGAAACGATATGGCGTTGGCGATGCTGAGCACACTGTTCTCGGCAATATTGACCTCGAGATCAAAAAGGGCGAGTTTATTGCTGTCATGGGCCCAAGTGGTTGCGGCAAAACCACCCTACTCAATGTCCTTGGTCTACTCGACAAGCCAGACGAAGGTGAATACCTACTCGACGGCAAGCCAGTTGAACGAATCACTAGCGCCAAACGTGCAGAAATTCGCTCCCGGCGTATCGGGTTTGTATTTCAAAGCTTCAATCTCGTACCACGTCTCAACGTGATAGAAAATGTCGCTCTCCCCCTCGCCTATACCGGCACGTCGCACCTCAAAAGCATCAAAAGAGCCAGCGCAATGCTCAAGCAATTCCACCTCAACGAACGAGAATACTATATGCCATGGCAACTTTCTGGCGGCCAGACACAGCGCGTAGCGATAGCTCGTGCACTCGTAAACGATCCGTCAATCATCCTGGCGGATGAGCCTACTGGCAATCTCGACAGCAAGTCGAGCCACATCATTCTCGAGGAGCTCTCTGATATTCATCGTCGAGGCAACACCATCATCATGGTGACGCACAACCCTGATATGACGACCTACGCAGATCGCGTAATCACTATGCTTGACGGAAAGATCGACACCGACACCAAGACGGCCGTGGTGAAAAATACTCGCTCCACCGTGGACAAGAAAGTTACGCTTGGCTCGCGCAGCAAATCCAGCAAGCGATCGAAAAAGGAGCGAAAATAAATGCGTCTTCTCATCGTAAATCACATAAGTGTCGCTCGTGAATCGCTAAAACGCAATCGCATGCGCACATGGCTCACTACCCTCGGCATCACACTTGGCGTCACCTGCATGACCGTCATCCTTGCACTAAGCTATGGCGCGACAAAGCTTGTTGACGATCAGGTAGATGCACTCGGTGGCAACATCGCAGTAATCCGCCCTGGGGCAGATAAAAAAATCCACGATCTCCGTGACGCCATCATCCCTCTTGGCGGTGACTCCTTTTCCGTAAGTTCACTGACAGAGCGCGATTTTACAGCTATCTCAGAACTCGACGGAGTAGAGCAGGCTGCACCGCTAATGTCTGTCGATGGCTCTGTGCGCTCGAGCAATAATAAGCAAATTATCGATGCACCTATCGTCGCAACTACTCCCGCACTCCAGACAATTTCCGACCTCAAAATCAAAGACGGCCAGTTTATCGACAACGTGACAAATCAAAACACCGCCGTGATTGGCCACCAACTCTCAATCGATCTTTTCGGCAGCGACCAGTCAATCGGACAACTTTTCAAAGTCCGTGGCCAACAGTTCACCGTCATCGGTGTGCTTGGACCAGTAAACGATTCTATCAACTACAACAATCTCAATATCAACAACGCAGTAATCGTAAGTCTCGACAGCGGTAAATCATTCAATCAAGGTATCGCCCAGATTCGCCAGATCAACGTCAAAGCAAAAGATGCCAGTCAGCTCCCTGCGCTCACCAAACAGATAGACCAGCTACTCATCGACAATCATAGCGGCGAGCGCGACTTCTCTATCCTCACAGACAAGGCCATCTCTAAACCTACTTCTCTACTCTTTAAGCTTGTGGGTATAGTCGCGGTAATTATTTCCTCAGTCTCATTACTCATCGGAGGTATCGGCATCATGAATATCATGCTGGCAAACGTCGCCGAGCGCACCCGCGAAATTGGCATCCGCAAAGCTGTCGGTGCAAGCAACTACCACATAACCTTCCAATTCCTTATCGAAGCATTGGTAATGAGTGTGTCTGGCGGCATCTTTGGCTTCTTACTAGGTTATGCTGTAGCTCTACTTCTCGGCACATTCCTTCCGTTCAATCCTGGATTCACCTGGTGGGTACCGTTAGCATCTATTGGCACATCTGTGTTCGTCGGTGTGCTCTTTGGCCTCTACCCTGCACTTCGAGCAGCCAGAAAAGATCCTATCGAAGCACTCCGTCAGTATAACTAGACCTTTATACTTAAATATTGTATAGTCATATATTAGCCCGTGAAGTCGGGAAACTTCAAAAGAGGGGGTCAACAATGTCGTTGACAACAGATCTCACAGAAATTGTCGATTCGTTCAGGCGAGAGGTTAAAATTCCAAATTCAGCGCGGCGATCTTCGCTAACTAAGCGTGTGATCACCGAACCGCCAGTCACTGCGAAAGTAGAAAGACAGTTGTTTCCGGGTGAATGGAACTTCGTCTCAATCGATTCAATCGACGATGTTCTAAAAGGCCTGGAGGAGTACTCTCGGCTGAGATTCACATGGAACGCCGATGGCGAGTATGTGCGGCTCACAACCGCGCAATACGAACCTTGTATTGGCGGCTTCATCGGTGCCACCCAAGACCTAGAGGTCAACGGGAGCAGACAATCCGGAGGATTACTCTGGTTTGTCATGACAGACCTCAGGATACCTGCGCAAATCGTGCATGCTCCCGTCTAGCCCATCCTGATACTTGTAGCCCGCCCCGGGTTCGTGTCGGGGTGGGCTACAAGTCTTTTTAAGCTATTCTAGTTCGCAAGTTCTTTTTTGAATTTCTCTATCAAATCAACTGGCGTAGGGTCTACTCCGTTGAGCACTGCCACGTATATACTCACGAAGTCCGCAAGTATACATCCCCAAAGCATCTGCGCAAGCGGAGTCTCACCTTGAAGTCGTACGATATGCGCCTTCGGTCGTCTGCCACTCAGTAGCTTATCGCTCACCGCAAATCGTTTTTGGATACGTTCGTGCTCAAACTCGCTCACGAGATCTATCACTGCAAACGGCTTCTCTATCGGATGACTGCTCCAACCTATAAATTCATTGTGATTAAACTCTGGGTATTCATTCCAAAACGCCAAGTTTTTAGCGTTTTCGTTCCAGCTAATCTTCCATTTGTATGCCACGGGTGCCATGAGATGTCCTGCGTAAAATACTGGAGTCTTACCTACGCAGAAAAGCGCAAGTTGCTTGGCAATATTTTTGTCCGTCGTAACTTCCGCAGTCCAAGCAGCAGACTCATCTCGCAGCCAATCTGAATACTGCGAAACACGTTCGTAATAGCTACTATCCACCACACCAAAATGCGCCAGAAGCTGCGCCACCGCACGTATCTGTGCAATTGTTGTCATGCGTGGCTCATACTGTGAACGATCCGGGAGTACTACATGTGCGATACCCTTTGCGTCTGCTCGCTCAAGCAGCACCCCACCCGATGTAAGTACAGCGAGCTGAGCACCTGTTGCAATCGCGTCGTCGAGACAGCTCAGCGTCTCCTCGGTATTACCAGACGAACTACTGATGATCACTAGTGTTGTACTGTCCACGTATGCCGGCATATGGTACGTACGCACTACTTCGAACGAGATAGATAGACTATCTTCTAACCATGACTTCACAAGAAGCGCCGACAAAGATGAACCGCCCATGCCCGCAAACACAACTCGCGAGATAGTACGACCATCGTGTTCCTGATGCTTAATCTCAGCTTCATAGCGAGCCTGCTCCCATTCCGAAGCTGCCACGCCTAGCGCGCCAGACGGATCTTTTTGCGTATACACTTGTACGTCGTCTAACATTTCACCCCTTATCTACTCTCGAATACATATTGCTTATGTCTATGTATCCATGATACAGTACTATGTAAAAGAATGTAATTGAAATTTAGAGGTGGGAATGAATCTTCAACCAGATACTGGAACGACAAATATCAGCGATGATCAAGAACTTGCAAAAGTACTTGCAGGCGTCAACGGTGGTCCGACAGTGGACGACACAGCTGCAGATGTAGACTACGAAGAAACAAGTACTGCTCCTGAGCCTGTTGCAATCGCTCCTGAGCCGATCGCTATCAATCCGCTGCCAATTGCAGCTAATCCTGTACCATCACGAGACGACCTCGAAGGCGTCAAGATGGAAGCAATCAACGAGCTTCGTCCTCTTATCGACAAACTTGATCTTCCACCAGAAGAAAAGTTCGACACTTACCTTCTACTCATCCGTTGCACGGACGACAAAGAACTCGTACCCCCAGCACATGAAGTTGCGAAACTTATCTCCGATGATGCACGACGTGCGATGGCTCTTCTCGACATCATCAAAGAAATCGATTACCTTTCGAGCAAAGCACCGAGCGACGCGCCGAGTACCGACGACGTTTCACTCCCTACTCCAGACGTAGCACCACTCGTGTAATCTGCCGAAGACCACTCCAACAATAAACCCCCGGATATCCGGGGGTTTATTGTTGGCTGATCATCTCGATAGTCCGCGCACGCCAGCTATCATCTGTTGCCATAGGCATATCGGGTATCTGGTACGTCGCCTCGTGGACCTTGCCAGTAGCTATATCGACCCCAACGAAATCTTCGAATGCACTAACTTGAGCCGACGAAAGCCCTTCTCTTCCCTCGAAATACCCCCGAATCACCTGGTGACTTAATGTATTCATAGCCGTGTACACTTGCGCGAGCTCCGTGTCGCCCTGGAAGTCTTGCCAGAAATGATGTGCGTTTTTTTGATTTTGCGAACGAAGGTACAGATGCGAAAGCACCCTCCCCTCAACGCTATATACTCGATACTCTGCAGCATATAGCCGCATCGAGTGCACAAACTCTTCCCCGATAAAACAGATCCTTGGCTCATACTCAACATCGAGGCACACCTGTCCTGGCCCAAACTGCAGACCTCCGGCCGCAAATGCGCCCCTCTTGCTAGTTGTTTTTGGCAGCTCCTTGCCAAAAAATATCGGGATAAAGCCGCTGTGTAGCTCGTGCGGCACAAGCCGATTTGGGTTTGACGCCTCGTATACCTCTTCGTCATGCTCATCGTAGTGATATGCTGGTGGGTACGAAGACAGGATTCCGCGTGGATCATTAAGTTGCATCCACTCCTGCTCAAGACTCTCGTCCCAGTCCTGCTTGGCGCGCATATGTGAGTCTATTTGTAAAAAGAAATCTTCTCCGTCATAAAGTCGATCACTCAGCTGTCGTGCTAACCCTACGCCACGCGCTTCTCGCCAGTTCATATCGTGGAGACGAAACCTCATATCGTCGCGATACATATCAAGCATTGTCTGCGTCTCTGGTCCATATTGATGCACAATCGCAAATCGCAGTCTCTCTGGATATTTCGCAGCCCTTAACAAGCTCGCTACCGTTTTTGGCAGCTCATCGTCACGATACGACGCAATCTTCACTAGAATTGTTCTATGCATTATCACTAATTATACACCGGCGCACTTTGCCATGCTTGATCAAATACGGCCGCATGCGAATGCGCTACACCAACGTTGTCTATAACCACTGCACTCAGATGATTTAGCTTGTTGATACTGACGGTTGCAAGTTTACTGCCGTATATCAGCGTATAGGCACCATTATCCGTCTGATCCGCCAAATATCGCCGCTCCGATACCTCTGCTTCGCCGCGCAGTGGCTTACCCTGTCGTAAAATACGTACGTACAGTGCCTGCTTCACGCGTTCACGAGTGAAGTGTGGATAATTATGATACATATATTCACTCACTCGTGGTGACGAGATAACGCGATACTCACCCACCTCCTGTAGACGGCATGTCGTCAGTAGGTCTCTCAGTACGCTCGCTACACCTTCTTCGCCTTCGTAAAATGCCGCAAAATGTGGAACCGTATCTCTCGAATGTACTTGTGGCTTCAAAAAAGCTACATAATCATCGACTACTGAGTGTGTATCGCGTAGCTCACGACGCTTTTCGTTGATAATTTCATGAAGCCTCTCGGGGCTTTCTGCGGTGTACTTATGACGAGCACCCACCTTCACATACGACACCATACCAATCGCCTGTAAATCCTTGATAGATTCGAAAACACTGCCCCTGTTTATGCTTGTCTGTTCAGCGAGACCACGTACTGAATTCATTGGTTCTATCAAAAGAGCTTCGTACACACGTTTGTCACGATTATTTAGCCCTAATATCTCGAAGTTCATTACTTAACAGTTTAGCATATAGTGGTTTGTGTCATAAAATATCAACAATTCTATGTATATTCACAACTTTATTTTTGTAAAAATACTTATGTCACTAAACGAAAGGAAATAATGAGATCACAAAATGTACGACTATTCAAAGGGATCGAGAACTCGACTACAATTGGATTTTCCCAATATGTAGACTACGACAAATTTAAGAAGCTTGAAACATTTTTTGATGAAAAGGGGTATGAATTCACAGATTATGACAATGATGAACGTAGACGCAGCCAGTCTATCGAAGGGCACATCGGCAGTCTGGGTCTCGGCGCGATGTACTGCGTCGGAGTATCACCTCCACTTTCAACCGAACATGCGGCATATCTTGGTTTTTGGTGTGCAGCAAATTTAGAAGCCGATCCAGGTGAAGTGGGACACTTGATAGATATGCAGAGATCTCCCGAGAGACCGATGTTCACGGCACGTCATACAGACTACGCACTTGCAAAATGGCATAGATCATCAGACGGAGTATTACATTACGACCAAATGGAACCGCTACGGCCTAGCGAGGAACATCGTCGGTTTTCGCTTGAGGCATCAAAAGATAACAACACATATTCAGGAGAATAGAAATGGCAAAGCGAGCAATAATATATCGTGGTGAGCACACAGGCGCAAATGTTATCGGCTACAGCCATAGTCCAATTCACAATGAAGCCATCCAAGGTTACTTTCCTGAAAATGGATACTCACAGGAGACACTTGGTTACACACGAGAAAACGAGACAGAGCGACTATCAAACATTATCCAAGCAATCGGTGGACACTCTGTATACTATGTGCAGATCACGCCACCTATCAGAGGTGAGCATGTCCACGGATTTCATCAGTTGTGCGATACTCACGAAATAACACTAAATGATGGGCGTAATAACCACCCTATAACTCCAAAAGACTCAGAATAACCATAAAAGGGGGAATCAAATGAAAAACCGTGAAGTTCGATTATATGCACATGAAGATCAATCAACCATAGTTGGCTTTAACGCTAGCGCTACTGTCGAAGATCAAGAATCAATCCATGAATTCTTCTCTACACATGGCCATACGTCACGAGATATGCTCACAAAACACAGCGAAGGATTCGAGAATTCTCGTGACAAAAAGATATTTAACTCTCTCGGAAGTGTATCGGTGCACCATGTGGAGGTACAGCCACCGCTAAAAGATGATGAGATTCCTGAATTTGCAGGTTGGTGCAAGAGTAATGTTGACCCCTATAACGAATCTGGCTATCTCATAGATAACAGGGTTCGACCACCGCTAAATTCCAAAATTTACCCTCATCTAGACGGAGATATGCTCGCAAGATGGTAAATAAAAGAGCACCCATACTGGGTGCTCTTTTATCATAGGGACTCCTACATCATACCCATTCCAGGCATGCCGCCACCGCCCGCTGGAGCTTCCTTTTCTGGAATCTCTACCACGAGAGCGCCCATAGTTGCAGCGGTCGACGCGATAGATACCGCGTTTTGGACTGCTTCTTTGGTTACGCGCGCTGGATCGATCACACCGGCCTTCTTCACATCGATCAGACCCTTCTCAGGAGTATTTACATCGACACCAAAGCCAGCTTTGCCGCCCTCAACTTGCGCTAGAAGCGCTTCGCTATTGAGTCCAGCATTTGCCATAATCTGCAAAAACGGCTGCTTGAGTGCGTTTTTGAGAATTAGCTTACCTGCTGAGTGTGAATCCGCACCATCAGCCTTGATCGCGTCGGATAGATTTACAAGTGTCACGCCGCCGCCAGCTACAATACCTTCGGCAAGTGCAGCCTTAGTCGCAGCAACCGCATCATCGACACGGAATTTCTTTTCATCAATCTCAGTCTCCGACGCACCACCTACTTTGATGACAGCGACCTTGCCACTGAGCGCAGCTGAGCGTTTCTCATACTGTTCACGGTCGTAATTGCTTGGTGCATTCTCAGCTTGAGTGCCGATCTGTGCGATACGAGCTTTTACGGCAGCTGCCTTACCCGCACCTTCGATGATAGTTGTCTCATCTTTACTGATAATCACCTTACGAGCAGTACCGACGATCTCGAGGCTAGTGTTATCAAACGTTGCACCGCGCTCTTCACTGACAACTGTTGCGCCAGTAAGTACTGCGATATCTTCGAGTACTTCTTTGCGGCGGTCGCCGAAGCTTGGAGCTTTCACTACTACACTGTTGAACACGCCCTTGAGCTTGTTGAGCACGAGGATACTGAGCGCTTCGCCTTCAACTTCGTCAGCAATAAGCACAAGGCTCTTTTGGCCAGCTTGCGCCAGCTTCTCGAGAATCGGTGCAATATCTTGTACGCTGGAGAGTTTCTTATCCGTAAGTACGATTGCTGGCTTCTCAAACACAGCCTCTTGTCGGTTTACGTCAGTGACAAACAATGCGCTCGCAAATCCCTTGTCGAGACTAAAGCCCTCAACCACTTCGCTCTCGAGCTCGAGACCCTGGCCAGCCTCAACAGTCACGACACCTTCTTTGCCAACTTTTTCGATAACACTTGCGATTAACTCACCAATTTCTCGGCTACCCGCTGAGATAGTTGCGACCTCGGCTACTCGGTCGCTCTTACCTTCTACAGACTCAGCCAGCTTCTCGAGTGATTTTATGACCTCTTGAGATGCTGCCTCGATACCTTTTCGTAGCTCTTGCGGATTGTGTCCAGCCGCGATGAGGCGGTTTGCCTCTTTGAGAATACTGTAAGTTAGTACAGTTACTGTGGTTGTACCGTCACCGGCTACTTTATTAAGTTTGGTTGCGGCTTGTTTGATAAGCTCGGCACCAACCTTGTAGCCAAGTGTCTCGTCATCGTTTTCTGGTAGATCGATGCTCTCCGCTACTGTCACACCATCGTGTGTCACTGTCGGGCCACCGTAGCCTTTTGCGATTACGACATTACCGCCTTTTGGACCGTAGGTAACTTTTACTGCGTCATACAGTGCTTTTGCTCCGCCGAGCACTCGCTCGCGTGCATCATCATCATAAAAAATCTTCTTTGCCATTATTCCCTCTTCTTAGACTTAACTTTGCTGGTGTGTGCTTTTAGGCTATCAACCTCTTCATTCAGCCATCGTATTTTTAGCTTGAGATCGTCGGTGCGTCGTTTATTTCTAAGCTCCATGCCGATAATCAGAAGTAGTATAAGCACTAGTTCGATCATAGTATTAGACCGTAGCTAAAATATCATCTTCTTTGACGAGTAGATACTCGACGTCATTAATCTTGAGTTCGGTTGTACTGTACTCTTTATACACGATCTTATCGCCTACTTTTACAGCCTTGGCGTCCGGGCCGACAGCTACAACTTCAGCGACAACAGGCTTCTCTTTTGAGCTATCTGGAAGATAGAGGCCGCTAGCGGTCTTTTCTTGGGCTTTTTCCCGTACAGCGACAACACGGTCTGCAAGTGGTTTGATGGGTGAACTCATGTGTTTCCTCCGTATTTATTATCTACATAGTCCATTGTAGACAAAATAATTAGCACTTGCAACAATAGAGTGCTAAAATCTATATCATAATATTGACTTATCATAATTTTTATGTTAGTATAATAATGCTCGTATGCACTGTAAATACTCGGTGCAGCGATGCATCTTGACAGCGCACGGTAGTAGCAAACGCTACTCACCCAAACACACACTGAAGGAGACGCTATGAGCGCCGCCCCACCCGTCAGCAACCTCATCTTGTCCGACAAGATGACCGACAACCGCATGGCATGGGATTACCTGAGAAGTCAGGGGGTCATGCCGTACACAGTACCAGAACTGTCTTCGGCGATATGGGATCTGAATCCTCGGAGCCTCGGCCCGAGATCATTCTTCGGCTACTTGCTGAGCGACTTTCGCAAAAATGGAGGGTCCCTCGGTGGCAAGACAACCGCGAGTATCGCAACAACGCTAGCACAGCTCTGTGTCCAAAAGGATGTTGAACATCCTCGAGGCACTCTTGCCGGTGGTGGCGTCGACTACAAAGACCATACGGTTGGCGCAGTCCTTGTCCACGAAGACACCATGAACCGAACAGGTTTTTGGCCGCTCGTTCAGGCAATTCGCGCAGAACAGCGTCGACATGGTTTTGCAGAAACAGTGATCTACGTCCATTCTGGCAACAACAAGCCACAGCTCTTCGCAGAGCATCCGGTAACTGTTACCGGGCGGTAATCTCTCTGATCTCTACAGTGTGTCGTGACAACCTTGCGCTGTCACTTCACTTCTGTATTTATTGTCATATATAAATATAGAAGTGAAGTAGTCTCAAATAAAAAACACGAAAGAAAATAACATGACCGGATTTGACAGACGCACACAAGAGGCAATGAATCAATCAAGACAAGAACACTCGACACATCTTGAACTTCTTGAGGGTCGTCAAAAACAACAGCGCGAACTTGCCGCAAAAGCGATTGAGGGTGAACATGAAAAAACACGTCGCCTTGAAAAACAGCGAAAATACGATAATAGTGTAGGAAAAATTATTTCTACAGCATCCTTAAAAAGCGAAACAAGTTCCCTGTCGCGCAGACAGATTCAAGAAGCTGCTACAGATATTGCAACTGATGATAGAAGTACTCAGATGGATAAAAACATTGCTGGCATTTATCAAACGCTTCCCGGTTACTTGCAAGCAGAGACATTGCTTCGTAAATCATACTTGCCGGATGACCAGTATGAAAAACTACGTCTTAACAGAGTACTTTTTAATGAGTCGCTGAAAAATATTATCGACACCGAGCCAAAGACGACCACTGAGGAACTTCATAGGTATACAACAGATGCAGCGCTAACGTATGGCTATAAAGGTAGTGAGCTTGATTTCATTAGTGAGGCGACCGACACGACAATTCAGGGAATGCGTCATGAGCTTGCGCTCGAGTCGGTCCTATACCGAATTGGATATGAAGTCGAAGACACTACCCCTCAAGACGACCTACATGGCATAGACTATCGCATTGAACGCGGAGATGGCACGAAAATCTCAATCGACGTCAAGGCCTCAGAAGCAGCGGCCGAGAGAAGTATGCAAAAATCTGAAGAATGGCACAGGGAAAATGGAACAACAAGACCCGCTACCGAGCTTGTACTGGCTTCTGGATTTACAAAATACGATTTTGAAGCAACCAACCCATGGAGGCCAACCGAGCAAGCAATCCAGCGAGTGATGCCACTCATCGAAGCGCAAATTGAGGCCGTTCCCTCGTATCTTGATGAAAGTGCTATTGTATAAATATATATTATGTGATATGATATATACTGCTCATATCCCCTACATAGGAAGAATGGCATGCAGGAATACCTGATCGAGACCGCTCTCTCCTCCGAAGAACTTTTTGCCCAACTTGGCGGAAGTATCGGAAGCACGAAAGCGTGTCAAATTCACTACCGTCACCCAAAGCGCGGTCCTGTCACCCTCGAAATATACGCTCACGCGTTATTCCCTGTCGATGACATGCCCCAGTGCTTGGCACGCGATGTTCGCGGACACACTGTCCGCATTCACATCGAAAACAACTGTCCCGTCATTACCCTCACGGAATGAGCCGCCCCGATTTTCTCGGGGCGTCTTCATTTTAATACGCTATGTGCGTGATGTTTTTTGGGAAATTATTTCTTTAACAACCGCTGCGTCGTTCCACGGTTCTTTTTTGCCGTTAATAATGCGGAATTGCTCATGTCCCATGCCAGTCACGAGTATCATATCCCCATTGGTTGCGATAGATAGTGCTTTAGCGATAGCTTCGCGGCGATCGGCGATTTCCATCATCTTACCGCCCGCCCCGACTTTCTCGATACCTTCGATAATTGCCTCACGGATGCCACGAGGTTCTTCGCTGTAGCTCTCTTCGTCGGTCACGATGATACGATCAGCCAGCCTGGCTGCAATCTCACCCATGACAGGCCGTTTGCCTTTGTCGCGGTCGCCAGTCGCACCAAACACCAAAATAACTCGGTTTTTGGTGATAGACTGTGCGGTCTCGAGAAGTTTTTCGAGTGCATCTGGAGTGTGTGCATAGTCCACGACAACCTCATACCCCTTATCGCCAGTATCGACGTGCTCAAAACGCCCTGGTACTGCCTCAAGATCGGCGACGCCACTGATGATATCGTTGACACTGACGCCAAGTAGATACGCAATCGTAGCTGCCGCTGTCATATTACTGATATTGAATTTGCCAGGCAGATGCGTAGCGAGCTCTAGTTTTGTCTGGTGATCAAATGTCACATCGGCTTCGCTACCTTTTTTGTAGAGTTTCGTGCGTACTATACGAGCCTCGGCGTTTTCATGCTCACCGTAGGTCATCTTCTGCTCACCAGCATCAAACTGATCATAATACTCAAACCACGCGTCGTCGTGATTGAGCACAATATAGCGAGGGTTACCTTTGAATAGTAGCGCCTTGGCTGCCGCATATTCTTCCATCGTCTTGTGGTAATCCAGATGATCCTGGGTGAGATTTGTCATGATAGCCGCTTCGATAGGCACGCCATCGAGTTTGTGCTGATGCAGGGCATGGCTCGTAATCTCGAGTACTACGTAGTCCACCTTGGCTTTCTTGGCGTCCCGGAAAAATTCATATAGTTCGACAGTGAGTGGCACTGTACGATTTAAATCATTTGCTCGCTCAACTCCATCGATCTCAATCAGGGCTGTGCTAAACATCGCCGTCTTATGACCAGCCGCTTTCATAATCGAATTGATGTAGTTGATGGTCGTTGTCTTACCATTGGTACCAGTGACTGCTATCACCTTGAGACCACGAGCCGGATAGCCGTATCGCGCCGATACCGCCTTTACTCGCGCTTTACGGTAGCTGTCTTCAAGCTTACGCACAGATCCCTGCGGTAGTACTTTGCGTGCGCCTTTGACAAGTTTTTCCTTCATATATTTATGATACCACCCAATACCCCGACGAAACAGCTTCTCTCGAGTGAAATATACATCTGTGGTACAGTGGAAGGTAACACGCGATGATTGTTTTGGGAATCGAAAGTAGTTGTGATGAAACTGCCGCGGCCGTAGTACAAGACGGCTCGCGCCTTCTTAGCAATGTCGTCAATTCTCAGATCGACATCCACTCACAGTACGGCGGAGTAGTGCCAGAAGTCGCTGCTCGTAGCCACCTAGAAGTAATCAATCCCGTGATCAACAAAGCCCTCAGCGACGCAGATCTAACATGGGATGATATCGACGCTATCGCCGTCACATATGCGCCTGGACTCTCCGGCTCACTGCTCATCGGCACACTCGCCGCCAAGACACTCGCCCACCTCAAGCACAAACCGCTCTACCCTATTCACCATGTTGAGGCGCACGTGTACGCAAACTTTATCACCTCGCAGCAATCAGCTCTTTCGCTCAAACTACCTTCAACTCAACCCAAATTCCCCATGCTCGCCCTCATCGTCTCTGGCGGTCACTCGCAACTTGTACTTTTTCGCGACCACGGTGACTACTCACTTCTCGGCCAAACTCAAGACGATGCCATAGGTGAAGCGTTCGACAAGGTAGCTAAAATGCTCGGGCTCCCCTACCCCGGTGGTCCTTCGATCGCAAAAGCGGCCGAACTCGGCGATCCCCTCGCTTATCAATTTCCCAAAGCCAAGATGTCCGGCGCCTATGACTTTAGCTTCTCTGGCCTCAAAACGGCCGTCCTGAGGCGTTTGCAGCGCGAAGTGGGAGTGGATTTCACTTTTCCTTCTCACGAGCTCCCAGGACTCGTGAGCGAGCAGCAACGCTATGACTTTGCAGCCAGCTTCCAGCACGTCGCCATAGAGACGCTTGTCGACAAAGCCAAAAAAGCCTACCAAGAATACCTACCCACCTCAGTAGTAATTGCTGGAGGTGTCGCAGCAAACCAGGAACTCCGTCGTCAGCTCTCAGCCGCCCTCCCGATCGATATAGAGTACGCCCCTATCCAGCTTTGCACCGACAACGCAGCCATGATCGCCACACTCGGCTACTTCGTCGCGCAACGATCCGAGCCGGTGTCTCCCTATGAGCTAGAAATTCGCCCAAGTCTCTCGATGGTACACGAAAAGAGTGTTGTATGAGTAACAACATAGATGTACATTTCCAACAGTCCGAAGCATGGCAGGTGTTTCAGGAGTCGCTTGGTCGTAAGGTATTTCATCGAAGTGGTGAAGGTTGGGAATATCGCGCAATCCTCGAGCCGGCTCGTTTTGGCCTCAGCAGATTATATTGCCCCTACGGCCCTACCGCCGAAACGCATCGTGCACTCCGTACCGCTCTTGCCTCCCTTAGAGCACTCGCCCGTAGCCAAAATGCCGCCTACGTGCGCATTCAGCCACTCGGTACTGAATTTACACATGAAGACATGAAACGACTAGGCACACACAAGATCTATTACTCTCAGCCGGCTCATACTTGGTGTGTCGATACAACTCGTTCAGCGGAAGAGATAGTTGCCGACATGAAGCAAAACAATCGCAACCTTTATCGTAACTACACAAAGAAAGATATGAGCTACAAGCGCAGCACCAAACCTGCCGATATCTCACGCCTCACCACCCTACTCCATGGTGTCGCAGCCCACAATCAAATCAGCGTACACCCAGATAGCTATTTCATCGCCCAGGCCAAAGCGCTCATGCCGATAGGAGCCGCTTCACTTCATTTCATCACCTATAAAAAGCAGACAATCGCAGCCGCGTTAGTCTACGAAGGCACCAATGCACACTACTACGCTCACGCAGCCGCCACCCAGGAGTATCGTAAGCTCGGTGCCAGCACTGCCTTACTCGCCGCTATTATCGTAGACACCCACGAACGAGGCAAACAGGTGTGTGATCTCTACGGCATCACTACGAGCGAAAATCCAGACCACAAATGGGCAGGATTTACTCGCTTCAAAAAGTCGTTTGGCGGCTACCCCCAAGACTTATCCGAAACCTACGAATACCCCGTCAAACAGCTCCGACACGCCGCCTACAGAGCCGCGCGCGCTATCAAGCGCGGCCTCTCGTAGTATGGTATACTAGGTATAGAAACAAACATGTGGCAAACCCTGGGTAGGAATGCTTACGTATTTTCACGTGAAGTATTAGGTTTTGCAACATTTTTCACGTGAAATAACTATCTATCAGGACACACACATGCAACTAGCAAAAACATACGAGCCAGATCAATACGAACCGAATATCTACGCCATGTGGGAAACTTCTGGCGCTTTCTCTCCAAAAGGGGAGGGTGAGCCGTACAGTATCGTCATGCCACCGCCAAACGCCAACGGAAACCTGCACGTCGGCCATGCACTTATGGTGGAGGTAGAAGATATCTTGATCCGTTACTACCGCATGAAAGGTCGCGACACCGTCTACCTACCTGGTGCGGACCACGCAGGCTTCGAAACATGGGTTGTTTACGAACGAGTACTACGCGAAAAAGGCCAAAGTCGCTTTGATTTCAGTAGGGAACAGCTCTACAGCCAGGTCTGGAATTTCGTCGACGAACAACGTGGCAACATGGAGCTCCAACTCCGAGCGCTTGGTGCAAGTGCCGATTGGAGCAATCTCACCTTTACGCTCGACGAAAAAGTCATCAATACCGTCAACAGCACATTTAAAAAGATGTGGGACGAAGGCCTTATTTACAGAGGTGAACGCATCGTTAATTACAGCACCAAATACCAGACAAGTTATGCAGATATAGAAGTAGACCACAAGATAGAGAAGGGAACTCTCTGGAAGATAGCCTACCCACTGATAGACAAAGTAGGGGAGTTGGTTGTGGCTACCACTCGCCCGGAAACACTTCTCGGCGACACCGCCGTAGCCGTACATCCAGACGATGAACGCTACAAACATCTTATCGGCAGCAAGGTGCAACTACCACTTACCGATCGTGAGATCCCGGTAATCGCCGACGACTACGTAGATCCCACCTATGGCACTGGAGTAGTCAAGATCACCCCAGCCCACGATCCAAATGATTTCGAAATGGGCAATCGTCATGATCTCGCTCGCATACAAGTAATCGGCTTCGATGGCACTATGACAAGTGAAGCGGGCAATTATGTAGGCCTCGAGGTAGAAGATGCACGCAAAAAGATCCTCGCAGCACTCGCAGCACTAGAGCTACGTAGGGGCGAAGACACCATCGAACACTCTGTCGGCTACGACTACAAAAGCGGGCTACCCATTCAACCACTCATCAAAGAGCAATGGTTCATACGCGTAAAGCCACTTGCAGAAAAAGCTATTGAAGCTATTGAAGCAGACGAAGTAACCTTTTATCCAGAAAGCCGCAAGTCTGCAGTATTGCAGTATTATCGCAATCTCAAAGATTGGAACATCTCACGACAGATTCCATGGGGTATCCCTATCCCGGCCTTTGTAAACAAACAAGATCCAGAAGATTGGATATTTGATACAAGAGTTGAAGAAAAAGAAATTGTTGTAGAGGGTACAACATATGTTCGCGAAGAAGACACCTTCGACACGTGGTTTAGCAGTGGACAGTGGCCCTACATCACCACAGATGCACTCACCGAAGGTGACCTCGCGAAGTATTATCCTACTAGCGTACTTGAAACCGGCCACGACATCCTCTACCAGTGGGTAGCCCGCATGATCATGCTGGGTATCTACTCGACTGGTAAGGTGCCGTTTAAAGACGTCTACCTACACGGCCTCGTGCTCGACGAACACGGCCAAAAGATGAGCAAAAGCAAAGGCAATGTCGTCAACCCTATGGAGATTCTTGCAGAACATGGCTCCGACGCACTCCGCTTCGGCCTCATCTCAAGCCGCGGGGCAGGGCAGAACCAAGCGTTTGCTACCAGCAAGGTGATTGCAGGGCGAAACTTCTGCAACAAACTCTGGAACATCTCCCGCTTCATACTCGACAAGCTTGGAGAAGGGTACACACCAGCTGCGCCAAAAGCAGCCACTCTGGCCGACCACTGGATTATCCATGAACTCAATCAAGCGAGTGACGATATTGAGCAACAGCTCACTAACTATCGCTTTGCCGAAGCGAGTGAAGCTGTCTACCACGCCATCTGGGACAACGTAGCGGACTGGTATATCGAAGCTAGCAAGGCAGATATCAATCCCGACCTACTCGCATGGGTACTCGAGACATCACTACGCCTTGCACATCCATTTGCGCCATTTGTAACTGAGACAATCTGGCAGACGCTTCCATGGACCGACAGCCTGCTCATCCTTGAACACTGGCCTACGGCTCTCGACTGCGACGATATCTCTGCAGGAGAATTTACTCGTGTACAAGCCTTAGTATCTGAAGCTCGTTACGTCATGAGCGAACTACCCGGCAACAAACGATACCCGCTGCTTTTCCAGCGAGACACCTTGATAGAAGAAAACGCAGCCCTGATCAAGCAGCTTTCTCGCGTAAGCGACGTCGCCTCTGTAGAGCAGGCAAGGGGACTTCGTCTCGCAGCATCTGGACGCGAAGCATGGCTTGATATCGACGAAGATACACTCTATGAACACCAGACCAATCTCGAAGTACGCCTCGCCGAAACTCGTGCGAAGAAAAAGGCACTTGAAGGTCGCTTGGCAAACGAAAACTACGTCGCCAAAGCACCTGCGCATCTCGTAGAAGAGACGAAGCAGGAGCTACAAGCTACAACTACTCTTATCGAGCAGCTTGCAACCGAACTCAACGTACTAAACTAGTACTAACGTATTGTCCATGTCGGCGCTGCCGGGAAGACGGAAATAGTCCGACTGGTCGTGATGCGCAACCTTGTCGTCACGCGGATCTCTGGCTGTGGCTGCTTGCGCTTTGCCACCGAGTGGATTTCGTTCGCTATGCGTATGAGGGTGAGATGACACCGAGACTCCACCATCTGCGTTGCCGTTAAGATGGGTGAGTACGTGTACCGTAGCCTTGTCTATATGGGTGTCGTGCATAAGAACTCCGCACATCGTGCTAAGAGCTAATATACCTATAAATGATTGTGTAATTTTTTGCATGTTTGTTTTTTAGTTTTGTAGTACTATACTAGCATAATATGTTGAATAAGTCAATATTATGATATATAGTAGTAATGTGTACAGCACCGGAAAGTTTGCAATCGGGATAGCGTGCGTGGCCGCCATCTCACTAAGCTCCGTCGCGTGTACGGCAAATCCGCCGCCGCCGATCCTAGAGCCATGGGAGGACACTGTCAAAAACAAGGGCCATGAAGCCGGACTAGATGACATACAACATCTCACAGAGGCGCAGATGAAAGAACTCGGACAACTCAGCAGCGAGGCTGCAACAAAAGAGGAGCTCCGTGTCATGTATTCAGACAAAGGGTGTGTGGTGTATTTCGCACAATCCACCGACCTCAACAACAACCCCACCACGCTTATCACTGTCAAAACTCATGCGCTACCGCTGACCTACAGCGCTTGGCCAGAAAGAGACAGCTTCAAGCAAGACCTCGAAAGCCACGGCTGCTGACACCCTGGGTGAGCTTCTTCTTCGGAGGAGGCTCACCCTATAGCCATAGACTTACTTAACTACAGGTGGTGATATTTGCCACCTGTTTGTATTTCCTGAGCGCGATATAGCTGCTCTATGAGCACCAGCCGCACCAGCTGGTGGGGAAACACTAAGCGTGATAATGACCATATAAAATCTGCCCTCTGCTGCAACTCTGGCGTGACCCCGTACGCACCACCGATAACAATAGTTATCGGTTTATGTGCAAATTGTCGCTCCAACATACCCGCGAGCTCTGGTGATGTGATATTTCTGCCAATTTCATCGAGCAACACGACATGCGCGGACGTATCCACCTTCGAAAGTATGCGCTCTGACTCTTCCTTACGTGCGCTAATACCCTCTAGACTAGAATGTGGCAAGAGTACCCATTCTACGTCATATGGCTTCTTGAGGCGCTCTTGGTAGCGCTCTAACCCTTCGATAATCCAGCTTTCGTGCTTTTTGCCAATTGCGATTATACGTATACTCATGAGACTCCTCGTTAAATGTTTCGTCCTTTTGGACTCATCGGGATAGCTACACATCTATCGACACTTATGCCATGAAGGGAAGTAGTTGATATCAACTCACCTATAAGATATAGGTCTACCCCAGTGGATCGGGCGAGCGTCATACTTTTCGAGAATCACGTGCAGTATTGTTATGGCTTACCCTCTCGCATCTCACAGGGTACTCATTTACGTGTTGTGTATATTATTACATTTTTTGTAAGCTAAGTAAACTACTCGTACCTCAGCTTGATAGCGATATTTGCCAAAAGCTCATGATCTGGCTCGGCAGTCATATCAGGTGAGTGCCTATACTCACTAACTTCCGTGAAGGGAATCAGATGTACATGCGCATGCGGCACATCAACACCTATGACCTGCTCACCTACATAGGGCACACCAAGTGTGGTACGTAAATGCAGGGCGATCTTTTTCACACTGGCTTGTAGTGCCTGATACATCTCGTCGTCGAGATCCCATACAAACGCCACCTGTCGCTTGGGAATCACGAGAGTATGACCCAATGTAATAGGGTGAATGTCGAGAAGCGCGTAGGTATGCTCATCTTCATAGATTTTGTGGCTGGGAATCTCCCCGTTGATAATCTTTGTAAAAATAGAATCTTCCATACACCTAGTGTATACGACATATCTCTAGTGAGCCAAATGGTATACTAGCTATATGGATTCAACTGTACTCGCCGTGCGCGCTATCACCGCATCATATGGTCGCCAGCTTTTGTGGCCGACGCTCATCGTTCTCGTCGCACTCTACATCATCATCTTTGGCTTATCGTGGTGGCTTGCAGCTGTATTTCACCCGCTGTGGTGGCTACTCGTACTCATGCTAACACCTCTTTTTATCGTAGGTTGCCTTGCCTGGGGATTATGTTTCTTCCTGATCTCACGTATCCACCCGAAACTCAACAAAACTCAGACCAAGCTTACTCGCGAGATAGTGGGGCATATTACTCACATCGCAGAGCAGGTAGGTACTCCAAAATTTATCATCTTAGGCCGCATTGTTCGAGATGTTGTATTTGGCACAAACCTACGCACTTCATATATCGGAGAGATTACACACGAACCTGGCGACGCCAAGCGCAAATTTGATGAACTCAGAAAATCACTGTAGATTGACTATTTATATATTTTAATGTATAATATTTTGCATGAATCATCCTGGCGATGCACCCCATTCTGCTCCAAAGCATGAGAAGGTAGAATCCTTTTCCGCGGCAGAGTTGCGCAAAAATACCCAGCATGCAACTCCCCCTCAGCCAGAATCATACTATGATGCTGAAGACGACCCTCACTACACAGGAATAATCCGCTTAGGATCTGCAGCCTCTCAGTACAATTTCGACACAAGTGCACCAATCTCTAGGGAGAAACCCCTAGAACGCACGTTTAGCGGTGGGCAGGCAAGTGTAGTGTCGGAGCGTCATATCCACAACGAAGACGCGACTTTTGTCGACATGGTATCACGAAGTGCAGGTGTGTTCGATGGAGTAGGTGCAGATAGTAGTTCAAATCTCGCATCCGAAGCTGCACGAAGTATCTTCAGAGAGCAGTTGGCTTCGATTCCTGCAACCCTGTCACCTAGAAATATACGAGACTACCTCAGAGAGATAGCGCAAAAAGCCAGCGATGAAGTTACAGCAAAAGCAGGTAGTGCAAGCACTACTGGGGTTGCTGCAATATTTCGCGAAGATGAACAGGGGAATGAATATATAGCCTGGATATCTGCCGGGGATAGTCGGCTGTATCTATTTGATACTGCAGGCGATAGAGAACACACTCTCACTCCGCTCACACTTGATCACGCCTGGTATCTCGAGCTCGCATACCCAAACAACCCAATCGCCCAAATGAACTATCAGAGAACAGTCGCTGAGATGGAATCAAGAAAAGACCTCAATGATCACATCATTATAAATTCCCTGGGGCGCAAATACGATGCAGACAGAGTAACTACTGGCGCGCTCATGCTTTCGGGCGGTGAAAAGTTCATGCTTTTTTCCGATGGAGTGACAGATAACCTGCGTGACTCGGAAATTGCAAAGCTACTACAACAGGCTACGGAAGAGGACATCGATAACCAGCAAACAGCCGACAGGATCGTAGAACGCGCAAGACAAGTATCGATCGGCGAGAAGAGTGATGCTTTTGGCACAGACGGAATAAGCGGCCGTGCAAAGGTAGACGATATATCTGCTGTAGTAATTACTGGATGAGAGTAATTACGAGAAAATAAATCGTGATTCGCTTATGCTATACTGTGTTCATACAATAAACAGGAATCACCTCATGCCAGCACCAACAAAAACAACTTCAACTCCATATATCAAGTACAGCGCTTTGTTGCTTGTGGGGCTGTATGTTATATTTGCTGGTTTGCTTGCGATAGCTGCAGTGCTAGAAGCTATTACATGGGAGTTTGTCGTAGAGTGGCTTATAAAGATCGGCATCGTCGCAATCATCTTACTTGCGGTCAGTACGCTAATCGGATTCATCACTACATCCGTACGTAAAGACTAGTTAGGTTTGTTTTTAGCAATACTAGCGAAAGCTGTCGCTAAAAATACCACTTAGCCATATGACACAGCTGCTTTACCACGGCATACCACAAGATCTTAAAGGCAGTGAACTTGTACCGCTGGGCCAGTTACGGACAAAGTATCCGGAGTTAGCTGCGCAGTACCTGCGGAAGTACGAGGGTCGCGAAACTATACTTGAACGCAAAATACCATTACTAAACTGCCTTTGGAATGACGTAGTGCAGCTGCTACCACTACATCCGCAAAAGATTTTTGATCGCCAGAAAGAACTTGGTTTGATCGCAGAGATACCGGCTTATAACTACTTTGCCATAGATACGTCCACACTAGATCCGACTAGTGCTGCTGTATATTTCAAAACAGCACCCGGAGAAGCACACTGGTCGGTCGAGTGGCTCAGCAACACACGCATCGAAGAGCTACAAGACATTCCGCCCGCGACAGACAAATACTATCGAAGTTTACGCGACAGCGGCCAAGCAGTATTCAACTATCAGTTCATACCTCACGTTCTCTACAAAGGAGTTATCGATATATCAAACGCGAAAATAATTTCAATTAAATAGACTGTCTGTCTGCACGACTTTTCTATTTAGCAGGCCTTTATAGGCAAGCTTTGAAAATCTCCTGCTAGGAGTCGTGCAGTAATTTTAGACCAATAACACATGCAATAATACCTAGAACGAATGCTACCTTCAAGATAGACACCGTCTCCGATCCTGTCATCATTGCATAGGTAACTGTCAAAGATGCGCCTATACCGACCCATACTGCATATGCCGTACCCACTGGCAATGTCCTCATTGCATAGGCAAGCCCAACCATACTGAGAAATAGTCCGAGTAAGAATACTATTGTCGGAGCTGTTTTAGTGAAGCCTTCTGATTTACCGAGGGCTGTCGCCCAGACGGCCTCTAGAATTCCCGATAGTACAAGTATAATCCAAGCCATGAACATCCTCTTGCGTCGTCTTTGCCGGCCTGGTACGTCGCACTCGTCAGGATATTGATATATTGTACTTCTATCATAGCAAATAAAAACATGCCGCAAACGCATAGTACTTTTTGTTTTGCGAATAAGGACTAAAGTTTCCTTTGTACATTAGCCAAATAGAAAAGCCGTGCAGCCGCACGGCTTTTCTATTTGGCGGAGGAGGGGAGATTCGAACTCCCGCTTCAGGTCTCCCCGAACTAACGATTTAGCAAACCGTCCCCTTCAGCCACTTGGGTACTCCTCCACGTGATGGAAATACTTACGTATCTCATCTGGCTGACTTGGAATATTGTAGCATACCTACCCCTGATAGACAAACCCCTAGTACTTTGTTATAGTATGGCCATAGACTTAGTAAGGATATATCTGATGAAGCAAAAAATTTACGCATTGGCAATCATAGCAGCAACCACTATCGCACTCGGCGGGAGTACAGCGAATGCTGTAGGTGGTGGAGTTTCTGGTGGCGCAGCAGCAGCACGTGGCGACGATCAGCCAGCTGTACTGTTTGGCGATGGCGGCATCTTTGCACAGATCACCAATGTGATGCTGTTTATCGTAGGTGCGATCAGTGTCATCATGATAATTATCGGCGGGCTTCGCTACGTACTCTCTGGCGGCGACTCTGCAAATGTGAGCGCAGCTAAAAATACTATCCTCTACGCAATCGTAGGTATCATCGTGGCACTACTTGCCTATGCGGCGGTTAGTTTCGTAACAGGTACTTTTGCAAACGGCGGCTCGTTCACGGGCGGTGGTGGCGGGGGAGCAACAAGCTTCTAGCCGGTAGCTTTGTATCGCTTACAAATATAGACCTGAAATGGGTCTATATTTTTTATACGAGAGAGTGAGATATCAGAGGTTGACCTGTCGCCATAGAAAATGACCCCAAACGGGGTCATTTTCTATGGCGGAGAGGGCGAGATTCGAACTCGCGGTGAGTTGCCCCACGCTTGTTTTCAAGACAAGTACCTTAAACCACTCGGTCACCTCTCCATGTCAGTGCTATCTCTCGAAACTAGTTAGTCTCATCTCTGTAACACTTCGACAACTATAGCATATTGCATTTAGTTTTTCCAGGGTTGTTGTAGCAGGGCCATGGCTACAATATTCTGTGCACCCGCACTACGCAGCAAAGAGATGGCGGCAACCATAGATGCTCCTGTAGTGACGATATCGTCACACAGCACATATAGCCTGTCGGGGTTTAACGATTGTTGCTTAAGAGTAAAAGCGGTATCGGCCTGCTGCTGTCGCTCAAGCACACTCGCGCCGACCTGCGAATGGTTATGGCGGCGCTCGAGCAATCTCACTTGCTGCAAGCTTCGCTCTTTACTGAACCGGCTTGTTATATCTTGAGTATGATCAAAACCACGCCGTCGTATATGAGTAGTAGAGGTAGGTAGAGGAATAATTTGGGCTGAAGTAGGGAAGTGTGGCGCATAGTGGGCAAATAGTCGCGCAATCGTACGATATGCTTCTCGCGTATATGCAAACTTATACTCATCTATGAGTCGCTCCAACACTCCGTGACGCTCCGCGAACACGAACTGCTGTACTCCCGTGAGGGACGTGCATGAGTTACACTGCTGGGAAGTCAAGGAACCATGGCATTTTAGACACGTCTGCCGGGCTGTTAAATCGATGTCATAAAAACAATTCTCGCAAATTTGCGCACCAATCTCACCGCAAGACAAACAGTAGTGAGGAGCTAGTTGTGAAAATAGTGAATCTAACATTGTACTTTTTACGTATAAGATACTCTCGCTATTGATTATAGACCTTCGTTTGTTATACTAAAAGGGACTATCTGTCGATAGAGCCTAGAGAAAAGTGGAGGATATCATGGCCCGTAAGAAAGACGACGATTTACTAATCGAAGACGAATTGGCGGCTGCATTCCTGAACGACGACGATCTGACGCAAGAACCTCAGGACGACCCAGTTCAAGTAGCCGCGACCATAATAGATGAGGAGCCCGAGGATGATTTCCCTGGACAACTCGCAGTAGATGTATATGAAACTAACGATGAGTTGGTAATCAAAGCTCGCACCGCAGGTGTGAACAAAGATGACCTTGATGTCAGTATCAGCGAGGGTATTCTGACTATCAGCGGCACACTAAGTAGTGGCGACGAATCAGAAGCAAACAACTGGCACATCCAGGAATGCTACTGGGGCGAGTTTAGCCGCACGTTGGCATTGCCACTTGCAGTTAAAGAAGATGAAGCTAAGGCAGCCCTCAAAGACGGCGTACTTACTATCAGCTTCCCGAAAGTAGTGCAGGAGCAGGCAAAGAAAATCCAGATTATGTAATCTGAAACATACATATAAAAATACTCCCGATCGGGAGTATTTTTATATGTATCGCTCTCGTAGCGAAACTTGTACTATTTACTGCTGACCAGCAAATTGTCCAGTAACGAATCCGACGATTGCGTAAGCCATGATAGCCACGATCAAACCAATGATTGCGTACATAATAGTGTTCTTTGCAGATGTCACAGCGCCTTGATCACCATTTGAGATAGTATAGCGAATACCACCGATGATGAGCATGATAACACTGATCGCACCGATCAAGAAGAGAAGTACGTTTACTACAGTAGTAAAGATACCTTCTTGTCCGAATAGCTCAGTTGGCTGTTCTTCACCCTGTGCACAGTTGACTCCGCCTGATATTGTCAGGTTATTACCACCTTGTGTGTCACAGTTAGCAGCATGTGCGGCTGGCGCCATCACTAGCATACCCGCGAACAAGATACTCAGTGCAGCGAACATTGATGCTAGTAGGTAGCTTGTCTGCGTTGCAAGTGTTTTTGCTTGTTGTTTCATTTATTTTATTCCTTTCTTCTTTGTATGTTATAGCATATATGGGGTTAAAAGTGAACTACATGAATACATTCACCACCCATCGCACAATTGCATACGCCATGATCGCAACGATCAATCCGATAACAGCATACATAATAGTGTCTTTTGCGGCTTTTGTCTGGCCGGCATCCCCGTTTGAAGTAGTGTAGCGAATACCACCGATAATGATGGCGATTACAGAAATTACACCGATCAAGAAGAGAAGTAAATTAATAACTGTTTGTATACCGTCTTGCAGGTTGCCGCCGCTACCACCACCCACATTGTTGAGGCCTCCTTGAATTTGGCTTGCGGTCGATGCAAATGCGACATACCCGCCACCTAACACCAATCCGACACTCAGTGCTACTGCAATAGCTGTTGTTGTTAGTAGTGTTGTCTTACTCATAATAATCTCCTTTTTTTAGAATGCATCTAGTATAAAATTTACAATCGCATACGAAAGTATTGCAACGATCAATCCGATAACAGCATACATAATAGTGTTTTTAGCAGTTTTTGTTTGATTCGCATCTCCATTCGAGGTAGCGTAGCGAATACCGCCGATGATGATGGCGATCGTCGCCACAATTCCAATCATCAGCAACATCCCGTTTATAATTCGAGTTACAGTCGTATTGAATCCACCCGCACCCGACTGAGCGTCAGTACAAATACTACTTCCACCAGCCAAGCCGCATGATTGGTTGATGTAGTTAGATGCCTGAGCCGCATCGGAAACAGCACCAAATCCTACTAATAGCGTAGCGGTAATTATTGCCACAGTAGCAAACGCAGCAAGTGATTTAAACATAGTAAGCCTCCAGGTATGAAAAGCCGTTACCAGTAGTTGCCTGACCACTGATAAATGCCGTGATGGAGAAGGCGAGGATAATAACAACCAGGCCGACGACCGCATAGATAATGGCATTTTTAGCCTGTTTGACGCGAGCTGCATCACCGTCTGAGGTGACATATAGATAGCCTGCGATAACTATCACGATAACCGCAACTATGCCAGCAGTAGCATACACAGTATTTAGAAGACCCTGCAGTAGCGTAGTTTCATTCCCACCACGATTAGGGACGCCTTGGATATTAAGAGCTGGTGCACCAAGTAGGGTTAAAACGTGATAGGTGAGTAATCCGAACATTATAATCTCCTATAGGTTTGCCGTTACAAAGTTTATTATTCCGATGGAAAGGATAGAGAGTAGCAGGCCAACACAGGCATTGATAATTGTCTTCCTACCCTTTGCATTACCGTCAGACCCCATACTTGTAAGATACTTGAAACCACCAACAATTATGAAGGCGACAGCAACATACGCTGCGACATTCATCAAAATCTCTACAATATTAAACGCGATGCGCGTGAGAAATGCTCCGAGCTTACCCCCGTAGGCCTTGTCGCCATTACCGGCTACAGCCTCAACGCTTACTTCGTCACAGTCTTCAGCACCACCCTTAGCGACGCCGTTATACCACGCAGGCATTGTACCGAGGAAACGCTTATTACATGCCGCATCAGCAGTACTTGGCTGAGCCACGACCAGGCTCGTTGAAGCAAAGGCCACGAGCAACAAACTTAATAGTATCTTCTTCATAATTATAGTATACCTCCTGGGATTAAGAACTGCAGCAATGCATACATAAAAGCAAACAGCACAAGACCGATAATAGTGTTTCGAATTATGCCGATAGCTTCTTGCACCTGTGACGCATTGTCTTGAGCTGAAGCATACATAATCGCTCCGTAGACAATACCGCCTACTGCCAGTATACCCACTCCTGCAATCATAATATTGAGAACAACCGTGAGAATACCCCAAAGGCCTGAAGTCTCAACGCCGCCATTACCAGTGAATTCATCACCGCACTCAAAATATGCTACCTCAACTCCACCACACGTCTTAGCATACGCGTGGTCAGAAAAGATAAACCCCTGCCCGACAAATAGCATGACGGCAAAGATAGCGGCTAATAGTATATGAGATTTTTTATTTTGTTTTGTTTTCATAATCTATACAATAAAATATACCATGCTTTTGCAAAAAACAACACTACAGGTACTAATTACAACTGAGTCAAGCACAAGAGATATCATTGCCATATTTATCCCTATCAACTAGGATAATAGTACATGCAAGTATATCGGTCGGAGTGGCGACGTCTATGGGTAGGTTGGTCTGTGATCTTAGCCAGCCTGTTATTTTCGCTCTTAAGTGCTACACTACTCTCGCCGACGCCATCCTATGCAGCAGACAACAACGCGACAAAAAATGCAGATGGCAGTGTCGACTTTCGAGGAACAAAGTTCACTAAGACCGACATTCCTTGTGGTGCAAACAAGGATGAGTCAGCAGAAAAAGATATCCGCAATTGGGCAGGAGACCCAAACTGCGACGGAAGTACAATTTACTACAAGAATGATGCCGGTAGCCTGAGTTGCGATAGCTATATTGCTGTCAAAGGCAACCTTAATGACCCTCTAGGGGTACAATATCTTAAGCGAGAAGCACAGGGGATAACCGCTACCTGTAGAGTAGAGCGAAGCGAGGAACTTACACTCGACGGACAAAGTTTCGGAGATAAAAAACGACGTCTGGATGAGAAAAATTCTCGACGCGAGGCGTTTGAAGGTAATAGGTCGACGATTTGCAGCCGCGTAGAACCCGACGCTCCAAACCCCGATGCCTGCATGAGCAAGCTTACTGCGGCGTTTGATGCATGCTACGCGGAACTTGGAGGCAAGGATGGAGTAGAGAGAGATGTTAAAAAAGAAGATCTCTATCAGTGCATTGCCAACAAAACCGGATATCCTCTATCGCTCCTACAGGGGACAATAGAGCAAGATATTAGCAACGAGGAGTTCCAGAAATGCAACGTAGTAGGCATGGGGTGGATTATCTGTGAAGCGGCAAATATACTTTCGAAGCTTCTTGATGGTATGTATGAGTTCCTTAAGGAAGTGATGCTTCTGCCTAGTCTCGACACCAACCAGGCAGCGGGCAACACCGTCTATTCGTCATGGCGGGCACTAAACTGGATAGCAAATATAGTATTTATACTAGGGTTCCTGGGCGTCGTATACTCGCAGATCACGGGCGGTGGCTTAAGTAATTATACAATTAAGCGCATGATGCCTCGGCTTATCGTTGCTGCCATCCTCATCAATTCATCATTTTATATTTGTGCCATTGCAATCGATATATCAAACATACTTGGAACCGCACTCAAAGACGTACTAGTAAGCATTGCTCCGACGGTTGCGCCTTCGTTTAGTACATTTGGTCAAGTATCCTCACTAGCACTTGTAGGGGCAGGTGGTGCAGCAATATCCATGATGACATTTGAAATACTACCCATCATTGTATCGGGTCTCGTTTCACTTCTCATCACTATTCTAATATTGATTGCGCGGCAAGCAATTATAATTGTGCTCGTCATAGTTGCTCCGATTGCGTTTGCCTTAAATATCTTACCAAACACCCAAAAGTGGTTTAACCGATGGTGGACAGCCTTTTTAACACTCCTCATGCTATATCCTATGGTCGGTATCATCTACGGCGGCACTCGGATTGCCGCTGGAGTTATCAGTCGCTCGGCACCAGACGATGGTGCATTTGCAATCATATTTGCAGGACTTGCACTGGGTGTAATGGTAATACCATTCTTCATAACACCGATTCTGATGAAACTAAGTGGCAATCTACTCAACAGATTCACTGGAATCATAAATAATCCAGACAAAGGTATCTTCGATAAAGCAAAGAGCAGTTCACGAAGATGGGCCGATAATAAATACAAAGAGCGCGAGATCTCATCACTCAATGGTGATGGACCCAAGGCTTTAACTTCGTTTTATCAACGTCGTGCTGCGAAGACAACTAAACACAAATACCAAAAAGGGCGAGGCACCAATCAAGCCAAGGCTCGTTTCTTAGCAGACGAAGACGTGGCAGCAAGTGTTGCGGACAAGGCAACCGCCGGTTCAACAGGCGCGCAGAAGGCCGATCGCATGAAGGCCCTAGAGGCAATGGCCACGCAAGTCAGGGTTCAGCTCACAGTAGAAGACGTCGACGCGGCGGATGCCGTGATAGACGAATTGATTCTTAGCGGAAACCCTGTGGATATTTCACAACGTGCGCAAGGCAAAGATGAAAACGGCAACAATATATCCGAAGAAGAGCAGGCTGCTGCAATCCGCAGAATGGCAGCAGAGGGTAACTTAGGTGAGATACACAGTCTCATAGAACAGTCAGACCAAATGAGTCAGTCTCTCAGAAAAGCACTTACGGATGGTATGGCAAAAAACAGCGTAGCAAAAAATGCCGTACATCTTTCTGGTTCAGCAATAAACAAAATACAAAGTGGGGCTGCAGGTGGAGCGGATGGCGTCGCAGATCTCTACAATTCGGCTGCTGCTGCTGGAAAATACACCCCCCATAACTTGTCCAGCCAGAGTGCAGATGTAGTAAGAGGCATGGTTCAGCATCTCGACACGGCTGGCAAAGATGCCGTAAGAGATAGTTACGAGAAAATGCAAAACGACCACGACATCAAACATAATTTAACATCGGGTGCAAATAATATACTACGTCACATATAATAAACGCTGAAGAGCTTTATATTTATCTCTGTTTGAGGGATAATAGGCATATCGCTTATGTATAAACGGTGGACACAGGGAAAACTCCTCTTAATTTTTACATTGTCGCTTGTCGGCGGATTCTTTTTTGGTGATTCCGCGTTTGCTGCTGGGGAAGGCTACGTTTGGCAATCACCCACAAGCATAAATGGCCGCGCCGGAAACTACCCGACATCATCAAACTTTGAAATGGGTGACCAACCAGGAGTGTTTACGTACGTAGCAGAAGACAAAGACTGCGAAGCCACGCTAACACTTACCGTATCTCCAACATCCGAATCAGAAGCCACGCTAACCAGTGATGGCAAAAAATGCGATTATTTC
Organism: Candidatus Saccharimonadota bacterium; assembly: GCA_015999875.1. GTDB lineage: Bacteria > Patescibacteriota > Saccharimonadia > Saccharimonadales > Saccharimonadaceae > Mycosynbacter. The sequence continues at coordinate 164,549 of JAECRG010000003.1, forward strand.
GCCGGACTTGAAAAAAATATTCGGGGAATTGAAAACGCACAAGCACAACGAGACAAAGTAGCGGAAGAGCAATTGTCGCTTACAACCACTTATCTGGGCGATGAGTGTGGTGCAAATGCGCTCGAGAACCTGCGCACAAATAGCAATACCCCCGAAGAAACACAATGCCTAGAAGAGAAGCGAAGAACTGTTGAAGGATTTGCAAACGAATGTAAATCTCAGTTTAATTACGAGCAAAACGTCATGTATGGGGAACCTTTCCTGAATTGTTTTGCCGAAAAGCTTGGCATCGACAGAGACACGACCAACAATGAGAAGCCCGCCGGACAAGCTAGCAAGTGTACGATCCCTGGGATTGGCTGGGTTGTATGTTGGACTACATACTACTTAGCGCAACTGACCGACTTTACGTTTGATCTACTGACTGGTCTACTTGAAATAGAACCACTTAAAGAGCAGATATCGACAGGAGGGGAGTCAACTGTCTATGGTGCGTGGCAAAGTCTCAGGAATTTAGCTAACATAGCATTTGTCGTAGTCTTTATGATTATCATCGTTTCACAAGTCACTGGCTACGGCATAGGCTCTTACGGCATAAAGAAGATCGCACCGCGGCTTATTGTTGCGGCACTGCTTGTGAATATCTCATTCTACATATGCGGAGTTGCGGTAGATTTGTCGAATATTGCAGGCAAAAACATACAGAGTTTCATGATATCTATCTCTACTCCTAAAGCAGAGGGGTCCGATGCTTGCTCGACGTGGCAAAGCCTCACCAGTAAAATCATCTCAATTACACCAGATGACAAAGATGCCTTTTGTAGCAATGCGGACCAGCAAGCCCTGCTCGAGGAGCAGGAAGCGCAAGCAGCGGCTGAAGCAAACGGGGGGAATACTACTGACGAGGTGGTTAACTATACGCTCGGAGGCCTTGAGATCACAGGCATGGCATTACTATACGCAAATCTAGCAGCACTTGTACCGCTCATGCTTGCAGCACTGCTTGCAATGGTAATAACCATCATTATATTGATACTTCGTCAGGCATTAATTATCATGCTGGTCATTTTGTCGCCGCTTGCTTTTGTCGCCTACCTATTGCCAAATACCAACAGTTTGTTTGATAAATGGCGAAAAACATTCGTGAGCTTATTGATGCTCTACCCCTTGGTTTCATTGATTTTTGGCGCCTCGTTTTTTGCCTCAAAGCTTATATACGAAACTGCTCGCCAAGACGGTGATACGTTCCTTGCAATATTCTCTCTTGGGATTATGATGGTGCCGTTATTTATCACACCGTTAATCCTCAAGTTCGGCGGAAGAACAGTTAATCAGTTCACAGGAGTCATCAAAGGTGCAGCCTCAAAGCCATATGGTGCACTACAATCAAAAGCGCAAGGCTTCCGCGATGGTCGCAAACAACTTCAACAGACAAGAGCACTTACTACCGGCAACCCTTTCGACAAGACAGCAAGCAAAGGTACGAGGGCGCGACGCGCGTTTAATTTAGTAAACCCTTACGGCTATGCACAGCGAGCTGCCTCCAGAGGGAGGGCGACCGAAGATCTAGCCAAGCGAAATCTCGAAGATGCGAAGAAAGAATTTCTATCTGGGTCCGACACGGCACGTGAAGTCGCGGAATACGCAACGAAGGGTATCAGCGACGAAAAACAACGCGAAGAGCAAATCGACCAGCTTACTGCACTTGCTAAAAACGAAGAGTTTGAGGCGCGCGTGAAACGCATGGATGTCGCACTCGCTCGTATTGAGCAGGTTGGGTTTGACGGAAAGAATGACAAAGGCGTGGAGGGCGGAACTGCTACAGCTATGAAGCAGATTGCACTTACGGGCAAAGATATGAACGGTAAGCAGGTCTCAGAAGCAACACAGCTCGCCGCGATCAAGAAAATGGCGAGTACAGGTAGCGTAGGGATGGCACATGAGCTTATCAATGCTTCGAGTAGCATGAGCAACGATGCGAGAAAAGTACTTGCCGCAGAACTCCGCAAGAGCGGTGTGAACAAAAAAGCACCTCACCTCGGCGGTGCGGCGCTTGGTATGGTAGAGCAGGGCTCCGTCGGTCATGTATCAGAGCTTGTCACTGGCGCTGCGAATGGTGGAAAATTCTCTCAAGATGCAATGAGCAACATGGATGATGCAGCAGCCAATGAACTATTGCATGTAGTAAATGGGGCTGGCATAACAAACAGCGCTATGCGCGAGCGTCTCCAGGGAGATGTGGCAAAAGTACTTGATACTCCAGAATTAGCGCGAAATCTTAGCCCCAAGACAAGAGCCATTATGGAGAGGTTGCGATGATGAGTGGCATAAAAAAATTATTCAACCGCGCTACCCTAGGATTATTAGTGGCGGCCATAGTTGCATTTCCTTTGCTGTCTTCTGTCCCGGTTCACGCGGTAGAGAATGGCGCGAACTCAGATATTGGACGACAGCAACTACCGGGTGACGAAAAACCATCGGACACGGAGGAATGCGCACTAGAGGGATTTGCGGGAACTCTCATGTGTGACGCGACAGAATTTATGGCCTCTATCAACGATGCGTGCTTCGGCTTACTTGAGTATTTCTTGCGTACAGCACCGTTGGTGGAAAGTACCGGGGCAGGTCAACCATCAAGTATGTTCTCGGCATGGCAAAGCTTCAGGAATCTGGCGAATGTAATGTTCATCATCACCTTCCTCGTGATCATCTACTCATACGTTACCAGCATGGGCGTAAATATGTACAACATCAAAAAAATGCTACCCCGACTAATCGTCGCTGCGCTCCTGATCAATATCTCGTACTATATCTGTGGTATTGCGGTAGACATATCAAACATACTTGGTCAAACACTTATCTCGACAATTCATGCCCTCGTGCCGCCGCAGATGCCCGCAGACATAGATGGCTGGCAAAGTCTCGTGACGATGCTCGTATACCTTACTCCCGCAGCTGCTGTCGCAGGTCCGGCGGTTGTAAATATGCACTTTGCCGCACTTGCACCAATCGCACTCATGGCAGCAATCGCACTCCTCGTAACAGTGCTCGTACTACTGCTGCGCCAAGCTCTCATCGTCCTGTTTATTGTGATCTCTCCGCTTGCCTTCGCCGCGATGGTACTCCCTGGCACAAATAACTTATTCGAAAAATGGAGAAGTAATTTCACTACATTGCTTCTTTTGTATCCAGCAGTGTCAATCGTGTTTGGCGGTGCGTATCTTGCATCACAAGCAATTATGCGCGTAGGTGCGGCCACCATAGATACCGACCCAATCAAAGGACCGCTTCTCATGATTATGGCACTTGGTGTGCAGACAATACCACTTGCCGTCACACCGATTATCCTTGCACTGGGTGGCGGCTTCTTAAGTCAGTTTGCCGGTGCGGCTAAAAGCAAGCTACCATTCAACGCCGCACAGAAGAAAGTACAAAAATGGTCGGACAATCGCAAGTTAGTAAGTGATGCAAACAAACTGCGAAATCCGAATTCGAAATGGCGCTTTAGGAGCAATGCTGTCAAAAAGCGCTATAGCAAGGAAGCAAAAGACGCTTCCTTGGACAAGCAACTAGGCAAGACTCGCGAGAATGCCGCAGTGCAAGCCGGAAATGACGAGAGCATGAGTCCATTCGAAAAAATGAGGGGTTCTGATAAAGTGCCAGGCCGAGACGGCAAGACAAAGGGTGAAAAATACCTAGAGAGTCTTGCCGGCACCGATGACGATAGCGCAACTCGACGTGCAAAGAATCATCTCATATCCATGAAGGTCAAGCTTCATGCCGATGAGGTTCGCGCAGGCATGGCTGAGCTTGAGCATGATCCAGAGATTTCCTTCCCAGACATGGTAGAAATGGCTGCAACTGGCTTTGCGAAAAATGCCGGGGCTGCTGCTGGAGCAGCGGCTGGCGGTGGCGCGGCCGCAGGTAGCGGTGGCGCTGGCGGGGCTGCCGGTGCTGGTGGCGGAGGTAATGGCAATACAGGCAGTGGTGGCGCGGCGGGCAGAAAGTTAAGTGAAACTATCCGTGAATCGGCGATTCTTAAAATTGCAAGCTCCGGAGATGCCGAAGGTATCATCAAACTCATCAAAAATTCTAGTGACATGACTGTTCAGCAACGCATAACTCTCGTCAAAGCAATACGAGCAAGTGGTGCAGGTGATAAAATACCTTTCCTGGCCGACGAGCAGTCTCTCAAACGAATTCAGAATGGTGAGGTAGATGAATCTAACTTTAGTGAAAAGGTCGTGGTCAATAGCATCAATCAGGGCTGGTACTCACCGGAAAACATAAGTACACTCGACAAACATGCGGCAAATGAGCTCAAATCTGCAATTCAGTACGCAAATGGCGATAAACAATCTGAGCTACGTAGTGTTATTACCAGCGCATTTGCAGACGTCAAGACAAATTCAAAAATCGGTGCACAGCGTGACATACTTGTCGACATCTCTGCGGGGAGAACATAATGAAGCGGCTATGGATACTTATAGCCACACTTTCTGCGGCGCTCCTGTTTGCTTCGTCTAGCTACGCTGATATCTCGACGCCACTAGTACCGCCAGATGAAGGCGCGTCGGAGTATTCAATCCCACCACCAAGCTCCTACGGTAAAAGAGAATTCGACTACGGTGATAAGATTGAGACATATTACTGGGACGGGGAAGATCTTGTCATGGTGGGTGGCGGGCTTGACCCAGCCACAGGACTTGGTGGAGTACGCTTCACCGGAGGTCAGCAGAAATCTATCGATGGACGCTTCGATATGCAAGATTTTTCAGGCTACCACGATGAGGAGATGTGTACTTTTGTCCCAGATGACAAGGCAGAAAGCATAAAGCTCAATGTACAGGATGATGGAAGTCTCCAACTTGACTTGCAAGGTGATGGTACAGATGGTGGCAATCAAGGTCAGGGTAGCGGAGAGATCAAGTGGGGCAAAAGTGTTGGAACTGGATCCATAATAGGAATTAGTACTTCAAGCATGTGTGAGTACAAGCTATACGAACACTTCAACTACCGGGTTGAAAAGATCAATATCCTAGGCAAGCAAGGTGTTCGCTACGAAGACTGGGTACCTCAACAAAACCGCAAAAACATTTACCGTGCATACCGTGCGCAACTGCTCAATGAAGCTGTAGGGTTTTGTGCGAGTGCAGAAAATAAAAGGCAAGACGACAAGAACGGCTGTCTCATAGCTATCGTCAACTCTTTTGATCGCTGCTACAAAGAAGCGGGCCTAGGCGGCAAAAACGTAGAAGAGGCGGATGTAGATGTCAATCTACTTGTGACGTGTATGAAACTCGATACTTCGCTCTTGATGTACTTCGATTCGGAAGATGCTATAGAGCAATTTATCAGAGGGGTTATCCTCAGTACGCAGATACCAGAAGATGTACGACCAAAGCTCAACGACCCTCCCGATAGGGAGAACCCAACCGAAGGAAAAACAACCTGTTCAATAGAGAAGATTGGATGGATTCTATGTCCGACATTTACATTTGTCTCAAAGATTACTGATCAACTATTTAAAATCTTACGAAATTGGTTCGAAATACGGCCATTTGAACAGCGAGTAAACGGCCAAGATACACCGCCATACCAAGTCTGGTCACGAATGCTTGCGCTCGCAAACATCATATTTGTTGTAGCATTTATGATTATGGTGTATTCGATGATTACCGGGGGAGGGTTGTCGGCATACAACATTCGTAAGCTCTTGCCTCGCATGATAGTGACGGCCATCCTTGTCAATGCGTCGTTCTATATATCAGCTATCGCTGTCGATTTATCTAACATAGTAGGTGACTCAATTTATGGGCTTTTTACCTCTATGTCTTCAACAGAGGACATAAGTGACAGCATCATCAATAGCGGCGACAGCAATTTCGGCACCTGGGAATCAATCACCACTAATGTTGTGTTGGCTGGGGGTGCGATGGCTGGAACGGTCGCTATTGCCGGAAATTTGGCTGCGCTAGCACCAGTGATGCTCTTTGCACTTTTCGCAATGCTTATCACTTGGGTCGTGCTATTGCTGCGACAGGCAGTGATTATTATGCTCGTTGTTATCTCACCAATTGCATTTGCCATGTTCCTCCTACCAAATACCAAAAAATGGTTTGACCGGTGGCAAAAGCTGTTTGTCGAGCTCCTTGTGCTATATCCGATGATTGCACTTGTATTTGGTGGTTCGTATTTTGCCTCGGTGATCATACGAGAGACCGGTGCGCAGCAAGGTGATATACTGCTCACTATATTCGCCCTAGGTATACAGGTCATACCTTTGTTTATCACGCCTCTTATGATTAAGTTTGGCGGCCATCTACTCAATCGATTTACTGGTTTTATAAACGACAAGGGTAAGGGTGGTTTCGACCGAGCCATGGGCAGAGCAAATGAACTTAAGGATGATCAGAAGCTGAAGCAGCAAACCCGTGCGGCAAATGGCTCAAATGGCGCCTTTGGCATCTATGGAGGTATCCAACGTAGTGGTATGCGTGCAGCCCACAAGAGAGCCTATCGCAAAGCACAACTCGACAAGGCGCAGGCGCTTGATGCTGCTCGACATGGTAAATCAATTGCACGAGGCGCAGGTGGTTACTTCGGTGGAAATAAAGATGCCAAACAATTCATCGAAGATCAGCTGGCAAATCAAGTCAAAAGTCTCGAGGGCAAACAACTCAGTGGGGCGCTCGTGCGACTTGATCAGGTATTCCTATCAAACGATGCGCTTGCAGAACTCGGAGTAGGCTACAATGACGCGCTTGAAGAGATGGCCCAAAACGGGACATATGGCGGCAAGGCTGTGAGCGAGACAGACCGAGCTGCTGCTATACAGAAACTGGCTGGCCAAGGTGACCTGAGTCAAATACATTCACTTATCAACAAAGCAAACAACAAAACCGGCTCACTCACCAACTTGGAGCGTGAAGCATTGGTAAAGGGCATTAGCCAAAGTGGCATATCGTCCTCGGCTGCGCATCTAGGCGGCAGTGCGCTTGAGAGCATTCGCACTGGCGAGGTAAACGGTGTCGATCAACTATATCAAAAAGCCATACAAACTGGTAAATATAGCGAAAATGCCATTGCATCACAAAGCGCTCAATCAATCGCTGGACTTGCGGCAGCCAAGGCGAGTGGCGCAGTGACCGGCAGTGATGTCAATGAGGTGAAGGCTGCATATGCTCGAGTAGAGGCGAGTGATACACTAAAGACAAAGGTTACTTCGTCAGCAAGAGACGCCTGGAGAAGCTTATGATGATAAAAATAAAACACATCCTAGTCATAATCCCTCTTATTGCACTAGCTGCAGTATTAACTAGTGTAGGCCTCGCCACACCTGCTTATGCGGATGGCGAGACATGGCGGTGGAATGGGTCTGACATTGCCGTCTGGGGGGGGCATTTTGGCAATGATGAGAATTCCGCGGTTATATTTACTTCAGACAAAGGCAGCACGACATTCTCTCAAAGCACACCATCTCCAGGACAACCCCCAGGTAGCGAAGGGTTTTATGGCAGCAAGAAAACAAACACATCACCCTCTGTGGGTGGCGCCGACAAGGACTACTATCAAAGTTACAAACGTGATGACTGCCTTTTGCAAACAGACGTAAAGATTGAAGTTGACAGAGGCGCGCGCAAGGTAACCGTAAAGGTACAGAATAAATATATCAGCTCCGACGACAAAGGGCATACCAAGTATGTCGGAGAGGGTGTCACTAGCACAGATGGCAAGGAATGTTATGTGCGAGACACGATATCATTCGACACCGTACTTCATGGGGAGCCTGGGAAAAGCGCAGAAGAAACAAACCAGGCGGACGCACTCAATAAGCTCAGGGACGAGAAACGCAAAGAATTTCTAGACAAAGAATGCCCACTAGCTGCAAATCCAACCACAGAACAAGAGCGCGAGAATCTCGCCTGTCGTATACAAGCAGGTAAAGCGTTTGACGGGTACTGGCAAAACTGTGCAGCAAGGGCGAGTGTCGTACCTGCAGGTCGGCAAAAAGAGGCAAAGATAAATGAATGCCTGCAAGAAACAGCCGGTATAGGCATCGAAGAGGGAAGTACAGATGGCTTTACGATAGCCGATTACGAAAAAGAGCCTGTTTCATGCGACATTAAAGGTATCGGCTATATCATCTGTCCTCTTATGCGATTTATGGGATCACTCGCAGATGCGGCATGGAATGTCGTCAAAGAGTTCCTGACGATAAAACCCTTAGACACAGGGTCAAGTGGTGGTGCGGCCACATATAACGCCTGGAAAACACTTCGCGACATAGCAAATGTCGCGTTTATAGTGACACTGCTCATAATCGTCATCTCCCAGGTCACAGGGGGAGGGTTTAGTAATTATAATATTAAGCGTCTATTGCCTCGTATTATCGTGGCTGCACTCCTGATGAATAGCTCTTATTTCTTATGTGTCATAGCTATCGATCTATCCAATATCATTGGTGATTCACTTCAGACCGTATTATCTAGCTTGAGTCCCAATTCGGCGTACGGGCAAGGCAATACCATATCAAACTGGTCATCGGTGCTAGGTCTCGGTGGTGGAATACTTACTTTTGCAGGAATAGGCGCGGTACTAATCTATGCCACTCTAGCTGCTGCCGTACCTTTGCTTACATCTGTGCTGATCGCGCTCTCCGTAACCGCGCTCGTTCTCGTGGCTCGCTACGCACTCATCATCATGCTGGTGGTCATCGCGCCCCTGGCGTTTGTAGCGTACTTACTGCCAAATACTCAGAAGTGGTTTGATAAATGGCTCAGCACCTTTATCGTCATGTTGATGCTGTATCCTATGGTTGCATTATTGTACGGAGGCTCAAGTCTTGCGGCCGATACAGTACTAGCTAGCAGTACGGCTCGAGGTAGCAGTGTGGGTCAAGCTAGCCAGATTACCGCACTTGCTATCCAGGCGCTTCCGTTAATTTTAACCCCATTCCTTATTAAGTTTGCAGGCGGCATACTTAAGAGATTTGGTGCCGCAGTGTCATCTACAGGGCCACTCTCAAAAATACAGAAAAAATCCGACGAGTTTGCCGCAACCAGAAAAACAGAGCACGACATGCGCGCACTCAATCATTTTGGGCCAAACAAACGCAAGGGTCTCCGTGGAATCAGAGATAAAGTCGTACAAAACAAATATGCGCGCCAAGCTGCACGCGAAGGCTTAGAAGGTGAAAAAGGTCATGCCGAGGCTGAGTATGTACGCAAGTATATGTCCGGCGAGGCGGGTAGTGGCGGAGACAAAGCGACACTCAACCCACTCCAGCGCCTAAAAGGAAACGACACCAAGGCCGAAGCCTACTTGGATAGCATGAGCAAAGGTGGCTCAAAAGTTGACGCGCTCAACCACGCAGCTCAAGCTAAACTCTCCGCACACGTAGAGGAAGTAAATGCCGCAAAGACCCGTATACTCCATGCAAGTGGCGCTTCATTTGAAGGTATTAAAGATATGGCGAAAAATGGAGAAGGTCTGTCTAGTGTAGAACGAGAGGCAGCCATAGAGCTAACCCTTGAGCAGGGTGAGGTGAGCGATCTAAGTGAGCTCCTGAAGGCATCCGAACAGCGGAGTCCAAGCGATCAACGAGATCCAAACTGGGTCAACATGACTACCGATCACCGAGCAAAACTCACACAAGCAATGCAGCGCTCTTCGGGTGCGCCTCACATGATAGACCCAGATGCTCAAAACAATGTCATGCAGGGTAGGGTGAGTAGCGAAAACTTTGCACAGACTGTCGTAGCGCCAAGTGTCATGAGCGGCGATTTCTCAGCTGCAAATATCACAGGTCTTCACCCTGCTGCTGCTGCCGAGTTGAGCGGAGCTCTATCCGAGTTATCCGGATCGGCAGACCCTGCGCTTGCTGCTGCCGTACAGGATGTTCGTGCCGCCGCACGACAAGCTATAGACAATTCGCACACAAGCAATGCCATAATTGGCTCAGCATTGCCGCATATCGAGAATATAGCCCGAGGATAAGTGTATTTTATGAAGCGTATTCAACCAGAATACAGGTTCTTACAGAGGTAGTGAGGTGGTGTAACACAAAAAACACTTGACTATTTGACAAGTTTAGTGTATTGTGATAGTAACATGGCCCCGACTACCGAAAGGAATCGTCATGTTTGTACACAACGCAACAACAAGACGAGGGGTTAAATCGCTCCTCTTGACCGCAGTAATCGCTGCCTTGGCTATCCTGTTTGCTGGCTGCTCCAGTAGCACCGAAGGACAGGCTATAAAGGTAGCACCCGGAGGCTCGTCCAGCGGCCTCGAATACGGAACTGATGCGTACTTCGCAGCACGCATCAAGATGTACGAAGACGCCGGACTCATCGAACCCGGAAGACTTACGGCAGATCATCTACCGTGGGATCCTAACGGACCGACAATTCGGGTCACTGAACTCAAAACAGCCCTCCGCCAAGCTACGTTGCTCGACACCGTCCCGGAAACCCGCGACGGATATGCCGACTTCAACAACAAACTTGGTAACTTGGTTCTCGCTGTGCAGAAAGTCTGCGCGGAAGAATTGACCGGATGGGATGCAGCTGAGTATGTCGACGAGACAATTGCCTACCTGCGC